>PUMD01000010.1 GCA_003551215.1 Clostridia bacterium | reverse complement strand
GACGTAAGAGACTACCTGCCCTGGGTGCCGGATTTTGGACCGACCATCACAGTAGAGCACCTTATGCACCACACCAGCGGCCTGCGCGACCAGTGGGAGCTTTTGCAGCTGGCGGGCTGGCGCATGGATGACGTCATAACCACCGAGCATATACGCAAGATGGTACGACACCAACGCCAGCTGAACTTCCCCCCCGGCGAGCAGCACCTCTACAGCAACACCGGTTACACGCTGCTTGCAGAAATCGTCGGCGAAGTAAGCGGCAAGGACCTGCGGCAGTTCGCCGCCGAGCGGATATTCGACCCCCTGGATATGAACTCGACTCATTTCCACGACGATCACCAGCAAATAGTCCCTGACCGGGCCTACTCCTACTCGGAGAATCCATGCAATGGGTACCAAAAAAGCGTGTTGAGCTATGCCAACATAGGTGCCACAAGCCTGTTTACTACCGTCGAAGATCTTGCCCGGTGGCTGAACAATTTTGACAGCCTCACCGTGGGCAGCGAAGATCTGATGCAGCGGATGCATCAGCGCTTCGTTTTGAACGACGGCGAGAAGATCTCATACGCCTGCGGGCTCACTCACAGCAAACATCGGGGGCTTTCCGTGGTGGGACACAGCGGCGGAGATGCCGGGTTCCGCAGCTGGTGCGGACGCTTCCCCGAACACGGAGTCGGAGTAGCCGTACTGTCAAACCTGGGCAGCTTCAACCCCCATTCTCTGGCCATGCAGATAGGCGAACTGCTGCTGGCACCGCACATGACAAAAAGCAAACCAGAAGAGAATCAAAAGACGCAGACAGTACAACCATCGCAAAAAGAACTGGCCAAATGCACAGGAACATACCTGCTCAGCCCCTATGGTCTGCTGGAGATAAGCCTCGAGGACGACCATCTGCAGCTTAAGAGGGGCAATCAACCGCCAGAAGAGCTGATACCCACAGCAAAGCTCAGCTTCGAGGTCGAGGACAGCAGCTACCAACTCTCCTTTTGCAGCGATGACGACGGCAGCATAACATGCATTGAGGTGTCCGTCGGCGGACGGCAGATGAACGCCGAGAAAATCCAGCTGCCCGAGCCCGACTCACAGAAGCTATCCGAATACGAGGGAGCATACGAAAGCGACGAGCTGGGTACCAGCTACCGACTGGTGGCCGACGAAGGCGCGCTGGTTATGCGCCACCGACGCCACGATGATGTGACTCTTTTGATGATCGAAGATGACGTATTTCACGGCCGCGGCCGCCGTCCGGGCAAGGTGACTTTCACGCGGGATGACGCCCGCATCGACGGTTTTCAGATCGACGGCGGGCGAGTCCGCAGCCTGCGCTTCGTCAGAGAAGACTGATGATTACCCGGGGGCGGACATCCCGCGCCGCCTCCGATGATCCCCCTTTTTTGCATACATGTCACTCCTGCAGCCTGGGGTCGAGAGCATCCCGCAGCCCATCACCGATGTAATTGAATGCCAGCACGGTGATGAATATGAGCAGGCCCGGAAACAGCGTTATCCATATACCGTATCTCAGGTGATTCCGGCCGGCATTCAGTATGCTTCCCCAGCTGGGGAAGGGCTCCTGCACTCCCAGCCCCAGGAAGCTGAGGGCTGATTCCGCCAGGATCGCCCCGGCTATTCGCAGCGTAGCGTTGACGATAACCGGCGCCATGGCGTTGGGAAGTATGTGCTTGAATATGATTCTGCTGTCGGTAGCGCCTATGCTCCTGGCAGCTTCGGTAAACTCCTGCTTTCTCAACGACAGCACTTCACCGCGCACCAGGCGGGCTAAACCGGGCCACGAGGTTATGCCGATTACCACCATGATGTTGAATATGCTGCGGTCGACGATGGCTATTATGGTCAGCAGCAAAAACATGGTGGGAAAGGACTGTACAATCTCGGTGAAGCGCTGAAGCATGTGGTCCACCCAGCCGCCGAAGTACCCTGATACAGCACCTATGACAGTTCCTAAGAGAACCGCTACTCCCGCTGCCACGAATCCGACGCTCAGCGACACCCGCGATCCCCACACTACCCGAGTGAACACATCTCTTCCCAGACGGTCAGTGCCGAAAAGATGTTCGCTGCTGGGAGGCTGAAGGCGATTGATCGGGTCCACATGAGCAAAATCATGGGTGGCCACGTAAGGAGCGAAAATGGCTACCAGGTAAAGGATTGCCAGCACGTACATACTGATTACCGCCAGTCGGTGACGCCTGAACCTCCGCCAGACCATCTGTCCCCAGGTTTCCGCTCCCTTTTCCATGTTTTGTTTTTTATCAGTGAGCTGTTTGCTCTGCGGATTGTTAGCCAAGACATTTCACTCCCTTCAGTCGTAGGAAATCCTGGGGTCGACCACCACGTAAAGCAGATCGGCTACGAAGTTGCCGATCACCACCAGCGTGGCTCCGATGACGTTGAAGGCCATTACCACCATGTAGTCGCGCTGAAAGACCGCATTCACCGAGAGGGTTCCCAGCCCCGGCCAGGAAAATATGTTCTCGATGATAACCGAACCGGAAAACATCAGAGGTATTTCAAATCCCAAAATGGTCACAATGGGCAAAAGCGCATTGCGCAGCGCGTGCTTGTAGATGATGAGCCTCTCGGCTAGTCCCTTGGAGCGGGCGGTGCGGATGTAGTCTTTGCGTATGACCTCCAGCATGCTGGACCGGGTGTACCGGGTTATGCCCGCAAGGGCACTCAGCCCCATGACTGCCACCGGCAGTATGAGGTACCGCAGTCGGTCTACCAGCACAGCCCAGAAGCTGTGCGTGGCCAGACTTATGCCGTAGGTGGACATTCCCGCCACCGGTATGATGTCAATCCGCAGGGCCACCCCATAGATTAGCAGCAGCCCGAACCAGAAGTTAGGCAGCGCCTGCCCCAAGAATGCAAAGCTGGTCACAGTGTGGTCAAAGGACGAGTACTGACGCAGGGCAGAGGCCACCCCGATGGGAATGGCAAGGCCGTATATCATCACCGCCACCACAGCATTGAGGTAGACGGTGTTAGGCAGCCGCTCGAGAATCATATCCCGCACCGGACGTCCCCTCACGTAGGAATAACCAAAATCACCGCGCAGCAGGTTGTTAAGCCATATCCAGTACTGAACGTACAGGGGCTCATCCAGACCGTAAATGGAGCGTATGCGCGCCCTTTCCTCCGCGGTGGCCGTCCGCTCGGCCAAAAGGTCCACCGGATCACCCGGAGCCAGCTGCATGATGAAAAACGACACTACGGTGATGCCTATCAAAAGCGGTATCATCTGCAGTATTCGCTTGATGATATAGGTACTCAATATCTCCACCCCCACAGGAATCCGTCATTTGGGGGCGGCCAGTGCAACGACCGCCCCCGGTAGATATCCAGAAGCAAAATTACAGCCGACTCATTATTCTTCCGCCTCGGCAGTTTCGATGTACCACTGTTCCATGTACAGGGGACCTATATCGCTCATGGTAATGCCTCGGATATCTCTGTTGGTTGCGCTGACCAGATCCTGGCTGAACAGGAAGATGTAAGGCAGCTCCTCGTTGAGGATCTCCTGGATCTCGTGATATATCTCTTCCCGCTCATCCTGATCCAGCGTGATGCGGCCCAGCTCAAGCAGCTCGTCAACGCGCTCGTTGGAGTACTCGACATCGTTGAAGCCCCTCAAATTGCCTTCCTCATCAAGCGAAGCATCCGAATGGAAGAACAGGTACGCGTCGGGGTCCAGCCCCAGGCTCCATCCCAGCATGTAGGACTCGAACATGGCTGCATCCAGGTACTGCTCCAGCAGTACCGTCCACTCGTAAAACTGCACGTCGAGGTCAAAGCCGATCTCCGCCAGGTTCTGCTGGGCGATAAGCAGGGTGTTTTCGCGGATGACGTTACCAGTGGAGGTGACGCATTCTACACTGAGCTTATCTCCATCGGCGTTGCGCCTTATGCCGTCATCACCGATCTCCGTCCATCCGGCCTTCTCCAGCAGCTCAATGGCCTGGTCCGGGTCGTACTCGTAATCGGTAAGATCGGGGTTGTAGGCCCAGGAAAAGGGCGGAACGTTGGCGTTCATGACCGTGCCGTAACCGTTGAGAACGTCATCCACCACTGTCCTGCGGTTGATACCGTAGGCCATCGCCTGCCGCACCCTGTGGTCCTCGAGGATCGGGTGAGTCTGTTTGAGCCCGATGTACGAGTAGCCGTTGTTCTGCCGCTCGAAAAATTCCAGCTTGTCGTCGTATTCCTGCATTACCCGGTCGATGTCGTCGGGCGGTATCGAGCCAATGTAATCGATGTCTCCAGCTTCAAGAGCAGTGAGCATGACCTGCTCGTCGCCGTAGAAGCGTATGCGCACCTGCTCGAGGTAGGGCCCGTCCAAAAAAAAGTCGGGGTTGCGGCTCAGCACGATGTACTCACCGCTGCGCCACTCTTCGAACACAAACGGTCCCGCACCAATCGGCTTCATATTGAAATCCAGTTCTCTCAGCTGAGCTATTGGCTCATCCGCCAGCAGGTGGCTGGGCATAATTCCCATGGTCAGGTCGCTGAGCAGGGGAGCGTGAGGCCTTTTCAGTACGAACTTGACCGTCAGATCGTCGACGGCGACTACTTCTTCGATGGGTTCGTAAGTGGTGGCCCTTACTCCGGTGTAATCCTCGTGCAGGATTGCCATGTAGGTGTACACCACGTCATCTGCAGTCAGCTGTTCGCCGTCATGGAAGTAAACATCATCGCGCAGCTGGAAGATCCACTCCAGCCCGTCCTCGGAAAACTCCCAGTCCTCGGCCACGTAGGGTTCCATCTGCAGGTTTTCGTCTGCTCTCACCAAAGATGCAAACACCCGGTTGTTGACAAAACCCGCCGGCGTTCCCGTGCTCAGGATGGGATTGAGTATTACCGGCTCAGATGTCATGCCGAAGACCATCTCTCCTCCGACCGCAGGTACTCCGTCGGCGGGTCCGGTATCTGGATCAGTTACCGACGAGCAACCTGCAACCAGCAAAAAAGAAAGCAGAGCTACGACAGGTACAATGCTCCATCGTCGTTCAAATTTCACATAGTTACCCCCTCTCGTTGTTTGGGTGACTCCCCGTGCACGGATGGTGCATACAGAGACACCACAACAGGACAAAAGGAACTAGAATGCCTGCTTTTTAATAATATATGCTTATTATGAAAGTGACCAAGGAAGTGACTGGAAAGACAAGTAATGGTAATAGATCAGCAAAGCCGGATGATAGCACCTACTAAATGATACCGTCTGCAGCAAAGGATGCACTGCAAAATATCCGGTACAACTGGATGAAGGAGACAGGCGTCAAAAAAGGAGACGGGCGGCAATATTCCGCCGCCCGTCCGGTTATGGTCCGATCGAGGTTTGTGCAAAGTTTTGGCCTGTCGAAATGCGCCGCCGCTGCCGTATCTAATACCCTTTCTCCGGTTGCCCCGACGCTGGGTTGCCGGGTAGATAAAGGTGCGGCCTTACGACTCCCGCCCGAATCTGGGTTGTACCATCCAGCACCGCAGGTCTTTTTTGATGGCGCTTGAGTATCCGCAGCACGCATTGGGGTACCGAGCCCCTTTGGCCAAATCCAGACAGCATACACAAACTGACCGGCAGCGTCTTATTTCCGGCTACGCCGATGTTGACCGTGCCTTCCACGTAATCTTCCAAAACCGCACCGGTTGCGCTGGGACACACCATTCCAACCACTGCAGAATCCCTTACGGTCTGCAGCATCGCCATGGTCAGCGGCTGCGGGCAGACGGCGATGATGTTCCCACTTTCTGACGGCAGGTTTTCCGCGGATTCTTCATCCACAAAGTGCAGAACACCGGCCACCCTCCTGCCGACGCCGAAGGCGCCGGTAATCTTCCAGCCATATCCGCTGACGTCCACGAAACGACGGTCTATCTGCTCGACGGTACCATGAGTTTGGGCCGCCACCCGTCTGCGCGGACCCTGCCGCGAGATGGTCACCTCTCCACCGGCGACCTCTGTCACTGTGCCGGAGAGCGGGGCCTGGACCTTCCTGGAGAAAAGCTGGATCAGCCTGTCGGGGTGTTCGACGGCAATAACCGACTCCTGCAGCACCCGGTCTCCCTTTTCCACCTGCAGGTGTTTTTGCACCTCATTCGGTGTGACCCCCAGCTCGGCCGCCACATTCACCGTCTTTTGGCTTTCATCGAGTCGCTCTTCGATTATGACGCGTCCGCTTCTTTCTGATACGTCCACAATCTCTCCTCTGACGGGAGACTTGTATTCGTGAACTGTCATGCTCACATCAGTTTTTGCTATGACTTCCCCTTTTTCCACGATATCGCCAACTTCCTTCAGCATGGCTTCGGGGAGCTGGCGGGGCTTTATTTTGAGAGTGGGGCAGGGAAAGACGAACCAGGGGAAGGTAACCCGGTCTCTGGCCAGCGCCAAAGTGGTATCTGGCTTTACCTTCTCACCGCATTCTACTTTTATTTCTGGATCTTCTCCGAGCGGGATGCGGTAGGAAACCTCGGTTTCCTCGTATGGGAGCTCATAGGGAAAATCGCTGAATCGAATCTCTTCTGCCTCAAGCCTCTGCGACCGTTCGCGAAGGTCCACAATCAAGTTAAAGCAGTTCTCTTGTGGCTGAGTGGGAGGCTTGATGCCGGATGAGGAGATACTCATCCCCAGGATGTCAGCTATCCTGTCGTCGGAACCGAGGCTCTCGAAGTAGATGTCCCCCCGGGGAAACTCCCTCTGAGAACCGCCCTGCAGCCTGATGGAGAGGTCGCGGGGTGTTTCGGGCCGGATGAGAAGCCCCAGTTCACAAAGCGCAAGCTCCTCGAACAGCCCGGAGGTCTGTTCATCGCCCAGCATCCCTCGCAGCACCCCCATATGAGGCGAGATAAACAGCGGGTCCACCGCCAAAGTGGTAATGCCGGTAGGATTAATGGAGTCTATCATGGTCAGCGCTCTGTCGCGAAGGCTTCCGCTGTGGGCAAAATATCCGCCGGAGCCAATGATCACATCCACCTCAGAGACATCAAGGGTACGTTCAACCCGGTTTTTGATGCGTTCATCCATGCTGGGCAGAACTCCCGCCTGCCGCACTACCGCCGGCGCGGCCCTGATGTGATCCTGCAGCGCCAGCGCCACAACTTCCCTGGCCATGGCCTGCTCCACCCGCAGCTCGGCTTCAGTCTCAGGCAGGTGAGAGGGATGACACATCTTGTTGTTTATGTAGTCTTCAACCACTTCTGACTCAAAATCCTCACCCAACCAACCCATGACCTGGCCCATGCCAGTCCGGACGAGTGCATTGCGCAGGCTGTAGCTCATGCCGAGATTCGCACTCACCGTACGGTGCAGGTGTCCTTCCTTTACGGTGAAAACGTCAGTTGTTGCGCCACCCATATCAACGAGCATAACATCCCGCTTTTCGGCATTCGCGTAACTTTGGATTATCCTGCCGACCGCACTGGGCGTGGGCAGGATGTCACCGCTTACCATCTCCCAGAGTCCACCGTACCCGGGAGCCTGCTGCATCACATGCTCCATGAAGTTCTGTTCGATGGCCTCCGACAGCGGTTCTGTCTTCTCTTCACCGGGCCGCGGCCGGACATTGTCCACAAACTCCAGGGCCACGTGGTCAAGGTCCAGTATCTCGTTTATCAGGGGGCGGGCCTCGGTATTTCCCGCAAAGACCACCGGCAGCCGGTAGTCGTCCGGGTAGGTTTTGCTCTGTACAGCCCGCTTTACGCATTCAGCCATGCTCACCAGGGGCTGCGACGATTCAGACTCGAATCCACCGGAGAAAACTATCAGATCCGGTCTCAGCTCGCGGATCCTGTTGATTCTCTCCACCCAGGAGCGACCGTCGTTTTGGGCGATGGTATCGAGCAGAATCCCCCCGGCGCCCAGCGCCGCCTTCCTGGCACTTTCTGCACTGATTTTCTCCACCAGCCCGACGACCAGCAGCTGAAGCCCACCACCCGCGCTGGATGTTGCCAGCCAGGTGCCGTCCTCCGGCTGCGTGATTCCCTCCGGCAGGCTGCCGCCGTCCTTCAGCTGGTCGAAAGCGGCGTAAACTCCCTGCATCACATCTTCTGTTGGCTTCTCCACTGTAGTCGGCGCATGTGCCCGGCCACCAAGCGAGTAACCCTCGCTCCCCCACTCCAGATAGAACAGCTTGGTAGTTGTACTTCCCACATCGACCAGGAAAATATCGTCAGGCATGCCTTTGAACCTCCAGATGATGCTGAATCGTGCCTTCAGTCTGCTGCGGCAGGCAAATCTAACCAGCTGCCGTCCATGGTAGTATATCAAGAACATACCCTCTGAGAGATACCCCTCCGGGCGGGGGGACGCCCGGACCCAGGGCGACGTCCATGTCTGCTGCGGTGAGATCCAGGCATGATTCTGGTCACTTACTTGTCGATCGTAATTCCGACTGAATTCGCTCATACTCCTCAGCCCAGGCCGCAAGATCACTTTCATCCACCGAAGGCGGTGGATCGGTCAGTTTATCTGCCAGACGAGCCGCCCGCATTCTCAGAAGCAGGTTCTTTTCGGCTTGCTCCGGCTTTCGGGTATCCGAGTACTCCTGCAGGGCTCCGCGGAAAAAAACCGGAGGCTCCGCATCCAGGTCCAACACACACGTGGCCAGCTTCTGTGCAAAAACCCTGTCGTGAGAGGCGAAAATCAGGGTGCCTGGGTAGTCCTGCAAGGCTTCCTCGATGGTTTCACGAGAATCAAGATCCAGGTGATTGGTGGGTTCATCAAGGAAGATAAGTCCCGCCTCGGTCAGAACCAGCTGCGCCAACACAGCCCTTACCTTCTGACCAAGGGAAAGGCGAGCAAACGGAATTTCCGCCTGTTTTTTGCGCAGCCCGAGACAGCCCAGCGCCGTGCGAACGGCTGTGGTGTCTCCTCCGGTTCTCGCTGCCAGCCACTGATGTGGAGTATGATTGCAAGCAACAGTATCGACTTGCTGTCTGAGAACGAATTTGGGCACCGATTCGGCAACCTCCATCTGGCCAGAGACAGGCGGTAGATCACCCTGCAGTGTGCGCAGCAGCGTGGTCTTACCTGCGCCATTTCGGCCAACAATGGCCAGCCGCTGGCCGCGCTGCAGGTGAAACCCGATCGATTCCGCCACCGCTTCTTCCTCATATCCCACCACCAGCTCCGAGGCAAAGGCAACAGTCGGTTTGGAGCGGGTGGTCGACTCAAGGTCAAGATTGATACCGTCCTTTTGCCAGGGTTTTTCGATCTCTTCTTCCAGCTGTCGTTGTATCCTTGTCTCGACGGCCTTTGCCTTCTGCATGGCTATCTTGGCCCGGCGACGTTCGAAGTCGCTGGTGCCAGCCTGCCGGTGGGCGCTTTCAGCCCACTGCCTTTGCCTGCGCAGAGCTTCCCGCAGGCGCTTTTGCTCCTTTTTTTCCTTTTCGTACCGGGCCCAGGCCCGCTGCCGGGCTCTACGTTTTTCCTGCCGGTAGGTCTCGTAGTCCACATCGTAGACGGCAAGCTGACCCCGACTGAGTTCCATCAGCCGGGTGGCCGTCTTCTGCAAAAAGTGACGGTCATGACTTACATACAGAATGGTTCCCATAAATTGGTCGAAAAACTCCTGCAGCCAGTCAAGCGTCGGCCAATCGAGATTGTTTGTCGGTTCGTCCAAAAGCAGCAGTTCAGGATCTTTCGCCATGAGGCGGGCAAAAAGAAGACGGGTCCTCTCTCCACCGCTGAGCGAACCCGCCGGCCGTTCCCACCAGGTGCTGGGAATCTGCATTTGATTCAGTGCCCGTTTGACCCTGCTGCGCCAGGTGTATCCATCCCGACGGGAAAACTCATCCGTCAGGCGTTCGTATTCCGACCAGGTAGCCGGGCAGACTTCTTGGGCCATTTTCTGCTCCAGCTCCTGCAGCCTATTTTCAGTGCGCACAAGGTCGTCAACAGCTGACCGGGCGAACTCCCAGACCGTCCTTTCTCCCAGCTCGGGGGCTTGCTGGGGTAAGAAAGCCGTGCGCGGGCGGTTGGGAGTAAACACCAAAGATCCCTCATCACACTCGATATGCCCCCCAATTATTCTCAACAGGGTCGATTTGCCCGATCCGTTGTCCCCGACCAGCGCAAGCCGGTCTCCTTCAAACAGCTGAAACTCCAATCCGCAGAACAGTTCATCGCCATCAAACCTCTTGGTGAGGTCTTGAACCTGCAGCCGCCACATAGCAAATCCCTCCTGCAAATATCCCCAAATATCCTGTGTCGGCCCAACCGGACCGGCGACAAGCCAGCTGCCAAAGGCTCTGATATGGGGCATGTCGCAAAAGAGAAAGACTGACAGGAAAAGCGCCAGCCGGTCGGTTGTGCCCTACCACCGCACTGATTAAATATCCTGGCACTCAACGCCGGCTGAGCATCACGCAGAACCTCCACTCAAAAAGAAATCCGCTTCTGACTGAGATCAGTCTATCATAAGGGCCTGCCTACGAGCAAAGACGCACCCCCCTCCAGTCAAGCAGGCTGGCCCCCCGAAGGCTCGTCAGTATAATGCCTTCTCATCCTTCGCAGCTGTATCCGCTGCCAGGTGCGGCCCGGGCTCTGCGCCTGCTGCTGTGCAGGAACTGAGGCATACGGGGGCGAATAATTAACTGAGTTAGTAAAGTAACAAGCAACTAAATCGAGGGGAGAGAAAACGATGGAAATATGGAGATGTGAGGCCTGCGGCCACGTATACGACCCGGACATGGGCGATGCACAATCCGGCCGAGAACCCGACATGCCCTTCGAGGATCACCCGGCCAGCTGGGTCTGCCCGGATTGCGGGGCTGCCAAGGATAAATTCGCCAAAGAGAAAAAAGAGGAAAAGCCAGAGTAACCCCTTACAGCCCGACGGCGCTTGGACAGCTGTGATATTCCCTGAGAGCAAGTGCACACCGAAACTATTCCCGGATTTTTAGCATGGAATGCCCCGGCCCCATCCAAAAAGACGGGGCCGGGCTTTGGAGTCGGCGGCCTTTTGCATCATTGAAGTGGTTTTCGCTACTCCTTTTCGAACTTGTCCCTGTCGGCACTGCAGATGGGACACACCCAGTCATCGGGGAGGTCGCCGAATTCGGTGCCGGGGGCTATGTCGGCACTTTCATCACCCTGACTGGGGTCATAGACGTAGCCGCACACCGTACACACCCACCGCTGTCCGGCGGCACCACCCTCGGAGCCGGGCTGCTGTCTTTCGGATTGCTGCACGTCGGCGGCGGATTCGGCCAGCTTCTGCCCCATTCGGACTACATCCTCCAGCTCATCAGAACCGGGAACGTACTTGACCCGCAGCGGGTCCTCCGGAGTCTGCAGTCCTGCCTCGGAGATAATCTGCTGCACGTCGGCGGCGGATTCGCCGCTCCATCCGTAGGAGCCGAAGGCAAATCCGAGACGCTCTTTCGGCTGCAGCCCTTTCATGTAGGTGAGAAAGGCACTTACGCTGGGCAGCATGTTCCTGTTGAGGGTGGGTGAGCCGACGGCAACGATTTTGCTTTGCAGCACATCAGCAATTACTTCCGAACGATGATAGGTCTGCAGCGACCGGAGCACGGTAGGAATCCCGGCCTCTTTCAGCCCGCGCATCAGAGCCAGAGCCATCTTCTCCGTGGAACCCCACATGGTGTCATATACCACTACCGCACTGGGTTCTGTCTGATGAGTGGCCCAGCGCTCATAGCAGCTTACGATGTCGGCGATGTGCGAACGCCATATCACTCCGTGGCTGGGGGCTATCATGTCTATTGCCAGATCACCGACACTATCGAGCACCCCCACCACCCGTTCGCTGTAGGGAAGGACTATGTTGGCGTAATACTTGGCCGCCTCGGGTTCGAGAACACCCCATCCAACTTCATCATCAAAGCGTCCGTCCGACGCTATATGCTGCCCGAAGGCATCATTGGAAAGCAGAAGCTCCAGCTGAGGAACGTACGTCACCATTGAGTCGGGCCAGTGCACCATAGGCACCTGCACGAAACTCACCGAATAGCTGCCCAGGGATCTTTCGTCACCAGATCTCACTATATCGAAATCGACATCATCAACCGTGGCGCCGTAGTGCTCAATGAGTCCCTGCCTGCCCTGCGGAGAGGTGATCACCTCGACACCGGCGACATCATGTAGAAACTGCACGAAGCTGCCCGAGTGGTCCATTTCAACGTGGTTTACCACTAGTTTGTCAATGTCGCCGGGATCAATCACGCTGGCTATGCGCTGCATCATCTGCTGGTAACCGTAATGCTTGACAGTATCCACCAGGGTAACCTGCTCATCCACGATAAGGTAAGCATTGTAGGTCGTGCCTCTGGGGGTGGTATATCCGTGAAACTCCTGCAGGTTCCAATCAACAAAACCCACCCAGTAAACATCAGGTTTAATTTTAACTGCCTTCATCTCAATCCCCCCTACTGTTTTTGCCCTCATATTCAATCTCATTTAGCTGTCAACATTCTCAACCAGGCCAAACTCGACTAGCTAATTTTATATCACCCTGCACAGGATTGTAAATTTGAAACAGTTGCATTAGAATGTTCATTGAAAACAAGGTCGGAAGATGGATGGATCAAATGATCGGCACAAATATCTGATTATGGGAGGTAATATCATGGGAGATATGACAGATAAAAGCCTGCAAGAATCATTCAGTGGTGAAAGTGAAGCTCGCAACAAATACACCGTCTTTGCCGAGGCTGCCAAGGATGAGGGCAAGGAAAATGTCGCCAGGCTCTTCAAAGCGATAGCCTTTGCCGAGCTGGTGCATGCCAAAAAGCACCTGCGCGCTCTCGGTAAGATCGGTGATACCTCCGAGAACCTGCAGGCGTCCATCGACGGTGAAAACTTCGAACACCAGGCAATGTATCCCGCCTATGAAGCGGTAGCTCAGTTGGAAGACGAATCGGAAGCACTGCGGGCTTTCAAGCTGGCCATGGCCGCGGAGAAAGTACATGAGGATCTGTTCGCCGATGCTAAGCAGAAGGTGGATGAGCAGGGTGACGATATCCCCGCCGATAGCATTGAAGTCTGTCCAGTCTGCGGCTACGCTCACATAGACAAGACAGTAGATCGATGCCCCATATGCAACGCTCCCTCGGACAGATTTTTGGCTTTCTGAAGACTACTATCCGGAGGCCGTCCCGTGGGGCGGAAACGCACCGACCAGCCCGGCCTACAGCCGGGCTATTTTTTGGAATAGCTCCCCTGTGAGTCGAGCTCCTGAAGGGGGGATGTCGACTGAAGCAGGCCGAAAGTCTGGGGTTTTGTCTGCTCGGAGCGGCAGTGACCTGCAGGACGCTCGCGAAGTACTCGATTCCCTGATGGCCACTGATCACTTTCGCCCAGTTTTGCACAGAGATCTTACAACTCACCGACTGTACTGTCTTGAAAACCGAGGTTGAGCCAGGGGTATTCGGTCCAACTGACGTGGGACATATTGTTCAAGAGGGCCGCGGCACTCGCGGGGTTGAAACAGTTGGGGAAGGACACGCTGCCAGCCCATCCCCGGTACGGGCCTATCCGGCCGGAGTGCTCCTGACAGAGGCTTCAGCCGGATGAGCCAAAGGGTCCAATTTTCGCTGAGTTGTGCACCGGCTGCAACCGCTGCATTGGAATAGGCCCGCCCAATGACAACTCCTGCGCGTCAGGCCTGCGGCGCGCCCGTCAACGGATTATCCCTGCCCGACAGGATTTCGGGCCCCTGGTGTAGTAATTTGCACAGTGGCACAGCTGACGGCCAAGGCAGGCCGCTGATAGGATTTGATGTTGAAATGATATAAGTAAGGAGAATCGGTCCGTGATCAAACCCAAACTCAGGCTGACGGCAGCAGTCGCATTTCTGCTGGCCCTCGGCATACTTTTGTCCCATGCGTGCGGCGGCGAGGAACAGGTGGCCTTTCCCGAAGAGACCATCTGGAACACCGCCGACTTTCAGCGTCAGGATATAGAGGCTGACTGTACGATTGAAGGAGTCTACATAGTCGATTCAGGGCAAGGCCTGAAAATAGGATTTATATTCAGCTCGGAGG
Source organism: Clostridia bacterium (assembly GCA_003551215.1). Taxonomy (GTDB): domain Bacteria; phylum Bacillota; class Sulfobacillia; order SLMV01; family SLMV01; genus PUMD01. Next base: position 10,176 of record PUMD01000010.1, on the reverse strand, counting down.
ACATGGTGCCCGACCCCGAATCAGAGGATGGATTCTCATACCGCAACATCCTCCTGGAGAAAGCCTTTCCCACCCTTGAGGAAGAAGCCGTCTCACGGGTGGCTTTGGCATTCGCCGACGCCCGGTACCTTCTGCAGCTTACCGACGATAGGATCAGCCCCGAGCACCCCCTGCTGCAGCAGATGTGGTTTGATACCGAACGCGGCGATGCGCTGGTGGTTGATCTGACCGACGAAGTCAGCATCGATTTCTCCCGTGACCGCGAAAAGCCCCACTTCTACCTGCATATTGCGCCAGCCGGTTCACGCTGAGAGGCAACTGATCGGCACCGTTGGATCGCTTCGAGCTTACAGCTGGCGCATAACGTCAGCCATCTCAATGGCCGCCTCAGCAGCATCAGCTCCTTTGTTACCTGCTTTGGTACCAGACCGCTCTATGGCCTGCTCTAACGTATCGGTCGTTATCAGACCAAAAATCACCGGTTTCTGTGTTTTCAGGGAGGTCTGCGCAATCCCCTTCGCCGCCTCGGCGGCTACATAATCAAAATGAGGTGTCTCACCCCGCACCAGCGCTCCCAGGCATATGACCGCATCAGCACTCTCGGCTGCCCTGCTGGCCGCCAGCGGAATTTCGAAGCTTCCCGGCACCCAGGTTACACTGATATTCTCCTCATCGGCGCCGTGACGGAGCAAACTGTCCAGCGCCCCGTCCAGAAGCTGCTGGGAAAACAGGCGGTTGAACCGGCTGACCACAATAGCAAACTCCAGGCCGTCAGCATTCAGGTTGCCTTCATTGACTTTCAATTATTTCCTCTCCTTCCAGCTGCAGATTATGACCCAGCTTATCTCTCTTGGTCATCAGGTAGCCACGGTTGTAGTCATTTACTTCCGTCTGCAGCGGCAGCTGCTTTTTTACCTGCAGGCCGTAGCCCTTGAGACCGACCACTTTTTTTGGGTTGTTGGTAAGGAGCCGCAGCCTCTTCAGTCCGAGGTCCCGCAGGATCTGTGCGCCGATGCCGTAATCCCGCAGATCAGCCTCAAACCCCAGCGCGCGGTTGGCTTCCACCGTATCGAGGCCTTCATCCTGCATGGCGTAGGCCTTCATCTTGTTGAGCAGCCCGATACCCCGGCCCTCCTGCCGCATGTACAGTACCACACCAACGCCCTCGTCAGCTATGCGCTGCATGGCCGACCGCAGCTGCTGTCCACAGTCGCAGCGCAAAGAAGCAAAGACATCACCTGTTAGGCATTCGGAATGGACCCGGACCAGCGGCTCGGCTGCTTCAGAAAGCCGCCCTTTAACCAGTGCGATGTGAATCTCTTCACTGAGGCGGTCGCGGTAGGCGTGCAGGGCGAAGCGGCCGTATTCGGTAGGTAGCTCAGAACCGGCCACCCGCTCGACCAGGTTATCTGTACTGCGGCGGTAATCGATGAGATCTTGTATGGTTATAAGCTTCAGATCGAATCTGTTGCAAAAATCACGCAGTTCATCGACCCTGGCCATAGTGCCGTCGTCCTTGATGATCTCACAGATCACCGCCGCCGGAGACAGGTCCGCCAGCCTGGCCAGGTCTACTCCCGCCTCGGTGTGTCCCGCCCTGCGGAGCACTCCACCCTCTCTTGCTACCAGAGGGAAAATGTGTCCCGGTCGGTCCAGGTCCCGGGGTCCGGTCTCGGAATCCACCAGGGCTTGCACGGTCCGGGCCCTGTCACGGGCAGAGATCCCGGTGGAAGTGTCCACGGAATCCACTGATACGGTAAAGGCCGTCCGCAGCGTATCGGTGTTCTGCTTAACCATGGGCGGCAAATCCAATCTGTCCGCCCGGTCAGAGGTCATGGGAACACAGATCAGCCCCCGGCACTCGCGGGCCATGAAGTTTATCTTCTGCGGGGTGACATGTTCTGCCGCCAGCACCGCATCTCCCTCATTCTCTCGGTCCTCATCGTCAACCACCACTACCATACGACCGGACTTTATGTCAGCTACAGCCTCATCGATTCTGTCGAACATGATCACGACTCCCTACCAAAGCCGTTTTCCTTGAGGAAGTCCATGCTCATCTTAACGTCAGACTTGCCGTCGGAGGTGAATCGCCACACATATTTTCCTATCAGATCAACCTCGATGTTCACGCTGTCTCCCGCTTTCCGCCACTGCAGGGTTGTATTGTTCAGGGTCTGGGGTACAACCGATACGGTGAACTCGCCCTGCCTGAGCGAAGCCACCGTCAGACTTACCCCGTCGACTGCCACCGAACCCTTGGGGACCAGAAAATCAACTACATCATCCCTTGCTGAGATGACAAATATCTCGGCATTTGCCTCTGTCTTTCTATTTGATATCCTGCCCACGCCGTCAATATGACCTGAAACCAGATGCCCGCCGAATCTACCGTCTGCCGATACAGCACGCTCGAGGTTGACCCGCGCCCCCCTCTTTATCTCCGACAGGGTGCTCCGGCGCAGCGACTCGGGCATCACCTCAGCCGCAAAACTCGTCGCGTTGACCTCCACAGCGGTCAGACATAACCCGTTGACCGCCACGCTGTCACCCGGCGCCAGATCCTGCAGGACGGAGCTGCAGCCCACATTCACGCGAAGCCCAGAGGTTCTCTCGGTCACCCGCGAAACCCGGCCCATTTCCTCCACTATTCCGGTAAACATGGTTCTCCCTCCTCTGTCGAGATATAACCCGTCAGAAGCAGATCATCGGCGCATCTGCGCATCTTCAGTTCGTCCACCTGCAGAGCTTCGGACATTTTCCTCACGCCGCCGCCCCGCACTGGAGTCGGAGCATCACGCCCCCCAACAATTTTTCCCGCCACAAAGATAGCCACCTTGTCTACCAAAGAAGCCGAAAGCAGGCTCCAGGCCAGCTCGCCGCCGCCTTCAACCAATACGCTGGTTACCTGGCGCTGACCCAGCCATCGAAAAAGACCGGCTGCATCGACCGATCCGTTGCTTTCGGGCACCGTATGCACCTGGACTCCCATCGACCTTAACCTGCGCAGCCTGTTTTCGGGAGCCCGACTGGTGGCTGCCAGAATAACCCTACCGCCGCAGGTGTCCCGAATCATGCGGGCATCGGGCGGCAGCCTTCCCCGACTGTCTGCAACTATCCGCAGCGGCTGCTGCGGGAGTTTTACGTCCGGCAGCCGGCAATTAAGCCGGGGATCATCTGCCAGGGCTGTCTCCACGCCCACCATGACCGCATCGTACCCGGCCCGCATGTGGTGGACCCAACGGCGTGCCTGCTGCCCGCTTATCCAGCGAGAATCCCCAGTTCTGGTAGCAATTTTTCCGTCCAGCGTCATGGCCATTTTCAGCAAAACGAAAGGCCTTTCAGTTCTGATGAACTTCACGTAGGTCTCGTTCAGCCTGGTGGCTTCCTCGCTGCAGACTCCCCGGTGGACTTCCACCCCGGCCCCACGGAGCCGTGAAAACCCCTGCCCCCCCACCAGCGGGTTGGGGTCCCGCACGGCAGCAAAGACCCTTTTTATGCCTCTGTTTATGATCTCCTCAGTACAGGGAGGCGTCGCCCCGTGGTGGTTGCACGGTTCCAGATTGACGTAAAGGTCTGCGCCGGCGGCACGTCCTCCGGCTTCCTGAAGAGCAAGCACCTCCGCGTGCGGACCGCCCCGACGGCGGTGATAACCCTGGCCGACTATCTGGCCGTCGTCAACAACCACGGCGCCCACCATTGGATTTGGGCTGGTCGTTCCCCAGCCCCGTCGGGCCAGCTTTATTGCACGCCGCATGAACTTCTGCTTCATAGATCTCCCCCATCAAAAAAACCCTGAAATGCATTCAGGGCAGGCATAAGACACTTTGTGCTTCTCTCATCCAGACTGTACTGTCGGCTCTGGATTCAAACCAGAATCCTGCCTGTGAGGCTCGCGGGCTCATCTCACCTCAGTGAGCTTCACCGCCGGTCAGGAATTGAGGGTATCCCTCTCACCTTGCCCCGAAGTCGTGAACTTTTTATTCATGTTACCAGCCTGAAGGGACGTACACAAGCCAATACTCACTCTACCTACCAAGACTTTACGCTAACCTCCCTATCCCTTGGCGAAAATATCTGGAATGCGCAGGCCTTCAGTATCTGGGATAACTTGCGAGCCTGCATTTCATTTTCCCGGCGGGCTTAGCAGGATTCCAGGATTTGACATAGAATGTGTACCTTCACCCGACCAAACATTGGAGGTGTCTGGCTATGCCGCGCAGCACCGCTTTTGTCGCGGCAGTGGCGGTTTTTGTGGCAGTAAGCCTCGCGGCAGCTGCCTCCGGGAGTGCATCTACACAACTGCAGGATGATAACCAAACAGTTCAGCTGACCGCTGTAGTTGACCGCTTTGAGGGAGAAATGGCGGTCATTATGCTCAGAAAGCAGCAGGCACAATTGGATTTTCCACAGGAGATGCTTCCTGATGCCGCAGATGAAGGAACAGTCCTCCGGATTCAAATCACCGCCGACCTGCTCCGCACAGAACAAATAAGGAAACAGCAGCAAAAGCGCCTCAAACGCCTGCAAAGAATCAGCCAATAAGCTGAGGACTGCTGCAACGCGGGCTTCGCTCCTTCCGGCGAAGCCCGATCTGAGTCTATTGCTGCTGCTCGCAGGGTTGCAGTGATATGCAGGGTGCGGCGGCCACCAGATCCAGATGAACCGGCACATCGTTGTCGCCGCCGTAGAACAGATCATTGCCAAATCCGAGGTGAAATGTCCCCTGAAGGGACTCATCCGGTCCTATCTGGCCGGTCGGGGTTCCCCGGGACAATCCAAACCCCAGCTCTACAGCCCTTTTGACCTCCTGCTGCACCGAGTTCAGGTGCCGGGTGAGTCTTGCCGCCATCTCACCTCCGGCAACATCCCGTACCACGCCATCCCTCAGAGTCAGACGAATCGGCTCATCAACCAAACCCATCGGATCCAGCACCCCCTTGCCCCTCACAGCGAATTCTCCAGCTGTGATATCGCAGACGAAGACTCCCTCTGCACTGCCAGCAGCCATCCCGAAGGTGATCTCCGCAGGGGGCAGATAGGCATGCCTGCTTCCCCGCCCCACCTCATAGGGCAGTACCCGTCCTGCAGTCAGACGGCAGGTTATTTCCGTCCCGCCCGGGGCAGTCAGGCGAACCCGTTTTCCGTCAAAGCCCCGGTAACGGTTCACTACCTCCTGCACACTCACAGGATCGGTCAAAAGGTGCTGCAGGAGGGCGGCGTCATCATACCTCTGCCTTATGCATCCGGATGTGCCGGCAAAGCTGTCAGGCGACCGCAGATTCGGCAGCACCCTGTGATACGGCAGCCTGTCATGCGACTCACCGCTGAAGACAGACAAAACCAGGGAGGTTTCCTTCAGTGCCTGTAGAATCCTGCGGGCCTCATGCACATCTTCGCTGCAGTACCGCCTGCCGGAGAAAACCAGCATGTGGGGAGCAAGCCCCAGTTCGTCACCTGCAGCGCAGAAAGCCTCCGCCAGCCACCGCCTTTGGGGATCGGTAAAACACCAAAGGCTTTCGCGGTTTTCCGCCTGCAGGTAAGCCGTCAACGCATGCCGCGCACTGTTTTCCGCTCGCGATGTACTTATTTCAACCACAGGGGATTCCTCCCTTCGGCACAGACCGCATCACCGTGCAATTGTACTGACTGGCGGCCAGATCAAAAACGAGGATGACCTGCCGGCTTTTTCCTTAAACCCGGTCCCACTTATGCTGCCCTTCATGCGTGCTCACCTGTTTCCGCAAGGGAATAAGCTCCGGCTGACGGTCGACATTTACCTTATTCGCAGGGTAAGCTCTCTAAGCTGGTCGCATCCGGAACCTGTGATAACCCCAAATATGATCTGATAAGTTTCATCAGGAGCATGCTTTATCATGGCTGCACCCCGCAGCGGAGATGCCCGTTTTCCTCAACGCTGACTCTCATAAAACTCAGAGAATTTCCCCGGTCTACTGCGCAGCTCAGAAAAGCTGCCCTCCTGCACCACTTTCCCCTGATCGACAACAACTATGCTGTCCACCCAGTCCAGGTTGACCACCCGGTGCGTGGTCATGATCACGGTGTGTTTTTCTGCTAGTCGCTTGATACCCTCGTAAATCAGGTACTCGTTGTCCACGTCCAGGTGGCTGGTTGGCTCATCCAGCAGGATGAGGGGAGCACCCGCCAAAAACGCCCGGACCACCGCCACCCGCTGACGCTGCCCGCCGGAAAGCTGTTCGCTTGACGTGTCCCATCCAGAATTGAGTTCCTTTACCATCGCCGGCAGGTGGAAATGCTCCATAATCCGTTTCACCTCTGCTCCGCAGCTTTGGTACCACTCGGACTCCTCATCACAAGCAGTCGGGCCCTCCAAAAGCACCATCTGCAGGTTGTCTCTGACTGAAGTCCGGAACAGCTGCAGATCCTGCGGGCAGAAAGAGATCCCTACATCCCCGGCCGCCGTTATAGCCTGCAGCATTTCGCCGCCCAGCTGAATGTCGCCGGCAAAATCGGTATAAAATCCCAGCAACAGCTTGAAGATGGTGCTCTTGCCACTTCCGCTTTCCCCTACTAGAGCCACCACTTCTCCCCGGTCCACCTCAAAGGAGCAGTCGACGAGCACTGGCTGCTCTCCCTGCGGATAGGTGAAATTCAGCTTCTGGCAGCGGACTGCCGCCTCATCTGCCGCTTTCTGAGTAATCCTTTCTATCCGCTGTACGGGGTCGGCTTCATCGGCCTGCAGGATTTCGTTTATCCGCTCGGATGCGGCCACACTGGAGTGCAGCTCCGACCAGCCAGATCCCAGCTGGGTGGCGGGTGAGCTGACCTGGCTGCCGAGCTGGGCTATTCCCTGCGAGGTGCCAACGGTCATGTATCCCTGCAGTGCCAAAGCTCCGGAAATAACCGAAAGAAGGCTGGCAAAAACCGACATTGAAGCCCATCTCACTGCGGTGAGCATCCCCTGGATGATGCCCCGGTTCTTCACGATCCGGTAATGCTCGGAAAGAGTCTGTTGGAATCGCTGCAGGAACCGCTCTTCTGCCTGCAGGGATTTCACCACCAGCCTACCCTCGTGAGCCCCGTGGCTTTCACCCATAACCCGCGACACTTGTTCCTGTTCCTTGCTGCGTATCCGCTGCACTCGCTGCGCGAAGGAGGCGTTGGCCCACAGACCCACCGCAGTAAAAGCCAGTACCAAAAGCAGGGTCTGAATATTCCAGTAGACTAAAAGCGCCAGCGATGCTATCAGGCCCACCACGGCAGCGAACATTCCCGGCAGATAAGCGCTGAGGGTCTGTCCAATGAGGTTAATGTCATTGATCAGGGAAGAACCCAGCTCAGATACGCCGTGCCGGTCGTGATAACCGGAAGACAACCGTGAGCCCTTGGTGAACAGGGCCTCGCGCATTTCGGCAAGCGTCTCCTGGATGGACAGACCGAACAGGTATTTACTGAGCCCCATCAGGACCGGACCACCCAGAATCATGATGCCCAAAAGCAGCCACCCACGGTGCAACATGGGCCAGCTCAGCTGATCGAATCCATCCAACAGGTCCTTCAATACCACCGCCAGCATCAGGTTGCTGACCACCGAACCCACTATGTATGCGGCGATGGCGGCCACAAATACGTGTTTCTTAGTCCTCAACCAGCTCAGAAGCTCGAATATCGGTTGGAATCGATCCAAGCTACCTCGACTCCCTTCGCTCTTCAGAGTATTTCCGGTAATAGCTGCGGTAAAGCGGAGAGTTCCGATAAAGCTGCTCATGGGGCCCCTGCTCGCGGATCCATCCCTCCTCCATGACGATCACCCGGTCAGAGTCCTCAATCTCGGAAAGCCGATGGGTGACCGCCACCACCTGACGGCACAGTTCAGTGCTTCGCAACTGGCGCCAGAGGGCTCGCTCGGTCAGCGCATCCAGGCTGGCACTTGGTTCGTCGAGGATCAGGAGTCTCGGCTGCAAAAGCAGCGCCCGGGCAATGCAGAGGCGGGCGCGCTGTCCCCCGGAGAGGGATTCTCCCCGCTCGGAAAGCTCGGTATCCAGGCCGTCGGACAGCTCAAGGACAAACTCGGCGCGGGCCGTACGCAGGACCTTTTCCATCAGCTCCGCTGAGATCTGCCGCTTTGCCAGCTGCAGGTTCTCCCGGATGGTCCACGGAAACAGATACGGCTGCTGCGGCACGTAGACGGCCAGCGGCCGGCGGTCGGGCTGCTGATCCGGGCGGCAAAAGGGGTCCCTTCCATCGACTGTCACCGCTCCCTCATCCGGGGCCGCAATGCCGCCCAGAATCCTCAGCAGGGTGGTCTTGCCCGAACCGCTGGGACCCACGATGAAGGCGTCGGTACCTCGGTGAAGTGTCAGCGACACCTCCTGCAGGGCAGGACTCTGTGTCCCGGGATACCGAAAGCTGACCTTCTGCACCTCGATGCCCTTTTTCTGCGCAACGGGGAACGCTTCACCGCCGCTTCCGGTGGTCGACGGGCTTCTGTCCCGGACACCCTCGATGGTGCGCATTACCTCCCTTGCGCTGCCCAGGCAGCGGCGAATCTTGCCCATGTGGTCTCCCAGCGAGGCCAAAGGAGCCCGGGTATAGTTGGTCAGATAGACCACTGCCATTATAGTCCCCGCCGTCACTTCGCCCACCATGACCAGATAGGCTCCGTACACAAAAGGGATGGCCACCGGGGCTGCTGCGCAGAACCATATACCTGCGGACAGCAGCGCCTCCCGTCGCTTCATCTGCAAGTTTCTCTGCAACACGTGCTCGTTGAGACGGTTAAAGCGCCGGTAGAGCCGTTTCTGCAGGCCGAACGTCCGGACCACGGAGTGGTTGGCTAGGTAGTCGCTGGCAAACTCCGATACATCAGCATAGCCCTGCTGAACTTCCTCCGCAAGAGAAGCAATGGGCCTTGATAGTTTCTCTCCTGTTGCCGTCACCAGCGGTACAGTGACGATTATGAGCACGCCTAAACGCCAGTCCAGGTATATGATGTAAATGGAGGCGGCCAGGCCCGAGGTAACCCCCTTCAGCAGCTTATAAAGGGGAGTCACCACCTCCTGGGCATTTTCAATGTCGCTGGTGGTCCGGGAAGCCATTTCTCCGGGCTTCTTTATGCGGCTTTCCGCGCGGGACCGAAGCAGGCTCCCCACCAGTGTGCCGCGTAGATTTTTTGCCAGCTCGGCAGAGTACCGGACCCGCTGGGCCCGCCACCACCCAACGAAAACAGTATCAATGACGCAAATTCCGATGTAGGCCAGGCCGAAGCTTAGAAACAGTGAGGTTTTGCGGGCCAACAGGAGATTGATAACCCTTCGCAGAAGCCAGGCTTCTCCCACCACTGTTGCGGCGCTGACCAGTACCATAACTCCCAAAGCTGCGGCGAAGGCGTAGAAACTGCCCAGTTGATCCAGCAATTTACGTAAGTCTGCGGCTTCCCTGCCAAGCATCGGACAGTAGATCTCCTCTCCGGTTTCTCACACCTGTCGGATCTCTTGACATTCACAGATGGTTTGGAGTGTATTAACTATATAACGGTTAAACTAAATATATACTAATATATACTTCAATATGTGTAAAGGCTTCGGTAACAATATGCTATTCATTGAACAGCTTCGGGATGTCTGTTAATGTGTTCGGATAATGAGTCTTTGTATCAACGCGGGATCGGGGCTGAGACTGAGACAGCTGGCCCGGGCCTCCTCTATGGTGAAATCGGCCAGACTGCGAAAGGGACGTGGTCCTTTTTCCAGCTAGCATCACCCTATCCACCCAAACTCCACGCTACTGCCCCGCCCGGGGCTTGGCATATCCACAGATGTTCTGTGACCCATAAACTGGTATAATGAAACGCAGATGCGTGAAGGGAGTGTGCATAGATGAACGCAAGCAACGATGAACGAGTCCTCTGCCGGGCATCAAAGCTCAAAGACCTGGTGCAGTATCAGCAGGATTCTGTAATCAGCAGAACCGTCATCGATCAAGACTACGGGACGGTTACGTTGTTTGCCTTCGATGAGGGCCAGGGACTCAGCGAACACAGTGCTCCGTTTGATGCCCTGGTTTACGCTGTAGACGGCTCCGGAGAGGTCCTCATCTCGGGTAAAAATCACGAGCTGAGCGCAGGCGATGCCATAATTATGCCGGCTGACGAACCTCACGCAGTATCGGCGACATCACGATTCAAAATGCTTT
>PUMD01000094.1 GCA_003551215.1 Clostridia bacterium | reverse complement strand
AACCCTGGCAGCGGTGACAGTGGATGCCTTCCCCGGTGAGGTCTTTCCCGCCAGGGTTGTTCGCCTGGACATGATGGGACGGGAACGAGAGGAAATAACCGTCTATAATGTGTATCTTGAAGTGGATGATACCGACCGCATCAATCCCGGCATGACTGCCAATGCTTCTATTTTTGTGGAGGAGGCCGAAGATGCCCTGCTGGTACCGATAGAAGCGGTGTATGCAGAGGACGGGCAGGCGATGGTAGAGGTTTTGGAAGATGATTTGGCCAGTCCGCGCGAAGTGAAACTCGGACTGATCGGGTCGCGTTATGCTGAGGTAATCTCGGGATTGCAGGAGGGCGACAAGGTGATCACCGGCAGTACCGAGGATATGCTGGACCGCGAAGAGCTGGACAGAGACGATATCCCTGGTATAGTGCCGGGAGGTGAATAGGTTCATGCCAGAGGGGCAGCAGGGAAGCAAAAACTTACTCATCAGGGCTGTTTTCGGCCTTCAGACTGCCGTATCTGGAGTCATGTCTCAGAAACTGAGGAGCCTTCTTACCGTATTGGGTGTGATGATCGGGGTGGCTTCTCTGCTTGTACTGTTAGCCATAGGTCATGGAGCCCGTGAGGCGGTCGCCCAGCAGTTTGAGAGTCTGGGAGCTAATCTGATTAAGGTTTCCGCCAACCACTGGAACATCAATTTTGAGATCGGTGATGGGACGGAGATGACGGAAAGGGTACCGGCGATCATCGATGGGATGCCTCTTTTGCGAAGCGATGAGGTTCAGCTGAGGTACCGCCGCATGGTGGATGATGTTGCTGTGATCGGCGTCACGGAGAATATGCCGCAGGTCCGCGACCACAAGGTAGTTGCCGGGCGCTTTTTTTCCCATCTTCATGTTCAGGAAAGGATGAGAGTTGCTGTGCTGGGCTATGAAGCCTGGCGGAGCATATTCGGTGATGCCAACCCAATTGGGCAGGGAATATACCTGGAGGGTCAGCGATTCACGGTGATTGGGGTGCTGTCACGCAAGGGGACTGGGATGGCTGATGATATAGACCAGCAAATTGTGCTTCCCATTACCAGCGCCCAGAGAGTCCTTCTTACCGGTCGGGTGGATGAGTTGTGGCTTAAGGCCGCCGATGCGGGCTCTGTGGATCCTTCCATGGTTCAGCTGAGCAGGATACTGCGGTACAAGTTTAACCTGCGAGATGCAGAAGACGATGACGAAGAGGAAGGGTTCGCTCCAGCTGCTGCGGGGAGTTCGGCGTCCATGGCACCAGGAGGGCATTTTATGGGCCATCCTGGACATCCTGAGCAGGAGGGCCCTCCCCTTACGATAACGAGCCTCAATGCACTGATCGAGGAGGCCAGCGAGGCCAGCCGGGTTATGACCATGATGCTTGCCGGGATTGCGTCGGTGGCGCTCCTGGTTGGAGGACTGGGGATCATGAACATCATGCTGGTGTCGGTATCGGAGCGCACGCGCGAGATAGGGATCCGCAAGGCACTGGGAGCACATCCGGTAGATTTGGTCTACCAGTTTATGATGGAGGCGTTGATTCTCAGCATAACCGGTGGTGCCCTGGGAGTGGCTGCCGGCTACGTTGGAGCGGGGTTGGCCAGTCGCTATGGCCTTGAAACCCTCATGACTTCCACTGCTTCGGGAGTTGCGTTCTGTGCCGCTGTGGGAGTGGGAATATTGTTTGGCGTGTATCCTGCCTACGTTGCCTCCCAGCTTCAGCCCGTAGAAGCGCTGAGACACAGGTAAGCAGTGATACCGGCCTCGCTGACTGAAAACAAAGCCGGTCCATTATCTGGTATGGAAGTGCCCTTTCAACATGGAATCGACAACTGGCTCCAAAAACACCCTCAGCGGGGCCTTGCCCTGAGTTTTCGGTGATTTGAGGTATGACCGGACCGGATTTGACCAAACGAGCCGCTGTCAGTCGGCCGCATTGGTATGATATGGGCATGCGAGGGCGTTTTTGCCCAAGGGGTCCCCAGGGGAGTGGGGTTTCCGTTTGGTTTCTTTGGTAAATCTCAGGACACCTGCGCCCACAGGTGGGCGGCTATGATGTAATATAAGGCATGCAGCCGCCACACCACGTCCTCCAGCCAGCGGTTGGCTGCGTGTCTTATGTACCTGCCCGATATGATGACGTTGCCCGGCACGCAGAATATTTTCCGCCGCAGAGTGCCCGAGCGGTAGGTGCGTGTCTCCCTGGGTAAAACCACCGCCTTCATCCAGTTCAGCAGGTTGCAGGCTACTACCTTGATGGTGGCGTAAGCGGTATTTTTGAACAGGGTGTGCTGACTCTGCTGGTCCATGGCGAAGCCGTCCTTCAGCTCGGATATGCGGTTTTCCAACGTGCACCTTTGGTTGCAAAAGCGCCACATTTCTTCTGCTGGGGTCTGCAGATTGGTACATATGACCTGATGCCGGAACCCGGTCAGAATCTTTTGGCCAATCCTGCGGTCGAACTTCTCCCGGATGAACACAAACCTCCTGGCCTTTTCCCGTCGCAAAGCGGTATGGGCGCCTCCGCGACATCGTAGTACTCATCCAAAGGCTGCCACATGTCCTGCTCGGTCAGGTCCTTTGCAGTTTTTTCCACTTGCGCATCTTGCAGGCGTACTGCAGCTGCCGCTCCTGCATGAACCGGAAGCCGTCCCGGGAAGGAAAGTTGCTGTCCGAACGCACTCCCTTCAGCACCCACTTTGGCGGAAGGGCATCCTCATAGTCGATGAGAAACTCCTGGTAACCTGGCCGGAAGTCCCCCGGGTAGAAGTTCAGGTGCAGTATCTCCTCCGAACCCGCCATAAACCCCACCCGGGCGTTGTAAGAGGGCCGACCTCGGTAGCGGGGATTGTCCCCCCTGCGGTACCAGCGAGGGAGCAACCACCACGCAAGTCAATCCCGAAGTGTCAGCTGACGATAGATGTCGTAACCGCAGGCCCCTGCTTCGACGCCACCAGCAGATGCTCCTCGGGGCCCAGTCTTAGTAAATGCTTCCACAGCGCCTCCGTAGTGTTGACGGTTGCCTTGATGCTCGATGTTTCTCGAGCGTCCCCGCGTAATAGCAATGTCAATTGTCTCCCTTGTGCACATCCAGACCGGCAAATTTGGCATAATTCGCCGTGCCGGTTCCTCGCCTGAACCTGAAGTGTTCAGTTCAGCCCACCGGCTCTTCCATTGTGTCTAAGGGGGCTCTTTTCGTAAGCAAGCATGGTTTTCGAAGGCTCTGCTCGGGCTCTGCGCGCCCTTCTCCGCTCTACGTGATATCTTGCTCAACTGAGGGTTGATTGTGTCTATGTTGAAACGTGGGGAGGACATTGGGCTTTTACCTAGAATATATTGATTAGATATAGGCTCTGCATTTGAATTTGTCACCTGCATCTGCGTTAGAATCAAGCCACCGTTGAAAAAGCGAGCATATTGCCAAAGACCAAGGAGGGGGTTAGGTCAATGTCATTATTGGATGACAGGAGACTAGCTTTGGTTTGTGCACTGATTTTTGCAGTGGGGATCATCGGAATGGCCTGCGCTCCGGAGGTAGAAGAAGAACCAGACCCAACGGAGCCAGAAGAGCCCGAATATGACTTTGATGCGGGCATAGTGATATCTCGTGGCGAGGAAGCCGAGACCCTGGACATTCAGAACACTACGCATGCGAGTGCCAACACTACCTGGGAGTTACTGGGTGACTCTTTGGTAATTTTCGATGAAGAAGGAAATCCATCGCCGCTGATAGCTGAAGACTGGGACGTGTCTGATGATGGTCTCGTCTACACCTTTTACATTCGCGATGATGTGACCTTCCACTCAGGAAAAGAGCTGACCGCCCATGATGTTGAAGCTTCATTCGAGCGATGGCTCTCGGTTGAGGGCTCGCCTACTCGAGGAGACTTGGGCGAAGTGGAAAGCTTAGAAGCGACCGATGATTACACCTTCGAAATCCGGCTGGAAGAGCCACATAATGCTATATGGAACGTCCTTGCCAGCCCGTATGGCACGATTCTCAATGTTGAGAATATTGACGAAGAAGGTGATGACTGGGGCACTGCTAGGGCTGAGCTGATCGACGGTACCGGTCCATTTATGCTAGCTGACTGGCGCCGGGATGACCAGATGGTCCTGGAGCGCAATGAGGACTACGTGTGGGGCCCCGAGGCGCTGTATGAGAATACTGGCCCTGCCAACATTAAAGAGATCACCTTCCGCGTGATTCCGGAGGAAACCACCAGGGCTGCCGAGATTCGACGGGGCAACATCCACATCGATACGGGAGTTCCTTCCGCTGAGATACCGTCAATTAAGGAGGCCGAACATCTGGTAACGATAATGAACCGTCCGCCCAGCCTGTCATTTTTAGGCATTAACTGTGAAGCTGCTCCTCTGGACGATGTTAAAATCAGAAAAGCACTTGCTCATGCGATCAACCGTGAGGAGATCGTGGAAGTAGTCAGGGACGGGATGGGTGACCCACCTTATTCATTCCTTCGTCCAGGGACCCCTGGGTATTGCCCGCACGATCCTCTGTGCTTTGAGGACGAGATAATACGTTACGATGTGGACCAGGCTATAGAGCTTCTGGAGGAGGCTGGCTGGACTGAAGTTGACGATGATGGTATCCGTATGAAAGACGGCGAGCGACTCGAGAGCACCCTTTCCATTTCTGATACGGAGACTGCAGTTGTTCAGGGAGAGCTGGTGCAGTCGTATGCTCGGGAAATTGGCATGGATATCGAGCTGAACACCATGGAATTGGCCGCCCTTTTCGAGCATTTGAGGGCTGCTGACCATGAGATGTTCACCATGGGGGTTGGATACGGTAGAAGGGGTCCGGACACGCTGTACTGGTATCACCACCCGGGTCAGCGTCCTGCTCCCAACCGCTTTTACTTGGAGCATGATGAAATGACTGAACTACTCGAGCTTTCTCGTGTCACTCCCGATGAGGAGGAAAGACAGGAAGCCTTCTGCCGCATTGAGCAAATCCTGCTGGAGGAGGTACCCTGGATATACCTGACTTACAGAGACTACCTCGCTGCCCATGACGAGAAACTCGAAAATCCCCAGCTCGAGCATGCAATGTACACCTTCCCCAAGCTGCTGGAAGTGAAGGTGTTGTCTGAATAGGCACTGCAAGTGGCTTAGGGAACAATCAACGCCGGGGGATCAGTAATTGGTCCCCCGGTGGGATTTGGGTGAAAGTGCGAGGTGAAAATTGCTCATGGCTAGCTATATTGTGCGCCGATTGCTGCAGATGGTACCTGTTCTGATACTGGTATCAGTGTTTGTCTTTTTTATACTGCACATAGCCCCGGGAAATCCGGCTCTTATGATCGCAGGTCCTGATGCCTCCATCGAGGTGATTGAGGAGATCGAGGCCGAGCTCGGGTTGGACCTTCCCCTGTATGAACAGTACTTGCGGTGGGCTGGTAATGTGGTTAGGGGGGATCTGGGTCGGTCGCTGCGAACCCGAATTCCGGTAACTGAAGAGTTGTTGGAGTACATGCCAAATACCCTTGCACTTGCTTTCGTCAGTATTACCATTTCGTCCATACTGGGGATTATTATTGGGGTTATCTCTGCGGTTCGTCAGAACACTCCCCTTGATACCGGCATAGTTTTTGTTGCTGTAAGTGGTATATCAGCTCCTAGCTTTGTTCGTGCCTTGCTCCTTATGTGGGTCTTTGCTATAACGTTCGAGTGGTTCCCTATATCCGGTCGTCCCGCAGGCCCGTTGTTTTCACTACCTGTACTCCATGCCATGGCTTTGCCTGCTTTGGCGTTGGCGATTGGAGGTATGGCCAGTCTTGCCCGCCTGAGCCGCTCATCATTTTTGGAAGTTTTGCGTCAGGACTACGTCCGCACAGCTAGGGCCAAGGGCCTGTCTGAGCGGGTTGTCCAGTATAAGCATGCACTGAAAAACGCTATGCTTCCCGTCATCACCATACTTGGCTTCCGGCTTGGGGCAATGTTTGGTGGGTCAGTAATCGTGGAGACTGTGTTTGCCTGGCCCGGGGTTGGGAGACGGATAATTGGTGCAATTGGAACCCGAGACTTCCCGGTTATACAGGGTGCAGTCCTGATGCTGGCAACTGTTTATGTCTTGGTGAACCTCCTTACCGATATATCATATGCATACGTGGATCCACGCATCAGATACGACTGATAGAGTCGAAGTTGGATCTGCAAGTAGGGGGAAGGGTGGGGTTTGATGACTGAAAAACCTGAGCAAGTAGCAAAAGCTGGTCTGTCTGCCCGTAAGGGCCACTGGCTCATAGAAGGCCTACAGCGCATGCGTAAGAACCGAGGCGCAGTGGTTGCTGGATGTGCTGTCCTTATGTTCCTCTTTCTAGCAATTGTGGGGCCAATGCTCGCTCCTCACGATCCAGTGGATACTGATCCTCCAAACCGGTTCGAGCGACCTACTCTGGAGCATCCATTTGGTCGAGATCATCTGGGGCGCTGTATTTTTTCCCGAGTTTTGGCTGGAACCAGAGTTTCTTTTTTCCAAGGCTTTATAGCTACTGGGATCGCATTGTTTTTCGGAGGGGTATTAGGCATAGTAGCCGGCTATTATGGAGGAGTACTCGACCACCTCATTTCTCGATTAGTTGATGTGATGATGGCGTTTCCCGGATTCTTGCTCGCCGTAACAATAGTGGCGGCCCTCGGTCCGGGCATTGTGAACTGTATGATTGCAGTGGGAGTCAGCTCGATACCCAGATTCGTGCGACTGACTCGTTCGGACGTTCTCTCATTCAGAGAGCAGGAATTTACCGAAGCTGCCCGGGCCTCAGGTGCTAAAGACTTCCGGATCATGTTCAGGCATATACTTCCCAATGTTGTGGGCCCATTGGGCGTGTATTCCACGTTGCGTCTTTCAACCGCGATTTTAGCGGCAGCAGGTTTAAGCTTTTTGGGTCTGGGCGCACAACCGCCGACCCCTGAATGGGGAGCAATGGCTGCAGCAGGCCGTGGGCACCTGATCCGACATCCTCATATGGTTCTCTTTCCTGCAGCGGCCATATTCCTGCTGGTTCTCGCATTCAATTTTCTTGGAGACGGGTTGCGTGATGCCCTCGATCCAAGGCAGAGCGATTAACATCTCAGATGCAAGGTGCCTGCTTGCTGTGAGCAAGGAACTTTGACTAGGGAGATGCTTCAGATTGAGAGGGCGGAATCTGGCCAGATATGAAATGGAAGGTGTTGTTCGTCATTAAATGCCAAAAATACCGCCGGTGGCTGGCCAAGCTGCTCGGTATTTTTGTCCTGATCCTGATAAGTTTGATAGCAACTGCTCATATGCCGTACGGATGGCCCGAGGAATGGGCAACTGCCCGTAATATCGGATCCGGATTTCGAGAACATGGGTTTAAGGTTACCGGGGCAGATAGCGTGCCGTATCTGTATTGGGTAGCCGAAGGAGACGACAAACCAGTCCTGCGAATGACTCGACTTGCCGATCCCGTCGACAGTGGCAGTGTCATCGAGATTCCCTGGGGAGAAGATGGTCCCTGTTCCGGTGAATTCCAAATTTGTGCAGAAGAATTATATGTTTTTTGGGTTGAGGAGGAAGGGGGACGCTGGCATCTACGCGTTGCTGAAACCGACTTATGCTCTGAAGTAGGGCCAGTAGAAACCATTTATTCATCCCCCAATCGCCTGCGGCATTTAGCAGTTGCAGGACGGCAAGACAACTGTACGATTGCCTGGTCGGAACGGTATGACGGCGCCTTACAAATTCGGGTAGCAGAACTATCGGAGCTAGTGAGACCGTCAGAGAAACCCCGTACAGTGACCTCCACGGATATACCTTCGCGATTTCCTTTCCTGAGCGCTGCAGGCAACGAGACCCTATTGGGGTGGGTTGATCAGAGAACGGGAGGGGTTAGTACCATCCGGGCCAAGCTGCTGGACCCCGACTCCGATACTTCCGCGTTGGATATCGGCTCTGTTGTGTTCTCTGACGATCATGGTCGGCCCGTAGCCGTTAATATCGAATCAGAGGGCGGGAAAATTTTCATGGTGGTCTGGAGCGGAGGGGAAGTGGAGGACGGGATTCCTACTGATCGGGCAATACTGGCATCCCGAATAATTACAGTTTGCGAAAATCTATGCCCAGATGAGAAGAAAATCCTGCTGGAACAGCGAGGCCTTGACGCAGTCCAGCTGTTTCCCGCTCTATATTCACATCAGCAAAAAGTGGCTCTTTCATGGTCTCAGCAGAGATATAATGATAGATACGAAAGAAACGAGGTCTCAGGCTACCTTTGCATTGCAGAAGCTGATGGGTGCGATGTTAGCTTTTCTGAACCCACACTGCTAACTTACGGCTTTCGGAATGCGCTGCGGCCGAGAGTTGCAATTGACGATGAAGGTCATCATCATTACATTTGGCAGACAGCGGGCGAAGCAGGTAGAATCGACCTTTACTACACCAACGATATCTCGCCCGCGTCGGTCACTAGGTGGAACGTGCTGGGTATAGACTCGAACCGAGTTATCCCCTCAGCCCTGTTTCAGGTGTTGCTGGCAGGGATCTGGGCGGTCGCCAGAATGGGGAGAGAGATAATTCTTCTATGCGTGTTTGGTGCAGTACTGTGGGTAGCATTCGGCCAGAATATTGTCGTGTCCCTGTCGGCATATGCTAGGATCGGGGTCTTCTCGGGGGTTGGAATGCTCTACGGTTTGCTGAGTTATTTGGGCGTGTTAGTTGTACCCCTGGATTTATGGGGCATGGAGCCAACGGCAACTGCAGCGGCGGTGGCTGCAGGAGTCACTTTGCTTGTGGCTTGTGCATTTTGCTTAACCAGAAAAGCATCTCATATGCTGACTACCCCTTTGCAGGCAGTAGGTTGTTTTATCTTGTGGGTTTTCTGGAACTCATATTTCCAACTGTTATTTGTCCCGCTGGCTTTGAGGTAACCAGGCGAATATCAAGCAGTTATGTGTCTGATGGCCTCAGGACTGGCAGGGTGCAGAAAGGAGGCTACCCATCACAGCAGTCTTCAGGGGCTAGTCGGCTGAGTTGAATCATTCGCTATTAATCAGGCAGGAGGGTTTACTTTGAGCAGAAGCGAAGAACAAAGGTCTGTTGACGTTATGGATATTTACCGCATGAATATGGTCAGTGACCCTCAGGTTTCTCCTTGTGGCAAAGAAGTTGCATTTGTGTTGACGGAAGTACTGCGTGAAGATAACGAATACAGCTCACACATCTGCATTGTGGATGTTGAATCTCACAATGTACAGCGATTTACCACCGGTAAAATGGATGAGTCCCCGCGGTGGTCGCCCGACGGTAGCAGGATTGCCTTTATCTCGGAGCGCAGCGGCAGCAGGCAGCTGTGGGTCATTCCTGTTGGTGGCGGCGAGGCAAGGCAGGTGACAGACTTATCGGGACCGGTAATGGATCCTCAATGGTCTCCCGACGGGAGCCGGATTGCCTTCGTTCATGAAGTTGATCTGTCAGAAGAAGCAGAAGGCGATGACTGCCACGGTGGGTATGAGAGTAATGTGCGTTCTTACACTCGCCTGTGGTATAAATACAATGGAGAGGGTTTCTGGGACGGAAAATGGAAGCAAATATATTGCGTTGATGTTGAGGAGGCAGAACCCGAGAGACTGACAGACGGTGAGTTTGACCATTCTGACCCAGCGTGGTCGCCCGATGGACGCAAGATTGCTTTTACAGCCGATCGTCGGGCGGGTGCAGATCTAGATTCCAAATGTGACATATACTCAGTTGAACTCACAAGCAAAGACATTCAGCAGATCACAGATACTTGGGGTCCTGCCTCTGCGCCGTCATACTCTCCAGATGGACAATGTATAGCCTTCAACGGTCACAATGATACCTATGCCAGCGCAACTTCCAGCAAGGTCTGGTTGGTTCCGGCCGACGGCTCGGAGGAGCCGGAGGCGCTCTCTCGCGAACTCGACCGAAGCATGCCCGGAGGGCTTGGCAGTGATATAGGGCGGGGTGTACCGAAATACCGTCCCATATGGAGTCATGATAGAGAGTCTGTGCTGTCAATTGCCGTCGACAAGGGGGCGGTTAACCTCTATAGGATATCAGTGGAAGTTGGCGAAGTGCAGGCCGTTACTCAAGGAATGCGCAACCTGAGATTTTTGTCTTCGTCAGCCGATGGCTCTGTATTGGCTTTTGTCGCATCTGATCCAACCCACCCGGGAGATGTACATATATTTGATGTAATAAGCGGTGAAGAAAAACAACTGACCCATGTTAATTCTTCCGTCCTGTGTGAGCTGGAGTTTAGCGAACCGGAACGCTTTTTCTGCCAGAATGATGAGTGGGAAATAGACGGATGGCTTATGAAACCGACCGATTGCGAAGAAGGCGAGAGTTATCCCCTGATTCTCAAGATACATGGCGGACCGCACGGGGCTTATGGATACAGCTTTCAGCACCATTTTCAGCTGCTTGCTGCGCAGGGTTATGCGGTGCTCTTCACAAATCCTCGAGGCAGCAGGGGATACGGTCAGGACTTCTGCAAGGCTACCCACCATGACTGGGGAGGCGGAGATTTCGCCGACATCATGGCTGCAGTGGACTACGCGTCATCCTTGCCCTTTGTGGATGAATCGCGAATGGGAGTTACCGGGGCGAGCTTCGGCGGATACATGACCAACTGGATCATAGCCCACAGTGATCGTTTTGACGCCGCAGTGACCGAGGTCACAACTTCGAACCGTTACAGCCAGTGGGGTACCAGCGACTATGGGCACTCAAACGGCAAATGGGAGTTCCCAGGTTTCCCTTGGTCAAATTGGGAGAGCGCCAAACACTATCTTGAGAGGTCGCCCATAAGCTATGTGGAAGACATGAACACTCCGCTTCTTATTGTTCAGGCGGAAAACGACCACCGCTGTCCACTTGAGCAGGCCGAACAGCTGTATACCGCATTGGTGGTTCTGCAAAGAAAGGTTGAGCTAGTCATAGTACCTGATGAATCACACGGATTTTCCCGAATCGGCCAGCCCAGACATAGGGAAGAGCGTCTGGTCAGGATTTCGGATTGGTTTAGGGAACACCTTGTAGGAGAGGTATAAATCTACCAGGATGTGTATTAAGCAGGCTCCAACAGTATAATGCCGGAGTTCTGCTTTCCAAGAAGCAGCAATTCAGATTACAGATGTGGGTGGCTGTGGCCACATTAATCTGCATTGCCATAACCATGTCAGTTTTTGGGCTTTTTCGGGGGGCTGGATGGGGCTGGATTCATGATGTGCTGTGTGATGGGATGTTGTTTTTGCCACATATATCTGCAGGATTGGAGGACAGCCTGGTCAACAGATTATTCGTAACTGCAGCTTGCTTTTGTGGCCGCAGCCCTGCCAGTAGTTCAGCATTATGTCTAGCTGTTTTTCTGTTTTGATTCTGACACAGGTGCTGCAAAGGCAGTACATGGCTCCGGACAGGCTGGAGATCGCGGACAGGGAGTTTGAATGAGCCGATTAACCCTTTTGCAGTGAGACCTCTGCAGTGATCGATCAGGGAAGTTTTAACTCGAGTAGACCTCCGAATATCGTGTAAGTATTGCAAATGTAACCATTTTCTTTTAACCTATATTTAAGGTAGTATTAGGTACCTGTAAAAAGAGACCTTTGGGAGGGGGCTTATAGCCTTGAATAACAGACGTAGGTTAATGTTTGCTTTGGTCGCTATTTTCATCGTGGGTGCAATGGTTGCTTTTGCAGCCTGTGCGCCGGAAACGGAACCGGAAGAAGAGCCGGTTGAACCCGACGAGCCAGAAGAGCTTGAGCCGCAGAAAGGCGGAGTTGTCTCGATTGCCGTAGGCGGTGACCCTCACTCGTTAGATTATCACCTTCAGAGCGACTGGGTGAGTCGCCAGGCCCTGCAGCCGATGTTTGAGTCGCTGCTTTATTACGATGAAAACGAGGAGCTTCAGCCTATGCTGGCTGAGGACTGGGACTACTCCGAGGACGGCATGACGTTCACCTTCTATCTGCGTGAAGACGTCAAGTTCCATGACGGTACTGATTTTAACGCCGAAGCAGTCAAGTTTAACTTTGACCGCATACTTGACCCGGAAGTTGATTCCCGCCATCTGCCCACATTCGAGCCCTACTTGGACGAGGTTGAGGTTGTGGACGAGTACACCGTTCGCTTCCACCTGCTGGAGCCTTGGGGTGACTTCCTCGGCCAGGTGACTTGGAGCAGCATGATGCAGAGTCCCACCGCAATCGAGGAAATGGGTGACGATTACGCCAACAACCCCGTCGGAACCGGTCCATTCATGTTCGATGAATATGAGCCGGATAGCCACATCGATTACGTGCGCTTTGAGGACTACTGGGGTGGTGAGCCGTATCTTGACGGCATCCGCATCAGAGTGATTCCCGAAGCCAGCACTCGCGTCGTTGAGCTGGAAGCCGGCACCCTGGATATGGCTTACGGTGTGGAAGCCAAAGATGTTGCTCGGCTGGAGGACGCCGGAGTGATAGTCGAGGAGCGCTCCACTGCAACTTATCAGACGCTTGCCGTGAGTCTCCCTGATGGTCCGGTTGCAGAGCGTGATGTGCGGCGCGCAGTCGCCCATGCTATCGACCGGCAGACTATAATCGATGAGATCCTGGACGGTGCAGCGGAGATCAGCCGCGCCGGTGTACCCAGCGATTCGCCTTACTACAGCGAGAATGTTCCCGAGCTGGAGTACGACCCGGAAAAAGCAAAACAGCTGCTGGAAGACGCCGGCTGGGAGCTGGACAACGGCATCCGCTACAAGGACGGAGAAAAGCTGGAAATGGATATCCTTACGTCTGATGCCGAACAGCGGGTCCTGATCAGCGAGATCATGCAGGAACAGCTCTCCCGCATCGGCTTTGATGCTGACGTGACCACCCTCGAGTGGGGTGCTTATCTGGACGCCATGCGGGCGGGAGATTATCACGTGTCCTACTGGAGCCTGGCAACTTACGCCCACGAGCTGGGTACGGGAACCATGAACCTCCGTTCAGACGCCCACTGGAATGTATCGGGTATCTACGAGCATCCTGAGCTTGCAGAAGTATCCGAGCGCATAGATGAGATAGTGGAGGAAGTGGCAGTTACGGTAGACGTCGAGAGGCGGGCTGAGCTGCTGGAGGAATTCCAGATGATGGTGGTTGAAGAGGTGCTGTTCGTACCCATGTGGCACGTGCTGAGTCACAACCCGGTTCAGCCCTGGGTCCACGGCTACGAGCTGAACAACTACAACATCTTCTGGATGAGAGATGCCTGGATCGAGGACACCGATTAACGACCTGTGGTGAGCCGTATACCGGGGGAGGCGGATCCACCTCCCCCGGTCTGTGCGGGTCGTCTGCGTTTAGGGAGGCTCAAATGTGCAGGCATTCATCGTAAAACGTTTACTACTGGCCATACCAACTTTGCTGGCAGTTATGACTATAGTTTTCTTCTCCATGCACCTCGCCCCGGGAGACCCGGTGGATCAGATGATCCCGCCTGACATGGAGGGCTCCGCGCGTGAAGATATGGTTGAGAGGATCAGGGCGCAGTATGGGCTGGATAAGCCCCTTCACCTGCAGTTTCTATCATATATCTCCCGCATTGCCAGGCTGGATTTCGGTAATTCTCTGCGGACCCGCAGGGCTATTGCCCCGGACCTCCGACGGAGAATCCCCAATACCCTCCAGTTGGGTGCGATGGCCACGCTTATTGCGGTGTGCCTGGGGGTTACCTTCGGTATCATCTCCGCTGTACGGCGGGACACTTTGCTCGATAATGCAACCATGGTGGGTGCGCTGTTTGGGGTATCTATGCCAAGCTTCTTTTTCGGGTACATGATGATGCTGATTTTCGGTCTTTACCTGAGGTGGTTGCCTCCTTCTGGCTTTGAGGGGCACATATTCCAGTGGGCAGGGTTCCGATATGCTATCATGCCCGCTTTAACCCTCGGCACCGCCTCAACCGCGGTACTGGCGCGATTTACCCGCTCTAGCATGCTGGATGTCATCAGCCAGGATTACATCCGCACAGCCCGCTCAAAGGGACTGGGAGAGCGCATAGTCATACTGCGTCACGCCCTGAGAAATGCCCTCATTCCCGTGATCACCCTGCTGGGGATTCAGTTCGGCGCCATGCTCAGCGGTTCAGTTATCACAGAAACGGTTTTCTCATGGCCCGGAGTGGGTCGTTTTCTCATACAGGGCATCACCACTCGCGATTTTCCAGTGGTGCAGGGAACGACGTTGATAATAGCCCTTGGTTTCGTTATCGCCAATTTCCTAACTGACCTTGCCTACGGGTTCATTGACCCGCGGATAAGGTATGATTGAGGCTCTGGGAGGGTTCAGCTGTGGAACAATCTGGTGACTTTCAAATGCAGGATGGGGCGGCTGGCCTCGATACTTCGGGTCCCACCTTTGGTGAGCGCTTCCTGCGTAGGCTGCGTAAGAACCGCTTGGCGGGAATCGCGTCGGTGTTCGTCTTTTTGGTGGCGATCATGGCCATAGTTGCTCCATTTATCACACCCTATTCCCCCACTGACCAGAATCTTCTGAGGCGACTCGAGCCCCCCAGCGATGAACACTGGCTCGGTACCGACCAGCTGGGACGCGACATACTGACGCGAATCGCTTATGGAGCGCGGGTATCGCTGATGATAGGACTCCTGGGAGCAACCGGGGGAATGCTATGCGGTGTTACCCTGGGAACTCTATCGGGGTTTTTCGGGGGAACATTTGACCACCTGGTCATGCGCGTCATTGACGTGATGATGTCGTTTCCCGGTATTCTCCTGGCGATTCTCATAGTCAGCGTACTAGGGCCGGGCACCTCGAACCTCATCGTCGCGCTGACAATCTGGTTCATACCCACATTTGCCCGTATAAGCAGGGGTAACGTTCTTTCCCTGAAGGAAATGGATTTCGTTGAGTCTGCGAGGTCGCTGGGTGCATCAAACTCGCGTATAATGGTGCAGCACGTTTTGCTGAACATAATGTCTCCGATAATCGTTTATATGACCCTGTCGGTCGCGACGTCCATTCTCACCGCTGCTGGTATGGGTTTTCTTGGGTTGGGAGTGCAGCCGCCCACGGCTGAGTGGGGCATTATGATCAGTCAGGGAAGGCAGTACCTCAGGGATGCTCCTCACCTGATTATGATGCCTGGCGCTGCTATCTTTATTACCGTCCTGTCCATCAACGTGGTGGGTGATGCTCTCAGGGATGTCCTTGATCCAAAGCTTAAAACATGAATCCGTCATTCAGTCCGGGGCGCAGTGCGTTCGATCTATGCTGAACCGCTGCGCCTTTATCCACTTTTCAGAAGAATTGTCTGGGGGGATCTGTCTTGCAGCCTAGACAGGCGGTGGTTGTCGTCGTGCTGGTGGCGGCGGTCTGCTGTGTCATGCTGACTGCGGTCACAGTGAGGCGACATGCGGAGGCGGTGCAGGCCTTAGAGGGTATCTCGTTGCGGTTGGTTGGTGTTGAGGTGCAGCCGCAGTCAGAAGTCCCTCTGCTGGTTGAGGTTGAAGCTGGAAGTGGAAGTGACTACGCTTACTTCCTCGACAGCATCAGGCTGGTGCTGCGTCATAATGACACTATAGTCGGCACCAGACCGGAGACGGAGGTCTCAGATAAGGTTCATCCGGGTTCTTCGCTGCGGCTTAGGCTGCAGCTGGAGCCGGGAAGCGAGTACGAGGATGCGGAAGCACAGGAGACCTTGGTCGATGCAGACCCGGCCCGCTGGACAGTGCACGGTTTCATGGATGTCAGCCCGGCGAGCGGCCGAGATGAGGAACGCTGGGAGTTTCGGGTTCAGGGGGTAGATCCACGTGACTGACCGGTTAGGTGGTTGGGCAGTGGTTGTCGCTGCCGGACTTGTGCTGGGGTTTTTAGTCATTTCCCAGTGGCCGCCTTACCACCATCATACCCCCATGGTTGTGCCAGGTTGGGCGCTGACAGTTTTCGCCCTTTTGCTGGGTGGGCTCCCTGCTTACCTCTTTGAACACGCAAGCGCAGGCCTGTGTGCGGAGATGGTTCTAATTGTCGTTGCTGTGGCTGTTCCTGTGGCAGCCTCTGTGGCCACTTCCTTCATGTTGGGGACTACCGCCCTGCTGGATGTGATCCTTTACTCCGCGATTCAGCGTGCGCTGGGACAGTCGATCAGTCTGTTTGTTCTGGTCATTTCGGGTTTTGCTCTTGGCTTGGTGATTAGACTCCGCATTGACCGGTCTGTGGGATGATTCTGCAGCCGAGTATCACTTATGTCATACCCAGGTGAGACACTCCATATTGAACTTGCATTGCCCGGAGTTGCCCTTCAGTACGATTCGCCTTCCTCTAAGAAAAACCATCAGGATCTCCGAATCATAATATGCAGTGATGTTGCATAGTTACTTCAATGTAGTAGTCTCATTGCTCTTCACTCCCAGACCAGAAGCAATTCTCGTTGAGGAGGGGAAAAGGATGACCAGACGACGCTGGACGGGCATCGTTACGATCATGATCGTGGCTTTGTTTATGTTCAGTATGAGCGCCTGCGCACCGCCGGAGGAAGCCGAACCCGTCGACCCGGATGAGGTCGAACCGGATGAACCCATGGAAGTGAGGGTGGCGTACAGCGCTGATGCCACCAACCTCGACCCGAGATTGGCCACAGATGTCTCTTCAGGTCTGGTGAATGACCTGTTCTACGACGGCCTCATAATGTGGGATGCAGCGTTGAATATTCAGCCCCTGGTGGCAGAAGATTATGACCTCACCGAGGAAGCATTCACCTTCTATCTGCGTGAGGGAGTATTGTTCCACGACGGAGAAGAGTTGACCGCCGAAGACGTCAAGTACACCTTCGACACCATTCGCGATCCCGATTTTGAAGCGCGTAACCTGCCCCTTTACGAACCGATTGAGGAGATTGAGATTATTGACGATTACACTGTGCGGTTTCACCTGTCCGAGCCCAATGCTCCCCTCATCTACTATATGCACGTGGGTATAGTACCCAGGCACATCGCCGAGCAAGAGGGAGATGAGTTCCTGCAGACCAACCCGATTGGAGCGGGTCCCTTCGAGTTCGTCGAATGGAGCCCCAACGACTATATTGAAATGGTTGCCCACGAGGACTACTGGGGGGGAGCGCCCAACATCGACCGGGTGGTGTTTAAGCCCATCCCTGAGGATACCACCAGAAGAGTTGAACTGGAGACCGGTGGAGTACACATCGCCTTTCCGGTGCCGCCGGAAGATGTACAGCGGCTGAAGGACGACCCCGATGTTGACCTGCAGGAACAGCCCGGCAGCGGCTTTGAGTATATCAGCTTCGATCACACACAGCCTCCCTTTGATGACAGGCATGTACGTCAGGCTATTGCCTACGCCATTGACCGCGAGGAAATAATCGATCACGTCTACTGGGGCCTGCGCGATGTGGCATACAGTCCAATAATCCCACAATCCTGGGCTCACAACCCGGATGTGCCCAGATTTGAATACAGCCCGGAGAAGGCCATGGAGCTGTTAGCCGAGGCAGGATATGAAGACGGTTTCGATGTTGAGTTGAAAATATCCGAAAGCGACCCGCGCCGAGAAATCTCCGAGATACTGCAGTACGAGTTGGCCGACTTCGGCATTGACATCACCATCATCGAGCAGGAATGGGGAGCTTTCTACGACGACATCCTGGAGATGGACTTCGACATGTTCATTCTTGGCTGGAGTGCTCAGACTGATCCGGACAGGGGAGTGTACCGGCAGTTCCACTCGGATAACTTCCCGCCAGAAGGCGCAAACCGCCAGCGCTTTTCCAACGACCGCGTGGACGAACTGCTCGACCTTGCCAGAACCACCATGGATGTTGACCAGCGGCAGGGACACTACTATGAGGTACAGGAGATCCTGGCCGAAGAGCAAAGCTATGTCTACCTCAACTACACCGTGGATTTCTGCGCCGTAAGTCCCCAGCTGCAGGACTTCGAATATCAGACCTACTTCCAGCTGTTCGGGTTGAAAGATGCCTACCTGGAAGGGGAATGAGGTGTCGATCCGCTAAAAGCCTGACTTTGGCAGCAAGGGGCCAGTGCTGACGGGGGGAGGAATCTGCAGCTGCCGGTTCTTCCCCCCGACAACATCAGTCAGAAAGCAGGGTGAACCATCGATATGAGCACATACATCGGTCGACGTATACTCCAGCTGGTACCGACGCTGCTTGGCATATCCGTCATTGTGTTTGTGCTTATCAACCTTACCCCGGGGGACCCTGCTGTCTTGATGCTGGGTGAGTTCGCCACGCCGTCGGAGGTCGAGCGGCTGCGAGGTCTGATGGGGCTGGATGATCCGCTGCACGTGCGCTATTTTCGCTGGATCGGTGGCATAGTGACGGGGGACTGGGGGCAGTCCTATCAGGACAGACGTCTGGTGCTTCCGGCCCTGGTCTCGCGTATGCCGGCAACGATGGAGCTGGTAATCGCCTCCATGCTGATCTCTGCAGGAATCGGAACCATCGTTGGAGTTCTGTCCGCTGTTTACCAGGATACCTGGCTGGACAACGTGGTGCGAGCCGGCTCATTTCTGGGGATTTCCATGCCCAATTTCTGGGTGGGAATAATGCTGATTCTTCTGCTAGCCCTACACCTGCGGTTGCTGCCGGCCAGCGGCAGAAATGGCCTGGCCAACCTGGTGATGCCCGCGATTGCGCTGGGGACCAGCGGTATGGCGGTAATTACCCGGATCACCCGCTCCACCATGTTGGAGGTAATTCGAATGGATTACATCCGCACTGCCCGGGCCAAGGGCCTCTATGAGAGAACGGTAATTTACAAGCATGCTCTCAAGCCAGCCCTGACGTCAGTTCTGACGGTGATCGGCCTGCAGTTGGGATTCCGACTGGGTGGTTCAGTCATAATTGAAACAGTTTTTGCCTGGCCGGGACTGGGCCGCTTTGCCTACCTCCGGATGATGCAGAGAGATTATCCCATGATCATGGGAAATCTGCTCATCTTCGCCGGTCTGTTCTGCCTGGTTAACCTGATAGTGGACCTGCTTTATGCGGTTGTGGACCCGAGGGTCCGGTACAGCTGATAGATCTATGGTGTGGGGGAGGTCAGTATGCAGCAGCGTGAGGAAAACGTTAGATCGCCAGAATTTCGTCAGAGGTCTCAGCGCAGGTTTGTGCGGGCACTTGTGCGAAAGCGAATGGCCCTCCTGGGGCTGGCGATCGTGGTTCTGATGGCAGGGATGGCAGTATTTGCTCCCTGGTTGGCTCCCAACGACCCGCTGGAGCAGGTCAGGCCGAGGGCTCTTGAGTCTCCCAGTCTGCAGTACCCGCTGGGCACAGATCACCTGGGGCGCTGCCTGCTGAGCCGCGCAATGTATGGGGCCCGGATATCCATGATCGTAGGCGTCTTCGTGGTGTGCTTCCGTATTCTGATCGGAGTGCCGGCTGGCCTGGTAGCGGGCTTTTACGGGGGGCTGGTCGACAGCGTGATCATGCGGCTTACTGACATGTTTATATCCTTTCCCGGTATTCTTCTGGCCATTGCCTTTATGGCTATTTGGGGCCCCGGGATATGGAACGTCGTGGTGGCTTTGAGCTTAGTTGGCTGGCCGCAGTACGCCCGGTTGGTCCGCGGTGAGGTGCTGAGCGTCAAAGAAGAGGAGTTTGTCGAGGCAGGACGGGCATTGGGACTGACTAACCTGCGGTTAATATGGCGGTACCTTCTGCCCAATGTGGCAGCTGTTATAGTGGTGTACGGGACGCTCGGCCTGGCCGCACCCATAGTATCGGAAGCGGCGCTCAGTTTCCTGGGGCTGGGAACGCAGCCGCCGATGATCAGCTGGGGCCGGATGCTGGCCGAGGGGAGACGGTACCTGCACATAGCTCCTGGAATATCAACCTTCACCGGTCTTTCTATCACCGCTACTGTCATGGGATTCAACCTTTTTGGAGATGGCCTGCGGGACATACTGGACCCGCGGCAAAAGGAGTGACCCTCGCCAGCTTGTTCTTCATCACTGTGTTCAATGCAGGATTGGATGGCCTAACACCGCTCAGACGGAAGGACCTGCCCCGGTTTGCTGCATCTGTTTTCGACTGCTCATTGGCATGTGACCGTTCTTGGTCTGTCCGCCGGGAGCCTTTGGTGTTGAACTGCCGGATTAACTGCTGTATGTTGAATGAGGATGCGCCATATCTGGCGACGGCGGCTATGCGGACGGTGTTGCGTTGGCGGGATCCATTTGCTGGTGTGGAGCCTTCAGCCCGGGGCCGGCAGGTGAACGTGCTCTGGTGTGCGCATTCGGTGGATCTCAGCCCAGATTTTAAACCGGGTTGGTTAGCCCGTTGGGCGGCATGGATTTGTGCAGTAGGGCTGCGGATATGCATACATATGGGTGCAGCTTCGCGGACGGTATCTGCTATGTGTTCAAAAGGAGGCCGATTTGATGAGTGATGAATACCAATTGCCCTACGGAGACGGGTGGATATCTGCCCGGTTTCCCGAGGAGATGGTCCTGAATGAGCTGTCGACTGGGTCATTTACGGCTGATTCTTCCGAGACAGATATTATCCAGCGAGCGCTGGCCGAACCGGTTAATTCCCGTCCCCTCCGTCACCTGGTTCAACCGGGTGATCAAGTCTGCATTATCGTCGGTGATGTAACCCGTCTGTGGGTGAGGCACCACGTATTTATGCCCTACCTGCTGGAAGAGCTGAGAGCGGGGGGCGTCAGCAACTCCGATATGTTTGTTGTTAGTGCAACCGGAGACCACAGGGAACAGACTCCAGTAGAACACGCCCAGATAGTCGGCAGACCGATTTACTCGCGGTTGGAGATGTTCGATCATCGGGCACGCGACAGCGACGAGATGGTCTACCTCGGGCACACCCCTTTCGATACTCCCGTCTACATCAACCGCCGAGTCGCGGCGGCAGATCGGATCATCCTCACCGGTGGCATAGTGCATCATTTCCTGGCCGGTTTTGGCGGAGGGGGCAAGGCAGTCTTACCCGGTGTCAGCAGCCACGAGACCATAATGAAGAATCATTCACTGGCGCTGGCTGAAAAAAAGGGAGAAGGTGTGAATCCGAAAGTTGCCGCCGGCAAACTCGACGGCAATCCATGTTATGAAGATATTGTGGCTGGAGCGGAGATGGCCCGACCCACCTTCTTGCTGAATACGGTGTGTGATACTACCGAACACCGCATAGTTGATGCGGTTGCGGGGGAGACTGTGCAGGCTCACCGTCGGGGCTGTCAGAAAGTCAGTGATCGTTTCGGTGTGAGCATAGACCAGCGATGCGATCTGGTGGTGGCTTCCTGTGGCGGTTACCCCAAAGATATCAACCTTTATCAGACCTACAAGACCGTTTACAATGCACGCAGGGCGGTGAACAAAGGCGGAACTATAGTTGTACTGTCCGAATGCCGTGAGGGAATGGGCAATGATGACTTTGCCACCATGCTGCTTGGATTTTCTGACAGTGAAAGCAGGGAGGCCTCACTTAGAGAATCGTTTACCATAGGTGGGTACATGGGGCTTCATCTGACGCTCATGGCGGAGGAATGCGACATAATCCTGGTCTCTGACCTCGCCCCAGGCACGCTTGAGAAAACGGGACTCAAGCAGTGTGAGTCTGTACAGGAGGCCAGGGATTTCATAGGCGAAAAACATGGTGAGATCCCGCAGCTTCACCTGATGCTCAGCGCAGAGTGTTTTCCCACCGTAGCTGAGCCGCATTGATGCTGCCGGAGTGTTGAGAATCCGCGTTATGGCGGCGAATGCTCTGGAGGGGTATTGTGAAAACAGACGGGATATTCAGGTTTGCACTGCTGACAGCTGCGGGAACCCTGCTGGTCTGGCTATACCTTTGGTTTTTCCCGCCTTTTTAGTTCATGCCGGCGTTATGCGTTGGTCTGGGCTGAATAAAAATCCAGGTGCGTTCCATTGCAGCCCGAGAGGAAGCTGGTAGATTGCCCGGTTCAGTGCGCGGCAGACACCTGCCTGACAGAGTAGAAGCCATAGATGATCTGCGCGGCATGGCAATATTTTTGATGTTCTGCGCCAACTTCATCACGCTGCTGAGCAGGGAAACGCCGGCTGCACTGCGGCATGCCCAGTCTACCGGACTACTTCCCTTCGACTTCGTTGCGCCGCTGTTTGGCTTTGCCATGGGGCTTTCTCTACCCTTTACATATCACCGCTCGGGTCATTTTTCTGCCCGGGTAGTCCGCCGGGTAGTGGGTCTGTTTCTCATCGGCTACATACCGAATCTGATTGAGCGCCTGTGGGCGGGAAGGAACCTCCTCGCAGCTATCACGGGAACCTGGGGTATTCTGGAGACGTGGGCTCTGGCATACGGACTTGCTGCCTTGTTGATGGTCCTGCCTCCACGTCTACGGCTGCTGTCCGCCTGCGGCTCTCTCATCTTCTACCAGCTGATTTGCCTTAATAGCCCGGCTGCCTTGAGCCTCATAAGGGCCATGCGTGAAGGTGGTCCATATGCTGCCTTGGCCTGGCTTTTTCTCCCCGTTGCAGCCACTATCGTGACCGATATGTATCTTGCCTGCCGGCCAGGAGTGTTTCTCCGCCGATGCCTCGTTGCCTGTGGACTCCTGCTCATCTTTGCCTTTGCCCTGTACACTGCCGGAGCCGGTGTGGACCGGTTGGTGGTAACGCCAACTTACATTCTGCTCGGAGGACTCGTTTCGCTGGCCTGTTTTGCTTCTCTGGAGTGGGTATCTCCGCGATTTCCCGGCAGCGTCCGCCGTATCGGGCGGAACCCTCTCGTGGGCTGGATAATGCAGGGACTGGTCTATGTGCCAGTTTACCTGACGTTGGGACGACAGTATTTCGACTGGCCCGTAGGCGGATTGGTGGCCGCGGGAGCCGTGGTTTCAGTCTGGCTGCTTACTGACTTCCTGTTGAAAAAGGGCTTTACGGTAAAAATGTAGCGGAGGGGTATTCAGCCGTTGACACGCCCGTCCATCCACTGTAGAGTATGCAGTGAGCTCAGTAACTACAAGGGTAGTTACTAATAAGG
Organism: Clostridia bacterium; assembly: GCA_003551215.1. GTDB lineage: Bacteria > Bacillota > Sulfobacillia > SLMV01 > SLMV01 > PUMD01. The sequence goes on along the minus strand of PUMD01000094.1, from coordinate 1,267 downwards.
CAAGGGAAATGGGGTAGTTATCTTGCAGGTAGCAGACATGCTGAAGCAGATGTCAGAGCATTTCGAACAGAAGGTCCCGGAGGATTACAATCTTTGTGTCAATTTTGAAGTGGAGAGTGAGGGGGATGAGGCTTTTGAGTGGCATCTTTCCTGTGGCGGGGGACGGGCCGTCTGGGGCCCCGGTCATCTGACAGATGTTGACGTCACGTTTTCTATGGATCGTGATACACTCGGCAATGTATACAGCGGCAAATGGAGCGGTCTGACTGCTGCTGGTCGGGCTCACCTAAGCGAATCCGCTCCTCTGGATTTCAATACCGGGCGACCGAATTCACTAAAAAGAATCGTCCGGCTGGCCTGCACCGTTGTGCGCCTGTTCATCGGGCACCTGCGGCGGTTCAGCATCTCGAGGGAGTTCATGCGCAGTGGTTACTACTTTCTCAGCCATTTTTTCAGTGCAGAGACTCCCACCCGCGTTCGGTTCGGTGCTGAGCATACCCGCCGCATTCACGGGGGCGATGCAGCGGCGCTGTTTTATCATCCCGGGCTGCGAAGCGCCTACTATATGGTACGTCCGGGTCAGGTTCTCAATGAAGATGGAGCCAAAGACCCCATGCATCAATGCTTTATCCTCATAAGCGGCCAGGGAGCAGTCACTATATGTGATAAGGAAAGTCCTGCACGGCCGGGTGAGGCCATATACATTCCCCCCGGGACTGTGCACATGCTCCGTCCTGAGGGAGATGAGCCGGTGGAGATTATCTGGTTGGCCTGGGGAGAGTCGGCCTGAGAGAGGCCGTTTTGCGTTTATGCGCACCGCCGGCTGCCTGACGCCAGGCAGGATTTGACTGACAGGTTGAGAATACTGACTGAGTGTAAGACAGGTGGCCGGCCTATGTGAGGGGAGATGTTGGAGTGTCTGACCTGAAGCCGCAGTCTGCTGAGGGCCTGCAGAAGTTCAGCCCGGTGGATGCTTCGCTTTTGGCGGTTATGTGCATCTGGGGCTACAACATGATAGTAGTCAAGGAGGCGCTGGCCGAACTCAGTCCCCTGGCGTTCAATGCGGTGAGGTTTGCTGTGGCCGCCTTACTGTTGGCGGTTGTTCTGCTGTTGCGGGAAAGCGATATACGGGTCAGCCTGCCGGACCTCCGCTGGCTTTTGCTAACCGGGGTGGTGGGTAACACTGTGTACCAGCTATTTTTCATCAACGGGATTAACCTGTCGACTGCAGGTAACACTGCATTTATGGTGGCGACCTCTCCCGTTT
>PUMD01000048.1 GCA_003551215.1 Clostridia bacterium | reverse complement strand
CTGCCAGCGCCGCCAGCTGGTCGCCCACCTGTGCAATGGGCGAGGCGATGCCGTTGCCCAGATACCACCCGGCAAGCCCTACTACCAGGGCGGCAACCCCGACGACGATCAGTATTATATTGCGCAGCTGGTTGACTCCGGCGAAGGCTTCGGCGTGGTCTATTTCCACCACCAGGCCTGCGGGCTGCTCACCGAGGCGAGCAACCGCCATCTGACCCAGAACCTGCTCTCCCCGGTAATCCTCATATTGGGCCTGAGCGGCGTAGTCAACCTCCCCTGCACCTACCGGCCCGGAAAGCAGACTGACCGCCTCCGTATCTATGCTCTCCTGCAGCGCCGCCTCCTGGGCGTAATCTCCCATGAGCGTGTTGGTCAGAAGCATTCCGGTGTCATCTATCAGGTAGGCGTCGGCCGTCTCACCGAGCGTATCCAGCCCCTCGTGCACCGCCGCATCGACACCATCCTGGTTCATAAGCAAGTTGGCTGTGCCCACTATCTCGCCAGTCGTACCTTCGCTGCGTATGGGCACTGACAGAACCATGCAGTTTTCGTAAATCATGTCCGAGTAGAAAAGCTCCGACCAGGTGAGCTCCCCCTGCAGCGCCCCCTGGACGTAATCGCGGTGCGCTACGCTGTCTCCCAGTATCAGATCTGCCGAATCATAAACAATATCCCCCGCTGGCGTGGTGACAAACACCTGCGCATAGTCATATTCCTCAACGATTACTCCACCTAGTACCTGCAGAATGTCGTGCCGCTGTTGCCACGCCGGGTCATCTGTATTCCAGTCAGCATCCCGCAATATATTCATGCTCTGATAGACATCCCGCGTGGTGGCAAATACTGCTCCGTCTCCTTCTCTTTGCTCAAAATAGGCCTCAAGTTCAGCGTCAGCGGCCTCTGCGTACATTGTCAGCTTGCTGTATACTTCCTGTTCTATGTTACTTGAGCCGTTTATAAAGCTGAAAATCCCGATCGCCACAGCCGGCACAACACCCAGAAGCAAAAACATCGCGACCAGCTTGCGTGAAAGAGATTTGGAGAAGAGATTTAGCATCAAAGCTGCCTCCTGTCAGCCACAGCAAAGGGCGTTATAGTAGTGATGTGGTATCCCTGATTAATTGCCGTATATCCACGCCGATATTAGACCACCTGCTGCTCTACCACCTCTTTCATGAGATCAAAGTCTGCCACTTTTTCTGGATCGATCATCAGGATGACTTCACCTTCATCCTCGCTTTGCGGCCGAATTATGCCTTCGAGCAGCGCCGAGCACATTCCTGAGGCCAGGCCCGCTGGATCGGTTATCAGATCCGATGAGAAGGTGCGAATCGCCGTCACCTCGTCGGCTGTCAGCGCCACCTCCTGCCCGTCTACCTCTATGTTCAGAAGATGAGATGTGTTTTTGTCATTGTGCGGTCGCCCGTAAAGGCAGCTGCTCAGAGAAGCCACCGGCAGTATGCGGCCGCTGACGTTCAAGACACCCACCACCCAACCCGGCGAATCCGGTACGGGTGTTGGGCTCTGGTATTTCATCACCTCCCTGACATGAGCTATTCGAAGACCCAGAATCTGCCCGTCGAGCCGGAAAAGTATCACCTTTACTTCTTCCACAGATGCCGTGTGTTCGATCGAAACCACCCCCTGTTCACCAATAATTAGAGCCCCGGACACTTATGTAATCGTGGAAACGGCAAAAACATTGAGCGGATTTTGGAAGCTGCTGACTCCACAGGCGCCCAGATATGAACAAAAACAAAGAACGCTGTCATGTCGTTTATTTGGTTGCTTGCATCCTGCAAAAAGAGGAAAAACAGGTCATGGCTAGAAAAGGTAGTGAAGTGAACGTACCCGTGGTTGATACACAGAATGGATCTACATTCAGGTGGCAGGCAGCAATGAGGAGGGACAGCAGATGCGGTACGCAAAACTTCCTGGAAGTTCACTTGAGATATCGGAGATCGGAATGGGCTGTTATGCCGCATCGGGAGTCTACGGTGAGTTCGACAGAAAAGAGTTCATCCGGCTGCTTAGGCTTGCCTACGATCAAGGCGTGACCTTCTACGACACAGCAGACCAGTACGGAGACGGCGAGCAAATACTCGGTGAGGCGGTGCGGCCCTTCCGAGAGGAAGTTGTCATCGCCACCAAGGTGGGGCTTACGCCGGAGGGGGGACGCGACTGCTCACCCGAGCACATAATAAAGTCCTGCGAGGCCAGCCTCAGGCGCCTCGGCACCGACTACATCGACCTGTATCAGGTGCACTTCGACGACCCGGAAACTCCTATATCAGAGACGGTGGGGGCGCTGCAGAAACTCAAAGAGGAGGGCAAGATCCGCCAGTACGGGGTGGGGCATCTGCCCGCAGACCGCGTCGAGGAGTACTTTCGAGCCGGCAGCCCCGCCGGATGCCTGGTGGAGCTGAGCTGCCTTGCCAGAGAATCGTACCACAAGCTGCCTGACATAGCCGCCGGGTCGGCGGGGATAATAGGCTTCAGTCCAACCGCCCGCGGCCTTCTTACAGGAAAGATCACCTCTGAGGGTGCCTTCGCTGAAGGGGATATCCGCAGCATGGATCCGCTGTTTTTCGGGCAGAAATTCCAATCGGCGAGGCGGGTGATTGAGGAGCTTCGCTGCCTGGCCTCTCCCATCGGTTGTACTCCGGTTCAGCTGGCCATCCGCTGGGCTATCGAGCGACCGGGCGTGGTCTCTGTCCTTACCGGAACTACCTCGCCAAAGCACCTGCTGGAGAACCTGGGAGCCGTCGATGTCGAATGGGACGAAGGTATGGAAAAGCGGCTCAAGGCCCGGCTGGATGAAGAGGAATCTCTTCTGCGAGAAAAGCTTCCCCTAGAAGTAAAAAGGATACTGCAGACCGACGATTATGCCGGACCCTCAGAAGCAATACGCGGCCTGGTTTACGTCATGGAAAACGCAGTTGATCTGGGGTGGGTGCAGGAAAAGCAGGTACTGCCCCTGTTTGGCCGGCTTTGGAAGATGCGCAGCGCAGGGGCAAAGTCAGAGCAGCTGGCAGAGATCCGGAAGTCGCTGCTTTCGCTGCTGCCGCTGTGACCCGGCTGCTGCACGGTATCTACCCAAAACACATAACTGAAGGCGCATTCCCCGGACCGAGGTATTGGCCTTTCACTGCCGCAGCAGGGGGTAGACCCGGGGGCCCTGTCAGCGACGCGGGCCCCCGGGTGTTTCAATATCAGCCATCCGCTTTGGAATCACCGGTCTCGAACTGATCCAGCAGCTGGGCTACCTGCTGAGCTGATGTGGCGGTGCGTTCGGCGGACGATGACACTTGCTGCATCTGCTCTTTCTGCCTGTCAGCCAGCTCACTCACATCTACCGCGCTGTCGTTGGTCTCCTCGGCTATGGCCGATATCTGGTCCATGGCTGCGGCCACTTCCTGGCTGCCCGCCGCCATCTCCTCGGTGGCTGCGGTGTTTTCCTGCACCACGCTCGATACCGACTGCATCGATGAGGTGACGCGTTCCATTTTCTCGTTCAGCTGCCGGAAGGATTGCTGCAGCTGTTCGGTAGCAGTCCTGGTCTCCCCGGCAGCCCGGCTCATGTCTTCTATGAGTTCGTCGGCTCGCTGGGTGCTGTCAGCGGTGTGCGATATCGCCTCAAGCGACTCCCCGGTGCCCTGCACAGCGCCGGCTATCGACTCCTGCATGGAGTCGGTGATATCCGCTATCTCGTCGGTTGCTCCCTCGGCCCGCTCCGCCAGCGACCTTATCTCTTCCGCCAGCACGGTAAAGCCCTTGCCCGCCTCGCCGGCTCGCACCGCCTCAATGGCAGCGTTCAGCGCCAGCAGGTTGGTCTGCGAGGAAATCTCGGCTATCATCTCGGTGATGCGGCCTATCTCCTCTGAGGCCTCCTGCAGCTGGGACATGGTGCTGTTGGTCTGCTCCGCGGTCTGGCTCAGCTGTCCGACCGCGCTGTTTACCTCCGCTATGGCCTCCGCGCCCTCCTCGGCCTGACTGGAGGTGCGGGTGGCCAGCTCGTCGGTCCGCTCAAGCTGCTGCAGGTTGTCCTCCACCTCGTCCATCATGTCCACCACCATGTTCTGCGCATCCTCTATGCTGGAGGCCTGTTCCTGTGCACCGTCGGCCACCTGCTCGACGCCCTCGGATACCTGGCGGGTGTTGGACGCCGCATCACGGGTGTTTTCCGTCTGGCGTTCCGCGGCCTGACGCAGCTTTTCGGCGGATGCCGATACCGTCTCCGTGTGCTGAAGCCCCCGCTCGGTGGTGTCAACCATCGTCTTTCCGGCGCTATCCAGTCTCTGAGATATCTCACTTATATCAATCACGATGGACTGCACCCGCCGGGCAAAGCTGTTGAAAGATTGGGCCAGCTGCGCTATCTCATCTTCCCCATCCACCGGGAGCCTCTCAGTCAGATCGCCGGTCTCCGCCATCTGGGTCAGCTTCTCCGATGACTCCTTCACCGGAGCGAGGGTACGGCCGATGGGCCGCCACAGGGCAGCGATAACCAGGGCAGCTACGATGGCTGCAGTGGGTACCGTCCCCCTGATGGTAGCGATAATCTGCGAGTACACGTCCTGCTGGTCGGTGAACGTCGCTACAGTAACCCCGCTGGCCTCGTCAGTTTGATAACTGGCCGTCCAGCTTTGTTCTGTGCCGTCTACCTCCACAATGCCCGGCGAATCGGTGCTGTCCGCATAGGAATGACTCAGGTCGCCCACCTGATCTCCCAGCTCCTCGCGCACCCGTTCTCCTCCTATTATACGTCCTTCTGCATCCAGCAGGGCCAGCATTACGTCATCATCACCCAGCGAATCGCGCAGCTGCTGCGTCATCGTCTTCCTGTCGAGGACCGCACCGAGGGCTTCAAGTGTGTCTCCGTCCTGCAGCGGCAGCAAAAGCACGTAACTGTCCGACAGTACAGCTCTTTCGGGATCGGGCAAGATCAGCTTCTCTGATGCAATGTCGCCAGAGATGCCCAGCTGGGCAGCGGTCACACTTTCCTGCCCAGAAACTGCCTTGCCGCTGTCGTCCTCAAACATGACCACGTAATCGCTGATCTGCTCATCAACTTCGGCCATTTCACGCAGGATACGTTCAATTTCCTGCTGATCTAATCCTTCCGGCTGCTGGCTGCTGCCAGTCAGCGCTATTTCTGTCTTCTGCAGCTGCTCTGCTGTACTCTGTGATATATTCTGATACTGGTTGAATGCCACCTCATTGTACCTGATTGCATCATCTTCGACTCCAGATGAAAGCCCCAGAAACATCTGTACTATCGGCAGTATTGCGACAACTAGCATGCCGAATGTTACTGCCAATGCAGTGGTCAACAGCAGTCGTGTTCGCATATTTTCCCGCAGCGCTGCTTTGAGCTTGCTCAACAAGGTTGGTTAGCACTCCCTTCAATTAATCCGTGCTCGGAATCAGCAGCAGCCCAGCTCCAACCTAACAGGAGTATCTCGCTTTCTCAGGTGTCCCTTTTGCTCAGGGCCATTCGATCACCGCCCAGTTGGACTGGCGGATCGGCTGTTGTCATAAAGATGCCGTCAGCGGTCATCCTGTCGCTATCACCTCCCCCCTGGAAGTCCGACTTTGACATCAGACCAATGACCATACGGGTGTTATTGCAGTCTGCTTTGATGACCATCTCCCATACTCTACGGTGGGCTTCCCTTACTTGTGGTCGTAGACAGAGGAGATAACTTTAATGTGAACCTGCGGAGGCATAGAAAGAAGCGGCTGTCTGGCGATTATGGTTATCCCCATTGGGATTGTGCTGCTGGTTGACCGATGCCAGCAACGGGGTCATAATGGTCCGAAACACCCGCTTTCGCATCTGCAAGGAGGATGAGCGTCAGTGAAGTATCAACGGGGGTTAAATATACACGCCCAGCAATTTGAGGTCAGAGGCGGGAAGCATCTCCACCGGCGAATCGCTTCACTAAACATGCACTGTGCAAACAAAGCGTCACACCTAGAAAAATACCAGCCCTGAGCAACGACATAGAAATTGATGGGGTCTGATGCGACAAAAATACCAAGTGCCTTGTCTGAACGAGGGGGGACACGCCAAATTTTAAGAGGCAGGCCCCAATGTGCGGCTGCGGGTGCAGTCGGTGATCATGCATCCACCTTGGAATTGACAGTCTCGAACTGATCCAGCAGCTGGGCTACCTGCCTCGGCACGCTCCGCCAGCGACCTTATCTCTTCCGCCAGCACGGTAAAGCCCTTGCCCGCCTCACCCGCTCGCACCGCCTCAATGGCAGCATTCAGCGCCAGGAGGTTGGTCTGCGAGGAAATCTCGGCTGTCATCTCGGTGATGCATCCTATCTCCTCTGACGCCTCCTGCAGCTGGGACATGGTGCTATTAGTCTGCTGCAGACCCTGATCAGCCGACTGTACCACCTGCTGCAGGGCTTCGTTGGCCTGCTGGGTGGAGTCGGTCACTCCGATAACTATGTCCTCTATCTTGGCCAAAAAGGCATTGAAGCTCTCGGCCAGCTGGCCGACCTCATCGTCGCTTTGCACCTGCAGCTTCTGGGTGAGGTCTCCCTCCTCGGCTGCCAGCGCCGCCAGCTGGTCGCCCACCTGTGCAATGGGCGAGGCGATGCCGTTGCCCAGATACCACCCGGCAAGCCCTACTACCAGGGCGGCAACCCCGACGACGATCAGTATTATATT
>PUMD01000042.1 GCA_003551215.1 Clostridia bacterium | reverse complement strand
GGTAGCACCTTTTCGATGTACAAGCATCTTGCGGCCGTTGTGCTCTTCAAATTTGGCAATGTTGTGGGCCACGTCATAGACCAGCTGCAGGCCCAGCTGCTCATCGGGAAGGCCGAAGAAATCAGCCAGTGCCTGTCTGACCTTGTGGGTGATCAGCTGTCGATTGGCGAAAGCATAATTCACCGCGCAGGCCATAGCCCCCAGGTAGCTGCTTCCTTCGGACGAACCAATGGGAACAGCAGCCAACCCCTTGGTGGGCAAATTGATGCCGTAGCGGGCGGCACGCTCTATCATCATGCTGGAGTACTGCGAGCAGATCTCATGCCCGAATCCGCGGCTTCCGGTGTGAATCATGACTACCAGCTGACCCTCAGAAAGACCGAAAACCTCCGCCACTTCGCCGTCGTAGACCCGACTTACCCGGTCCAGCTCGATGAAGTGGTTTCCCCCTCCGGTCGTTGCCAGCTGGTCTGCACGCCCTTTGGCCTTTGATGGAACGGCATCAGGTCGGGCGCCGGACATGGCTCCCTGTTCCTCGCAGGCCTGCACATCATCGGGACGGCCAAAACCTGCATCCACCATGGCCCTGGCTCCTTTGGTTACCAGATCCGAGAACTTCATATCGTATCCCACATCCTCGGCGGAGACGTTGGATTTGCCAACACCCACCGGCACACGTCCGACGATTTTGGCAATTATATCGCGGAAGTCGTCCTGATTGAGTTCATCTGCTCCCACATCGGTGCGCAGGAGGCGGACACCGCAGTTGATATCATATCCGACGGCACCGGCCGAGACGATCGATTCCTGCCGGTCTGCATCAGACGCCCTCACCGCCATCACTCCACCGATGGGAAGGCCGTATCCCTGATGAAGGTCAGGCATTCCCAGCACCGGGTCGCACACTCCAGGAAGCTGGCAGGCATCGGCCAGCTGTTTGAGTGCCTGTGACTCGAGGTAGTCCTCGACCAGTCTTTCGTTCATGTACACGATGGCATCGACTTTCATCTCCTTGGTCCTCTGCAGGCGCCAGCGGTTCTTACCTATAGATGTCAGCTTCATGGCATCACCACTCCCCGTAGGTGTGTGTTGAGGGGCTTATGCCTCATCCGATGCCCAGCTAGGCTGAGAGGCTGGGCCTTGCTTCAAAACCAGTCCTCCTGTCTCCGCAGAACTGAGAACAACACCGCACCGATAATTATGCCGAATCCCGTCTGTCCGATATTGCCATAGATCTCGACTGGGACCGCCGCCCACCCGTACATCACCCAGGTGGCCAGTGCATATCCACATATGGTAATCAGGGCACCGGCGGCCATGGCCGCCAAGTTGCGCCCCCATGCCGGCCGGCGCGTACCTATTGCTCCGATGACCGCGGCAGTCAGCCCCTTGATGACAAAGGTCCACGGTGCCCACTGAGGAAGACCTAACAGTAAGTTTGCTCCAGCGGAACCCACTGCCGCCGCCAGGGCGGCGGGACCCGGCCCCATCAGCAGTGCACAAGCATATATGATTCCATCACCGAGGTGGTACATGCCAGTAGGCCCGGGAATCCTGAGGTACATGGTCGCTATGGCAATCAGCGCAGCAAACATGGCTGCCGTCGTCATTACCCTTAAGTCCCTTTTCACGTGTCTCACTCCTCAATAGAATTTGGTGGGAGTGAGGAAAACCCCGGAGCTTTACCGGGGCGGAGGGTGCGAAATGAATTGCTGTCCTTCATTCCGTACGCCCCGTCTCCTCCCAATCAGACTATACTGTCGGCCCCGGAATCCAACCGGAATCAACCGATGAGGCTGATGGGCTCGTCTCCTCGCCTCTGCAGGCGGAAGCTTTACCACCGGTCGGGAATTGGGGAGCATCTCTCCCCTCACCCCGCCACGAAGACGCAGCGCCAATATTCTGGTGTGCAGGTTGCTACCCTCTTATTTTACGAAAGCCCGACGGCACCACGCAAACTGAACATTCCAATCAGTCCGCCGGAGGATCCTCTCCGTAATATCTCCGGTAGAATATGCGACGCCACCGGTCAAATTCTCCCCTCAGAATGGCCTGGCGGGCTGCGGCCATCATCCTGTGCATAAACCAGAGGTTGTGGTAGGTGGTCAGGTGGTAGGCCAATAGTTCATCGGACTTGATGAGGTGGCGTATGTAGGCGCGGCTGAACTGCCGGCACACCCGGCAGCAGCACTCCTCATCCAGCGGACGGGGATCATCGGCGTAAGGGGCATTGCGGACGGTCAGCGGCCCACCGCTGGTCATCACCCGGCCGTGACGCGCAATGCGGGTAGCATGCACGCAGTCGAACATGTCGACACCGGCGGCTATGGCTTCAATCACTGCATCCGGCGTTCCGACTCCCATTAGATAGCGGGGAGCATCAGCGGGCATAAGTGGAGTTATCTTTCGAATAACCCGGTACATCCTGTGCTTCGGTTCCCCCACTGACAGACCGCCTAAGGCGTATCCCTCAAAACCTATCTCCATCATCTGCTCAAGGTGCCTACGGCGCAGCTGGAGGTCAGTACCCCCCTGCACTATGCCAAACAGCGCCTGATCATCCCGGTGGTGGGCCTGCGCACACTCCCGCGCCCAATCGGTGGTACGCTCCACAGCCTTCCTCAGGCTATGCCCGTCTGCCCCGGCATCCGGGCACTCATCGAGGCACATTATGATGTCGGCTCCAAGATTCTGCTGTATTTTTACCGCCCTCGAGGGCGTGAGACGGTGCTCTGAACCGTCGATGTGCGAACGGAAGGTCACCCCCTCATCATCGACACGGCAAAAATCAGCCAGCGAAAAGACCTGGAAACCCCCGCTGTCGGTGAGAATAGGTCCGTCCCAGCCCATAAACCGATGCAGCCCCCCAATCTGACTGATCAGTTCGTCGCCGGGACGCAAAAAGAGGTGGTAGGTGTTTGCCAGCACAATCTGGGTTCCACATTCCAAAAGCTGGTGCGGGGCCATGGCTTTGACCGAAGCCCTGGTCCCCACCGGCATGAACACCGGAGTATCCACCGCTCCATGCGGCGTGTAGAGGCGGCCGGTTCGGGCCTGCGAATCACCGTCTGTGTGTTTGACCGTGAACATCACCTCACATCACCTCCCGTAAGAAGCAGCATGGCATCCCCAAAGGAATAAAACCGGTATCTTCTGCGCCGCGCCTCCCGGTAGGCGGCGAGAATGTGCTGACGGCTGGTGAGGGCGGAAACCAGCATCAGCAGTGTGCTGCGGGGCAGGTGAAAATTAGTTATCAGTGCATCAACGGTGCGAAAACGGTATCCGGGATAGATGAAAAGGTCCGTCTTACCGCAAAACGGTTTCAGCCTGCCCGACTGCGACGCAGACTCCAGCGCCCGCACAACCGTCGTGCCAACAGCCACCACCCGGCCTCCCTCGCTGCGGGTCTTCTGGACAGCTTCTACCACATCGCCGGATACCTCACAGTATTCTGTGTGCATGCTGTGGCGGGTAATGTCCCGGCAGCGCACCGGCTGAAAGGTTCCCTCGCCCACGTGCAGCGTCAGAGTTGCCGTCCTTACCCCCCTGTTTCGAATATCGGCCAGCAGGGATTCGGTAAAATGGAGACCGGCTGTGGGAGCGGCCACCGAACCGGGCTCGGCAGCGTACACCGTCTGATAGCGCTCCTGCCGCTGCAGCGGGGTGGATATGTACGGCGGCAGGGGTACCGTGCCGAATCGATGCAGGTTCTGCAGTACCGACCCGTCATCTATGCGAATCGTGAACTGTCCCCCATCCATCTTCTCGGTTACAGTAACCTGCAGATACTCGGTTTCCAATTGTCCGATTCGCTGCTGGGCAGCAAGATTCTTGATGCGCTCAAATTGCCGGGGAGCGACCACGGCCACCTTCGTTCCTGCCCGCAGTCGTCGTCCCGGACGCATAAGCGCACGACACCTTCCTGAGTCCTGGATGTTGGTTACCAGCACTTCGACAGATCCTCCCGAGGGGATCTTGAATCCGCGCAGGCGGGCGGGAATGACCCGGGTCTCATTCAACACCAGGCAATCCCCGGGCTGAAAGTATTCGACTACGTCGCAAAAAGTGGCATGATGCATGCCACGGGGGCTTCCGGGGGGTGCGCTGCTGTCCAAAACCAGCAAACGAGAACGTGAGCGGCGGTCCGCCGGCTGCTGCGCGATATCACAGGCGGGGAGGTAGTAGTCATAGCTGTCAATCTGCCGACTGTCGTCCGCATCCGGCGGTAGCCGTTCTCTGTTTTCGCAGCCCACTTCTACACCTCCAACAGTCAATTCAGCGGCGAATGAGCAGGTTTATCACCAGGGTCAACACCAGGCTCAATATCAACGATGTCATCAGGGGGAAATAAAAGGTGAAGTTGGGTCGTTGTATCACTATGTCGCCGGGTAACCGCCCAAAAGGCCCCAGCCTACGCAGCAACCAAAGCAGTCCTCCTGCGCAGAGCAAGGTCCCGCCGGCGATGATCAGAAGCCGGCTTAAGGCGTCCAGATGATTCATTCGCCGTTCTCTGCCTCCTTCTGCTCGAATAGACTCAGCTGACTGTCGTCCTCGCCACCCTGCCCGGGAGCAGTAAAACCCAGGTGTTCATAAGAGGCGGGAGTAGCCACCCGCCCTCGCGGAGTCCGCTGAAGCAGTCCCTTCTGAATCAGGAAGGGCTCGTAGACGTCTTCCACCGTCTGATTCTCTTCGCTGATGGCAGCGCAGAGAGTCTCCAGTCCCACCGGTCCCCCGTCGTATTTCTCGATAATCGTGCGCAAAAGCCGGTGATCGTTTTTGTCCAGTCCCTTGTCATCAACCTCCAACATGGCCAGACCGCGACGGGCCACATCTTCGGTGACCCGGCCATCGGCGCGCACCTGGGCGTAATCGCGCAGTCTCTTCAGAAGCCGGTTGGCCACCCGCGGGGTACCCCTGGACCGGCGGGCGATTTCGGCCGCTGCCGGCTCGTCCACCTCCACCTCGAGAATATCGGAGGCCCGCAGCAGTATCTGCGCCAGCTCATCCGGCTGATAGTACTCCAGCCGCATTACCACCCCGAAGCGGTCACGCAGGGGCGACGTCAGTGGTCCGATCCGGGTGGTGGCTCCCACCAGCGTAAACGGGGAAAGATCCAGGCGCAGCGAGCGGGCAGAGGGGCCCTTACCAATTATTATGTCCAGCGCGAAATCCTCCATGGCCGGATATAAAATTTCCTCCACGCTGCGGTGCAGTCGGTGTATTTCATCAATAAACAGGACATCGCGCGGCGACATGTTGGTCAGCAGGGCAGCAAGATCGCCCGGCCGCTCTATCGCCGGGCCGGAAGTAATTCTTACACCCACGTCCAGCTCATTGGCTATGATATGGGCCAAGGTGGTCTTTCCCAAACCGGGCGGGCCGTACAGGAGTACGTGATCCAGGGCATCACCCCGTTGTCGCGCAGCCTGTATGTATATGTTCAGCCTTTCTTTGACTGACTCCTGCCCCACGAACTCGTCAAGCCGGCGAGGCCGGAGCTCGGGGGGCAGCACTTCATCGTCGCTGGCCTGCGGCGATAGGATGCGGTCTTCGTCCTGTTTCATGCCATGCCTCCCTCTTCACTCAAAAGCTTCAGCGCACTGCGCACCATGTCCTCTACCTGTGGGGTCTTCTCTTCAGTAGAGTCCAGTTCCCCAACGCATTGCCGCACTGCCTGGGTGGCCTGCGTTTTGGAATAACCCAGCGCCTCCAGGGCCCCAACCGCCTCGGAGAATCTACGCTGAGATAAAGTCTGCCTGTCAGCGGCATCCGGCCTATCCATGGCTACAGGTATGGAATCAACTTTGTCCTGCAGCTCGAGTATCAGTCGCTCGGCGGTCTTTCGTCCCACACCGGAGACCTCCGTCAGCAGGGCCACATCGCCCCGGTCAATGGCTGAGCGAAAATCATCGGCCTCGAAGATATCCAAAACGGCCAGCGCAAGCCTGGGCCCCACCCGGGATACTCCCAAAAGCATCTCGAAGACCCCCAACCCCTCCCGGCTGGGGAACCCGTACAGCTCGAGGGCATCCTCTCTGACGTAAGTGTGAGTGTACAGTGATAGACGTTCACCGACCCCGGTACGCAGTCGATCAAGATACCGGGTGGGAAGATGCACCAGATAACCCACGCCACCGATATCAACAACCACGCTGTCTTCACGAACTTCGCTCAGTTTTCCCGTCAGCTTGCCTATCACTTTTGTGCCTCCACTTTCTTCTGCCAGCCCCAGTTCTGCAGACCACATATGGCTACTGCCAGGGCATCGGCGGCATCATCCGGACGGGGAAGCTCGTCCATGCCCAGCAGGGAACGGACCATCACCTGCACCTGCCGCTTTGAAGCAGCCCCATGCCCGGTAACCGCGCTCTTGACCTGAGACGGTGTATACTGCAGTACCTTGAGGGCGCATTCGGCAGCCGCCAGCATGACCACGCCCCGGGCCTGTCCCACAGTCATGGCCGTTCGGACGTTTTTGTTGAAGAAAAGCTTCTCCACCGCAACTGCATCAGCATCATATTTACTGATATGCTGGATTATCTGCTGGTGTATCTGGTGAAGGCGCACCTCTGGTTGCAAAGAAGACTCGGTGCGGATTACCCCGTAATCATACAGCAAGAGATCATAGTTTTCTTTGGCCACCACTCCGTAACCGGTGGTGGCCGTTCCAGGATCGACCCCCACTATCAGCAACGTGCCGCCTCCTAACCTGCT
>PUMD01000146.1 GCA_003551215.1 Clostridia bacterium | reverse complement strand
GCATGAGAATTGATGTGGAATATTGTGAGAGAAAGCAAAAAGAACTGACTGAGCAAGTAACTAAGTTAGAGAGAGAGCTATATTCGACTAATTTTTACAAACGCTGGAAACACATCACAGGCGGGAAAGTAAACATTAACTCAAACGCTCAGCTTGGGAATTATCTTTATAAACACAAGAAAATAGAGCCCGTAAGATTCACAACAACTGGAGCAGGGTCAACAGATGAGCAAGCTCTGGCAGAGCTGAATATTCCCGAATTGCAAATTATCTTGAAAATAAGAAAGTTGAAGAAGATACGGGACACGTACTTGAAAGCATTTGTAAAAGAGCAGGTTAGAGGATACATTCATCCATTTTTCAATTTGCACACTGCTCGTACTTACAGGAGCAGCAGTGACAAGCCCAACTTCCAGAATATTCCGAAACGAGATGAAGAGGCGATGGAGATTTGTCGAAAAGCTATTTTTCCCCGCCCCGGGCACCAATTGCTTGAGTTCGACTTCAGCAATCTGGAGGTGAGAATTGCAGCTTGCTATAATAAAGATGAAGCTCTGATTGAGTATATCACAGACCCAAAAAGTGATATGCACGGAGACCTCTGCCAAGAGATTTTTGAAATCACTGATTTCGACAAGTCTCAACCCGGTCATTCTTACTTGAGAGGAGCTGTAAAGAATGGATTCACGTTCCCTCAGTTTTTTGGTGATTATTATAAGAATTGCGCCAAGTACATGGCTTGTGATTGGGGTGAGCTAAAAGAGGGGAGATGGAAAAGAGGACAAGGCGTCAAAATATCTGATTCACAGCACTTGTCAGACCATCTCATTGATATAGGAATAAAGTCATTCGATGCTTTTGTTAGAAAAGTTGAGAAAGTGGAAGATAGATTCTGGAACGAGCGTTTCTCGGCTTATGGCAGATGGAGAGAGGAGTGGTGGGAATCTTATCAGAGAAAGGGATATATTGATATGCTGACAGGGTTCAGATGCTCTGGATTGATGAGCAAAAATAACTGTGTGAATTATCCCATACAAGGCTCTGCTTTTCACTGTCTGCTGTGGACTTTCATTGAAATTGACAGAATAATGAGAGAGGAGAGGTGGCAAACAAAGCTGATAGGGCAGATACATGATGCTATTGTTCTGGATGTGCATCCCTCTGAGCTTGAACACGTTGCAAGAACAATTAAGAGAGTCGCTTGCAGAGCTTTGCCTGAAGCCTGGAAATGGATTATTGTTCCCATGGAAATTGATATTGACGTAGGAGAAGTTGATGCTTCATGGGCAGACTTGAAAGCATTGAAAAAATTTGACGAAACTTTATTTGAAACTATTAAAAAAATTTGACGAAACACTAAACTGAAGTATTGGTTGATTGTATATTACATTGACAATTAATTATTAATTAGTTCTAATCAAAAATTTTTTCAACTATGACAGAAAAAGAGAAAAAAGTTAAAGAAGCATGGGACGTTGTGCGAAAGGACATGCAAGAGAAAATCGAGAAAAACAAAGACGAGAGAGACTTTTTTGCCGCGATTGGAGTCACTCTCAAAAACGGCCAATTGATGGACGACGAAGAAGCTGCGGAGATAGATAAAAAAATGAAGGACTGCAAACTGCAATCCGAACTCGTTTCACATATTCTTGAAACGTCTGAGAATCTCCCTAAATTCGCTGCCCTGGTATCTAAGATGCAAGAGGCGAAGGCGATGAGCCTTCTCCACACATTGATGGGTGCAGGAAAATAAAAAGCTCATTATGTTGTATCAAAAACACAGACCACAAGAACTATCTGAAATAATTGGGAATCAATCAGTTATTTCAATGCTTGAGAAAATGCTTGAGGATGCTTCAAAGTGTCCTCATGCTTTTCTTTTGCATGGTGACACTGGAACAGGGAAAACAACAGTTGCCCGTATAATTGCCAGTAAATTAGGATGTTCAGGGCTTGATTTGAAAGAGGTGGACACTGCTGATTTTAGAGGGATTGATACTATCAGAGAAGTTCGTAAACAATCTCAGTATCAGCCTTTAGAGAGTGCTTGCAGGGTCTGGATTCTTGACGAGTGCCATAAGCTGAGTAATGACGCTCAAAACGCCTTGTTGAAGATTCTTGAAGATACACCAAAACACGTTTATTTTATACTCTGCACCACAGAGCCTCAAAAGCTGATAAAGACAATTAAAGGGAGATGCAGTCAGATTCAGATGAAGCCTCTGACAGAGAATGAAATGATTAGGCTCCTGCGAATCTCCTCGAGAAAAGAGAAAATAAGACTTGATAAAGAAATATATGAGCAGATTGCTCAAGACTCATTAGGGCTCCCAAGAAATGCTTTACAGATATTGGAACAAGTGCTTGCTGCGGACCCTGAGGGCAGGCTTGAAACAGCTAAGAAAGCCGCAGAAGAACAGAGCCAAAGTATTGAACTGTGCAGGGCGTTGATTAGTGGAGCTGGCTGGAAAAAAGTCAGCAGCATACTTGAGGGCTTGAAAGACCAAGACGCTGAGTCAATTAGAAGGCATATTTTGTATTATTGCCAAGCAGTCCTCTTGAAATCAAACAGCCCAAAAGCAGCTCACATCATTGAGGAGCTTTGGGAGCCTTTATACAACATTGGGTTTCCTGGATTGGTGTACGTTTGTTATTCTATTGCAAAATCTTGAAAAACAGCTTGTTATGAATTATGAAGAAGATATTAAAATTGATGAGACGGCACTTGATATAGAGTGTCTGGAGCAGGCAGACTTGATGTTTAAGTATGCCAGAGCCGCTGCTGAAGCTCGCAAAGTACGGGACAAGGCGAAAGAGAGAATGGAAGTTGTTCGGGCAGAGATTGACCTTGATATTCGCAAGAACCCAGACAAATACGATTTGGAGAAAGTCACAGAGTCCGCTATTCAAAATACTATCACAACTCAGACGAGGTACAAAAAGAGTGTGAACGAGTATTTGGAAGCGAAGCATGATGCGGAGATAATCTCAGGAGCGGTAACGTCTGTGGACCAGAGAAAGAGCATGATAGAGGCATTGGTCAAGCTGCATGGGCAGCAATATTTTGCCGGGCCGAATGTTCCTCGAGACTTGTCCACTGAAAGAGAAAAGAAAAGAAAGCAATCAAATAAAAAAGTTGCTCAGAGGATGAAACGAACACGTTAAACAATTAAAATTTTTGAAATTATGGCAAAAAAGAAAAGAGGAAAAGTTAAAGGAGCTTCTAAAGATGCCAGGAGAAGGCAAGAAAGAAGTTCGGGATTCAATTATTTAAAACTCCCGAAGGGCGTGGAGCTTCTTGAAGTTGAACCCAAATCAAGAATCAAATTCGACGTTATTCCGTATGAAGTCACTGATTCAAAGCATCTTGACAGGGATGCAAGTGAAGGGCTTGTAATGGAGGGAGACTTCTGGTACAAGAAGCCTTTCAAGATTCACAGGGATATTGGAGTGAATAACGAAACAGTTGTTTGTCCAACTACATTCGGCAGAGTGTGTCCTATATGTGATTATCGAAAGAAGCTCCTCAATGAAGGAGATGCGGAAGAGGAAGCAAAAGCACTGAGACCATCTCTGAGAAATCTCTATATCGTAATACCAAGAGACTCAGACGATTTCGACGAGAAGATTCACGTACTCGATATTTCTCAGTATTGTTTCCAGGACTTGCTCGATGAGGAGCTTGAGGAAAATGAAGATGCAGAAAGATTCGCCAACATAGAGGACGGACTAACTCTGAAAGTCAGATTCAGTGAGGGCTCTGTTGGCAAAAACAAATTCCCTGAAGCGAGCAAGATTGACTTCAAAGAAAGAGAGGAACCTCTTGATGAGTCGATTCTCGACGATGTTCCAAACCTGGATGAGATTCTCGTTGCACTTCCGTCTGAAGAATTAGGGAGCAAGTTCCATGCAATAGACGACGCGGACGAAGCCTCTGAAGATGATAAAGTTACAGAGGATGGGGATGAAAATGAGGATGAGGATGAAAAGCCTCGCAGGACTCAGAGAAAGCGGAAGTCAGTCAACAAAGAGTCTAAAAAAGAAGATGAGGATGAAAAGCCTAAATCTTCAAAGAAGGGAAACAAGTCAAAGTCGAAAGAAAAAGACGATGAGTGTCCCTTCGGGCATGAGTTTGGCGTTGATACTGACGAGACGGACGATTGCGTCGATTGCAACGTTTGGAACGAATGCACAGATGCAAAAGAGGCGAATGAGGAAGATTAATGAAGTGAGGGAGCAATTCCCTCACTTTTAAATTATTACAGAATATGAAAAGAACAAGAGGAAATCTGAGTGAGCAGGTTAAGAAAACTGCAAAAACACCAGTAACCAAAAAGAAGAAAAACGAGCAAGACGGGAATTTTTCAAAAATGGTCTCGACGGGCTCAACACTTCTGGACCTTGCTATAAGCGGAGGACGAGTGAGAGGTGGCGGGATTCCCTCTGGGATACTCGTTGAGATATTTGGTCCTTCAAGCTCTGGCAAAACAGCCTTGCTGTGCGAGATTGCAGGGTTTGTTCAGAGACTCAAGGGAGACACTATGTTCCACGACCCTGAAGCAAGACTCGACCAGCAGTTCGCCACGACTTTTGACGCTCAAATTGACCCTGAGAAATTCTTCATTCCAGATACTGTCACAGACCTCTTCACTCACATAAGAGACTGGGAGCCAGAAGGGAAGTCAGAAGTGAATGCAATATTAGCAGATTCTCTTGCTGCACTCTCAACATCACTTGAGATGGAGGAAGCAGAAGGCGATAAAATGGGCATGAGGAGAGCGAAAGAATTCTCTCAAGAGCTGAGAAGAACATGCCGACTTTTGAAGCAGAAAAATTATTTGATGGTTTGCAGCAATCAAATCAGAGAAGAAGCAGGAGCAACGGGATTCAGAAAGCATAAGAGTCCGGGCGGGATGGCTATTGGATTTTATTCAAGTCTGAGACTGAAAACAGATGCTCCCACAAAGCTATACACGCCAGAAAAGAAGAAAGAAAAACGAGCTTTTGGAATCCGCACAAACATTGAAGTTTTCAAAAGCTCTGTTTGGAAGCCTTTCAGAACAGCTCCAGTATATGTGATTTTTGATTATGGCATTGACGATGTTAGAGCTAATTTGCAGTACGTCAAAGAAAAGACGGCAAGCACAGTCTATTCTGTGAACGACACAAAGCTCGACAAGTCAATGAATCAGGCGATTAAAATTGTCGAGCAAGAAGGGCTCGAGGATGAGCTGAGGGAGCAAGTCATTGACCTCTGGGAAGAAATTGAGAAAAGTCTTGAAATCAGGCGAAAGCCCAAAAAACGATAAAATTATGAGCGATAATACAATTCCGAAAAAGTATTTATACCCGACTAAAGAAGCATTTGGTATCCCTTATCCCTCACAGGACTGTAAAATCATAAGAAAAAAGACTGTGAAAATTGGGAGTGACGATTGCCGAAAATGCGACTATTGCATAGGGTTTCACAAGAAAGAGGGCTGGATTATTTGTCGGGAACTTGAAAAAGCTCTCACTGAAGGTGTTTACTACAATTTTGGAGAAGTGTTCGTAGTTGACTTCAACTCCAAGAAGCCCATCTTCATAGGAAACGACTTAGCCAAGAGCGAGGATGTGGGCAGGGTCTTGTTAATTGACACACACAAATTTGCTCCTGAATTCCAGTACGATTACAACAGGCACTATGCTGGCTTAAAAATCAAATTAAAATAAGATAGAATGAAAACATTAAAAGAAAGATATTTGGATTATAAGAAAGCTCTCAGTGTATTACTGAACGAGAAGGACCATGGATTCTCTTTTGGGCTTTGCGAAATATTGGGAGACTTATCTATTTACCCTGAGTTGATGTGTCAAGAGCCTCCTGATTATTTCAAGGACAGGTTACACTGGTGGGAGATGGGAAAGAAAGAGCCTCGGGTCCAGGCGCTGAGAACAGCTCTTGAAATTTGTCATAAGTTTTTTGAGCAAGAGCAGTTTAAAATACGAGTTAATCCCGAACAATCAGCTATCATTCAGAAAGCTATGTTTAGAAAAGGCATCAAATGGAAGACTGGGATAACTTCTCCTAAAAGTGTCGAACAACCATTTCTTGCTGTGAGCCATAGCATAACGCACATATCAAAAGAGCATCAAGATTACTATCGGGAGCTACGCTTGCCCGAACTCTCCTTCAAAGAGTTTGAGGCATGTTTCCCAAGTTTCATAAAAGACACGTCAAAAATAGGAGTTATGAAAAAGTATTATTACAAAACGAATCGAGGCGATGTGTGCGTTGAAAGCTGCCAAGTCAAGGAGAACACAGGGATTGGAAGTGAATCATGCACATCATGTAGTTTTTGTCAGGGATTTGATAGAGAAGAAAAATGGATTAAATGCTCCAAGCTCGATGAGGCGCTCAAAACAGATGAGTATTATGATTTTGGCAGCAGCATGACTATTAGTCGGGAGCCTCGCAACTCTGTCATTTTCATAGGAGACGGACTATCTATATTCGGCGACGAGCGCAAGGTCCTGCTCATAAAAAAGCACAAAGTGACTCCCGAACTTGATATGGATTATAGTGAGAATTACGCTGCTCTGAAACTCAGATTAAAAAAGTAAAAATCAGAAATAATGAAAAAACTCAAGTCATTGCAAGAATTGCTCGAAAAAAGAGCTTTGGAAAAAGCTAAGAAAAAAGCAGCTCATTTACTCTCAGAGCTGAAAAATACAAGTGCTTGGGAAGTGATTAAGG
>PUMD01000086.1 GCA_003551215.1 Clostridia bacterium | reverse complement strand
TCCAGGGGTGTTCGTCAAATACGTCAAATATCTCCGCACGGGCCACGCAGGCGCCCACCGGCATTATGCCTCCGCCGAGTCCCTTGGCCAGGGTCATCATATCGGGCGCCACGCCGTAATGCTCGCAGGCGAAGTTGCGCCCGGTCCGTCCCATACCGGTCTGCACTTCATCCAAGATGAGCAGGGCATCGACCTCGTCGCATATGGACCTTATCTGTGGCAGATAGTCGTCGTCTGGTGAAATGGCTCCCGCTTCTCCCTGCAGGGGCTCGAGAATCACTGCAGCGGTGTCAGTATCGCAGGCCTGCTGCATGGCTGCGGCGTCTCCGTAAGGGACGTGCTCAAAATCCGGCAGCAGAGGAGTGAAGGGCTCGCGGTATACTCCCTTGCCAGTCGCTGACAGTGCCCCCATAGTTTTGCCGTGGAATCCTCCCTCGGCGGCAATTATCTTGCTGCGTCCGGTATGCATTCGGGCCAGCTTGAGAGCAACTTCCACCGCCTCCGTACCGGTAGCGCAGAAAAACGACCGGGCGAGATCTCCCGGGGTGAGGTCGGCCAGCCGCCGGGCCAGCTCCACCTCTCCACACGACAGCATGGTCTTGGTAGAAAGCCCCATAAGGTCAAGCTGATCACGGACTGCCTGCAGGATTTTCGGGTGCCGATGGCCTGCATTCATGACCGCATAGCCTGCGCAGAAGTCGATAAACTCACGGCCGTCGGTGTCCCTTACGGTACTGCCCTCGGCTTCCCATTCAATGTTCTCCATGCCCATAAGGCGGTAAATTCGGGCCCGTCCAGGATTGACATAATCGGCCATATCCTCCAGCAGCTGCTCCGGTTCAACCACCTCTCTGCAGCAGTTGCCTTTTCTGTCTTCATCCACGTCGCTGATCATCCTTTCGTAAGTCTTTGTTGGGTCAAAACCCGAAACTATTGCAGCATCTCTCCCCTGCTTTCTACTTCGACGGCGAAGAATCCTGTCAAATAGAAACAATCAGTCTGCAAACCCCCGAGACAAAAACACTACCCGGGACAAAAGCCAGCACAGCTGTTAGAATATCAACTGGTTATAGTCTTACCAAATGAATCAGAATGCGATTGGAATGGCTGCACTGTAGTTATACAATTTCCGGCCTCAGGAAAGGAGCGATTCTGTGAGCAAACAATTGTTGACTGGCAACGAATCAATTGCCCTGGGAGCTCACCTGGCCTCGGTAGGGGTCGTGGCTGGTTACCCCGGCACCCCCAGCACCGAGATCATAGAGAGCATGGTCCAAGCCGATTATCCCAACCTCTACGCTGAATGGGCGCCAAATGAGAAGGTCGCCCTTGAGGTTGCCATCGGGGCCTCGCTGTCAGGCGTAAGGTCTATGGCCTGCATGAAGCACGTGGGAGTAAATGTGGCCGCCGATCCTCTGATGACCGTCACCTACATGGGCGTCAAGGGAGGGCTGGTCATCATTACTGCCGACGACCCCGGCATGCACAGCTCGCAAAATGAGCAGGATAACCGGAACTACGCACGATTCGCCAAGGTTCCAATGCTGGAGCCCAGTGACAGCCAGGAAGCCTGCGATATGGTTGCGAAGGCATTCAACATATCCGAAGAATACGATACTCCGGTGTTTTTACGCTCGACGACCCGGATTTCCCACTCCAAGGGGGTAGTGAAGGCGGGCGACAGGAGTGCGACAAAGGTCGAACCCGGCTTCAGCCCCGACCCGCAGAAGCTGGTTATGATCCCGGCTCACGCCCGCAAGCGTCATCCGGAGGTGCTCAAGCGTCTGGAGAAGCTGCAGAAGCTGGCCGAAATTGCCCACAACAACCCCCCAAAGCTGAACCGGGTAGAATGGCGAGACCGCAGCATCGGCGTAGTTACCGGGGGCATCGCCTATCAATACGTGCGCGAGGCCCTGCCTGATGCTAGCGTTTTTAAACTGGGGCTGAGCTATCCTTTGCCCATAGGACAGATCAAGTCGTTTGCCGGCCAGGTAGAACAGCTTTATGTGGTGGAAGAACTGGATCCGTTCTGGGAGACTGAAATCAGAGCCGCGGGATTGTCTGTTATAGGCAAGGACCGCCTGCCCTCGGCTGGTGAGCTGACCCCCGATATAGTCCGGAGCGCCATCCTGGACGGCCAGGAATCCAGCAGCGGGCAGCAAAAGGCGCAGAAGGGGGCTGTACAGGATATTCCCGCCCGTCCTCCTATGCTCTGTCCGGGCTGTCCTCACCGGGGAGTATTCTGGGCGTTGAGCAGGGCTGGAGTAAATGTAACCGGTGACATCGGTTGCTATACCCTGGGTGTAATGCCGCCGCTTTCGGCGATCGATACCACTACTTGCATGGGCGCGAGCATCGGACACGCCCTGGGCATAAAGAAGGCGCTGGGTGATGATGCCCCAGATACAGTGGCGGTTATAGGAGATTCTACCTTCATGCATTCCGGGATGACCGGACTGGCTGACGTCGTCTACAACCAGGGTGACGTCACCACCATCATTCTGGACAACCGCACAACTGCCATGACCGGTCATCAGGGCAACCCTTCCTCGGGATACAACGCACGGCTTAAAAAGGCCCCACGCACGGATTTTGTCAAGCTGGCGCGGGGTATGGGTGTAGAGGATGTACACCGCGTGGACCCCTACGACCTGCAGGAGACGGCCCGGGTGATAAAAGAGGCCGAGGAATTCCCCGGTCCCTCGGTGGTAATCGCCGATAGGCCATGCATTCTGCTGGACCGGGATTCGCAACGCGCACCGTTTGAGGTAACCGAAGAATGCACCGGGTGCGGGTTTTGCCTGAATCTGGGTTGCCCCGCTCTGTACCGGACGGGTGAGGAGAAGAATGCTCCCGTGGCCATAAACCCGGTCACGTGCACCGGCTGCGGTATGTGTGCAGAAGTCTGCGGATTTTCTGCCATCGGGGAAGGAGATGATTCTCAGTGAAGCAAAGCAATGCTGTCGCATGCAGAGATATTGTGGTGGCCGGCGTTGGTGGTCAGGGGGTTTTGGTGGCCACGGATGTTATGGCCAATGCGTTCATGTCCTCGGACCTGGACGTAAAGAAATCGGAAGTGCACGGCATGGCTCAGCGCGGAGGGTCGGTAATCAGCCACGTCCGCGCGGGGCCTGAGGTGTTCTCCCCCCTCATCCTGGCTGGGTCGGCTGATGCGGTTATGGCCCTGGAGAAGATGGAAGCTCTGCGGTACGCTCACATGGTACGCCGCGACGGTCTGATAGTTTACAACACCCAAAAGATACCACCGGTGAGCGTTTCGCTTCAGCAGGATAGCTATCCCGCTGATATACGCGACCGGCTGCAGCAGTATTCGTCTCGCCTGGTTCCGATCGATGCGCTGGATGTGGCTCAGGAGCTTGGCAATCCCCGGGTGGCAAATACTGTGCTGTTGGGTGCCATTTCCCTTTACACCGAAATTGATGATTTGCTGTGGATGGATTCGCTGCTGGAGCGAGTCCCCAAAAGCACCCATAAGGTCAATCAGCAGGCCTTCGAGCGGGGACGTCAGCTGGCAGCCGATACTGCAGGCCTGGACTGATTCGGTATTGCCCGCCGGGGCGTTGTCTTCCGGCGGGCCTCCTTCATCGTTCATCATCGATGTTCATATGTTCAATACCGGACAGCTCCTCCAGCCGCTGCATCAGCTCTATTTTTTCCAGCTGTGCGGGGTAATTCACGTAAAGCTCTATGTGGACTGACCCTCCGCTTCGTGGTGACATCCTCACGTTTGCCACGTTGATGTCCAGTTCTCCGAGTATGCTGCCCACCTGCCCCAAGAGTCCGGGACGGTCGCGGCCCAGCAGCTCTATCTTGCCAGAGCTGCGCTGCAGCGCAAGGTAATGCTCAACGCGGAACAAAACGGACAAAGCAACGAGAGTGAGGACCGCGGTGGCCAGACCGTAAATGTACATGCCCGCTCCGACGGCCAGTCCCAAAGCCGCGCAGATCCACAGGCTGGCGGCGGTGGTGAGCCCCCGGACGTTTGCCCCTTCCCGCAGGATGGTACCGGCTCCCAGGAATCCTATACCGCTGACTACCTGAGCTGCTATGCGGGCGGGGTCGCTGTCCAGCTGTCCTGCGAAGCTCAACGACACCTGCTGTGAGACGATCATGATAAGCGCTGAACCGACACAGACCAGTATGTGAGTGCGCAGCCCAGCCGGTCGATCGTGCATCTCCCGTTCTATTCCAATAACTCCGCCCACCAGCATAGCGGCAAGCAGACGCCACAAATGATGGGGGGTGAATAATGCGCCCATGTCCCCGCACCTCCCGGTCAAGTTCTCAGGGCAGTTACACCCTGGCGGCTGTTTGCTTCACCCGGTCACCATTTGGACAAGCCGATCAGCGTTTATGTTGCCGCCGCTGAGAATGATGCCCACTTTGCGGCCAGACAGCCTCTCGGACAACTGATGTGCTGCTGCTGTGGATGCAGCTCCCGCTCCCTCTGCGACCAGATGGCCCATATCCATCAGGAAGCGTATTCCATCCCGCATCTGTTCATCAGATACCAGCAGGAAGTCATCCAGCAGCTGCGAAAGCATGCGCAGCGGCAGTTCGAATGCCACCCGGGTGGCAAGCCCCTCGGCAAAGGTGGTGACTTGCGGGATCTCCTGCAGTTGTTTACTCTTCCACGAACGATAGACTGCATCCGCCCCCGCCGCCTGAACACCGATGAGTTCGATTTCCGGGTTGATAGTCTTGGCCACCAATCCCCCACCGCAGGCCCCGCTGCCACCGCCGATGGGAATTATCAGAGTATCCAGCTGGGGCACCTCTTCCAGAAGCTCAAGGGCAGCTGTTCCAACTCCTGCGATCAGGTAGGGTTCGTTGGCAGTGTGCACGTAATAGCGTCCTTCTCTGTCTGCTCGCTCCTCGGCCGTCTCCCGTGCCTCATCATAGTCCTTCCCCTCGCATATGACTTCGGCCCCCATGGTCTGCATGGCCCGTATTTTCAGGGGCTCGGTTCCCTCGGGCACGTGGACAGACACCGGTACGTCGAATGTATATCCGGCATAGGCGATGGACTGGCCGTGATTACCCGACGAGGCGGTGATTACCCCTCTGTTGGTGTACTTTGCGGGCAACACAGAAAAGAGGTTAATCCCACCCCTGACCTTGAAAGCCCCGGTGGGCTGCAGGTTCTCGCACTTGATGAAGGCCTCAAACCCAAAGGCTTCATCCATCATGGGAGATTGAAAGACGGGAGTGGGGCGAAGGTATGGAGCAATGCGTTTCCGGGCCATGAGTACATCATGGAATGCTGGGGGACTAGTTTTGTCGTCTATATCTATCATGTTTACGCACTCCTTCCGGTGATCTAAAGCAGCAGTACAATCGGCGGCTGAGGGCACAAAGTCCTACCTTGCTAAAGCCTTGCCTCTGTCCTCTGACCCAGCAGTGGCATCTCAACAGCACTAAAAGACAACTTATACGCCGGACAGCTACATTCCTCCGTAGGTTTGCAGCCTGCCCTCCTGCCGGTGTCCGGTGTCCGCAGCCGGCAGTTCTTTTTACCGCAGACCGGCTATGATAGCATATCAAACCAAGAGGTGAAGATGTTGAGACAGAAGAGAGCTTGTCCCCTGTGCGGGTCGGAGGCCAGGCCTTTATCGCCCCTGCCCTCCTGTGATAGGGATTACTACCACTGCAGCGAATGTGACCTCATATTTCTGTGCCGCAGACAGCTTCTCTCTTCTGAGGAGGAAAGGTGTCGCTACCTGCAGCACGACAATTGTCAGGAAAATGAGGGCTACGTGACCATGTTTGAGGAGTTTTTGGACCACGCTGTGCTTCCTTTTTGTGACAGGGGGCTTGCCCTGGATTTCGGCTGCGGCCCCGGTCCAGTCCTGGGTGACCTGCTGAGGCTGACAGGGTTTGATGTGGATCTGTACGATCCTTTTTTCTTCTGCTGTGGCGATTACCGGCAACGCAGCTACGATCTGATCACCTCTACCGAGGTATTCGAGCACCTTGCATATCCTCAGAAGATACTGAATGAGCTTTGCGACATTTTGCGCCCCGGCGGCATACTGGCGGTCATGACTCACCTTCACCCCGGGCCGGGGGATTTTGCCGATTGGTGGTATCACCGGGATCCTACCCACATCACCTTCTACAGCGCCACTACGGCAGCCTGGCTTGCGGACAACTGGCCGCTTGACCTGGTCTTCACCGATCAGCAAAAGATGCTGACCTATCGTCGAACAGCCCTTTGAGCAGGGCCGTTGAACAGATCTGCAGGCACCAGGCGGCCCGGGCAGAGGTTTTGACTGAAAATCAACAGGTGCGTCTTCCAACACGGCCATTCGAGCCACCGGGAGCTTCATACCGCCCTGTAGGGTCGTGTTTGGCGGGATTGAGGAAAAAACACAGCACAAAGAGCCCATGCAATTTTTGTGGTGTGGGTTGGTGGGGGCCCTGCCCAGGAGAAGGTGGACAGAAGAGTGCAGTGGGAAGGTTTTTTGTGACTTCACTGCGAAATGTTTCTGTGAGGTGGCAAAACATCATTTTCTCAGGGGAGCTGATCGTCTGTGAAAGCGGTTCTTCTCAATGGTAGTCCTCGTCGGAAGAAAAACACCCACCAGCTGCTCGCTGCGACCGCAGATCATCTCAACGAGATGGGCATGGAGACCAATATAATCTGTGCCGCTGAGATACTGAGGGGACTGGAGGTTCCCTTCTGCACTGCCTGCCGCACACCGTGCGATGGAAGCTGTTTTTCCGATACGGAGATGGAAACAGCAATGAGCGAAATAAGGCGGGCCGATGCGGTGGTTGCAGCTTCTCCCGTTTACTTCGGCACTGTCTCGGCACCGCTGAAAGCTTTTTGGGATCTTACCCTCCGGGAGCGCAGCCGGGGTTCTTTGCTTTACACCGTTGGGGCGGCGATAGCAGTCGGGGGTGGACGTTTCGGCGGACAGGAAACCACCCTTCGCGCCATCCACGATATGATGTTGATTCATGGCATGATACTGGTCGGCGATTCGAGCTCTGCAGGCACAGGACACCTGGGAGTGGCTGTTCAGCAGGGTGAAGCCGATGAATCTCACGTGAAAAGACGGCTGCGCATCCTGGCTGAGGCGGTCTTTGAGACAGCCAGGGAGACCAGGTCTCTGCGCCAGTCCCATCAGTAGTTGAGTCCCAGAATTCTGCAGCACCGGCCGGGATAAAGCTGCGGCCGGTGCTACCTGTTGCCCGGCTGTAGACCGACCAGCGCGGGACAGGGCTCACCAGCGTCGGTGGGAGCGGAGACCCGCGCACGTTAACCGTCACCACCTTCTGTCCATTATGACTACAAAACCAAGCCACAGAAGGATAAACAGAATGAGCCGTTCGATAGGGTCGTCGGGAACTATCAGAGGCCTGAAAGGACGCCTGCGCATGAGTCTGACCTCCCTCCCTGCGTAAGTAGTACTTGCTGTCAGCTCATATTATGTAACTCAAAAAAGGAAGTGAGTGAAGAGCTGCCTTTGACTTGACAGCGGATTCAGCAGAGAAATACAATTGAAGAAATCGTATTAATGTTGCAATACACTAAGTCAATGATCGGCTCTGGAGGTTTCTCCATGTGGCTTGATGTGAACCCGAGTTCTGGGGTGCCGCTGTATGTGCAAATAGTTGATCAGATACGTGAGGCCGTCGCCAGAGGCGTGCTCTCTCCGGGAGAACGCCTGCCTTCTGTTCGGGATCTGGCCCATCAGCTGACCATCAACCCGAACACAGCCGCCAGGGCATATCAGGAACTCGAGAAGAAAGGGGTTGTTGTCACCCGCCAGGGGCGAGGTACCTTTGTCTGCAAAGACTACCAGCCTAGACGTAGAGAGAGCCTGTGGGAGGGTATTGATGCGCTAATTGGTCAGCTGGTGGTGCAGGCGCTCTGGGCGCAGGTAACCGAATCGGAGCTGGTAGAACGCGTGAAGATGAAATACCGCGAGGTGAAAAGTGATGAATGAGCCAGTTATTGAGGTTTGTCAGCTCAGCTGTGTGTTTGGGCGGGTGACTGCAGTCAGGGAAGTGTCGTTTGCGGTTCCTCAGGGCTCCATTTTTGCGCTGGTCGGGAGGAACGGAGCGGGAAAGACTACCACTCTGAAGTCGCTTATGGGTCTTGTGAGACCTGCGTCAGGCGAAGCCAGAATCCTCGGTCTTGACTGCCAGAAGCAGGGATACAGACTGCGCCGCAGGGTGGGGTATCTGCCGGAGAGCCGGGCAAATTATGCGTACATGACTGTAAGTGAGGTGCTGCAATTTGCCCGTAGTCTGCACAGCTGCTGGGACGAAGACTGGGTCAGGGATTCTCTGTCGGAGTTCGACCTGTCACCCGGAAAGCGGGTGGGGGATCTTTCTGCAGGCATGAAAACTCAGCTCGGATTCTTGCTCGCGACTGGCCACCGACCCGATGTGTTGATACTTGATGAACCCACGGCCGGACTGGACCCGGTCAGAATCAGACAGCTTCTGCGGCTGCTGGTGCAGAAAACAGCGCAGGAAGGATGTACGATACTGCTTTCATCCCATGCGCTGCATCACGTTGAACGGATTGCTGATCACGTGGCGGTAATGGCCGATGGCCAGATAGAGACTATCGGCCAGATCGAAGACCTCAAGCACAGTGAAAAGCGGATAAGAGTGGTGTTTCAGGTGGATCCGCCCCAGGAGCTGTTCGAACGGGATGAGATAGTGCGGCTGCAGCGTGATGGTCGAAGATTTTTGGTCACCGTACAGGGCAATCCGGAAAGAGTCATGCAGGATTTTCGGCGCATTCCACATTTTGCCCTGGATCTTCTGGATATGAACCTGGAGGAGATGTTCTGGGAGTATACCGGGAGGGATGAAAGCGATGAGGTTTAGCTGGGCGGTCTTTGTCAAGGAAATGCGTGAGGCGCGGTGGAAATGGATAATAGGCGGAGCGTTTCTGTTTCTGACAGGTGCATCCCTGCCGCTGCTTTTTCCTTACCTTCAGCAGATGATGCAGGGCATTACTCTGCCAGGTCCCTGGGCATCTGCCCTGGACGCCCAGCTGCGCAATTACCCCGCCTACCTGTGGCTTAACTGGTACGGTAAGAACCTGTTTCAGTTCCTGTTAGTAATGGCTGCCCTGCTCGGTGGTTCTTCTATTTCAGCAGAGCGGAGCCGGGGCAGCTGGGAATTTCTATTGGCCCAGCCGGTAAGCAAAACAGCCGTGTTTATCAGCAAATACGCGGCGGGGCTGGTCTTGTTGTTTGCTGTGGCGGCAGTGCCCACTGTTTTTCTGGCCCCGCTTTCGAGGTTAATAGGAGAGTATATTCAGCTGACATGGTTTATCAGGGGGCTTCCGGTTACGCTGGCTTCAGCGTCCCTGTTTTACAGCCTCTGCTGGATCCTGGGGGTAATTCTGGACGATTCCCTCAAGGCCGCTGCTGCCGGTGCTGCATGCTGTGTGGCGGTTCTGGCCATCGGCTGGTTCCCGGCGCTGCAGCGCATTGCCCTCAGTCGGCACCTCGCCGCTGTCGGCACAATGCAGACCGGAGCGGTTGACTGGCCGGCAGTGGCCGCAATCACCCTGCTGTCGGCTGCTGCAGCAGGTGCTGCTTACCAGCTTTACCGGGGGCGTGACTACTGACGGCAGCAGTATCAGCAAAAAGAAAGGAGAGTGGTTGAGATGATGCTGGCTACCAGCGATCTGAGGGCTGAATATGAGGTGCTGGGAATGGTACGCGGAAGCTGTATGCAGGCTACGCATTTGGGGGGTGATATAATGGCTTCTTTGAGGAAACTTGTCGGCGGGGAAGTCAGTGAATACTCCAATCTTCTCAAGCAGGCTCGAGATGAAGCCATTGAGGCCATGATCGCCGAAGCAAAAGATATGGGCGCAAACGCCATAATAGGCGTACGGTTTTCAACCGCGTCTGTGACCAGTGGTGCAGCGGAGGTAATTGCCTATGGAACTGCGGTAAGGATCTGACTCGCCTTCTATCAAGGTCTATCAAGGCAGGGCGAACGCCAGGGGTCCCCCCTTGCGGGACCCATTTATTTCGTCTACCCAAGGCAGGCTGCAGCAGCTGTTGGAGACCAAAAAGGGTCTCGGTTGGCCGACTACTGAACAACCACTCCGTTGCTGCTGACTGTGTTGCGCTTCATGGTCACCTCAGAGTTGCTCCAGGCGTAAATGTCCTCACCCCGCGATGCGCTGTTTCCCCGCAGCTCATTGTCCTTGATTTCAGGAGATGAACGATAGACTGATATCCCCCCTCCCCCGCTGTCGAGGATTCCCTCGGCACGGTTTCCAGTCAATTGATTGTCCACTATTTGGGGGCGGCAGTTTTTGACCACACTTATTCCACCGCCGAATCCGTATTCTGTGTTCGACCCGCAGCAGTTTTCGCGAAATGCATTGCCAGTTACCTTCGGAGACGAACCATCCCAGATAGACATTCCGCCGCCATCCCAACGGGCTATGTTTTGCGATATCTCGTTGCCGCAGAAGTATCCCCGGCCGTTTCTGCTTACTGAGACCGCACCGCCGAAGTGAGCCTTATTGCAGGAAATGCGACAGTCGACAACTTCCACTTGATCCCGTCCGGTCGGTCCAGTGGAGACGTAATCAGTCTGGAAATCCATGCCGGTGCGGAGTCCTCCCCCCAGAATCGCGCAGTTGTCTTCGATCACGTTATCCTGAACAGAAGCACAGCTGCTGCCCCATATGTAAAGGCCCCCGCCCATGTCGGCGGTGTTTTTCTCGATGCGATTGTGCCGTATCAGGGGAGAGCATCCATCGCCGACATATACGCCTCCGCCAGCGCGGGCGGCATTCCCCAGTACGCTCCACCGCTTGACCAAACAACCGGTGCCGCCTGTCAGCGTGAAGCCCTCCACCACAGCCCACCCCTCTTGCGGCGGCCGGTGAAACTGTATTGCCGGACCCTTATTACCCCCGTCGATTATGGTATCTTTGACCGTGTGCTCTGACTGCGGGTCTTCGCTGGAGATTCGTATAGATTTGCCCGACAGGTCAACGTTCTCGATGTATCGACCCGGTTTTACCACAACTACATCTCCCCTGCCGGCAGCATTAACTGCCTTTTGTATTGTCGGGTAGTCTTCCGGTACGACGTGAGTGACCCCGGATTCATATTTCTCGGCAGACCGCTCTGAGCCGCCGGAAAGCCAGGCAAAAGCCACCGCAGCAGCAACAACAAAGAGCACCGCCAGAACCAGTTCAACCACGTCATCCCCTCCTCCGCATGTTGAATTCGGAGAGGTCCAATCCCCTATAAGTGGGCTCGGCTGACTTTGCTATGCCAGCAGAACGCAGAGCCTCCTTGGCGGAAGATATGACCTCATCGGCAGATTTGCCTGTCCCGTCGACTATCAGATCGGCGTGGCGGCTGACGTGAGCCAGCATATGTCGCTGATGCTGGATTCTTTGTGCAGTCAGGTAGCTTCTGCGCTTTTGCACAGTCTCATCAGATGCGGTCAGGTAGATAATAAAACCTGGATTACTCCTGGCCCAAAGATAAGGCAGTTCCGAATGCTCCTGAGCAATCTCCATGACAGAGTAGCCCTCCTGGCGAAGGGCATCAACTACCATCGACTTGCCGGCAGCGCAGATGCCTACCACGGCTATCAGTGGGACTTTTTCCACCGGAATCCCCCTTATGACCTGCTCTCGACACGGAAAAAGCAAACGTGTGATAAAGACCTGTAAAAATACTTTCGGGCTGCTGTAATCAGATTCCTTCCGGCAGCCAGAAACGACGTCTGTTGGTATTTTGGCTTTTTCGAAAGGATTTGACAACAGATTGCATAAATCTATACGCATGAGAAAGGGTGAGATTTAATGAGGGCGTCAGAAATAATCGTCAGAATGCTGCACGCATACCAGGTAGGACATGTCTTCGGAGTCCCGGGAGACACCAGCATGTCTTTTTACGACGCCATGGCAGAATCGAACCAGATACGTCACATACTTTGCCGGGATGAGCGCTCTGCTGGTTATATGGCAGACGCCTATGCCCGCGTTTCGCAGAGGCCTGCGGTGGTAGAAGCCCCAAGCGGCGGCGGAGCAACCTATCTATTACCAGCTACGGCTGAGTCGGATGGCTCTTCTGTTCCGACGGTTGCGCTGACCAGCGACGTCCCGCAAAGCAGTCAGCTGAGGGGTACAATAACCGCCCTCGACCAGGTAGACACTTTTCGCGCCCACACCAGGCTGAGCCACAAGCTCGAACGGGTGGACATGATCCCCCACGCGGTTCGCTGTGCCTTTCGCGCCGCGACCGGTGGCCGCATGGGAGCTGCTCACCTGAGTTTCTCAGAGGATATTCTGTCGGGCAGCTGCCCGGTGGATGATATATATGCGGATTCCAGCTGCATCCGTTATCCGGCTTGGCGCTGCCGCCCCGATCCCGCGGCAGTGCAGCAGACGGTGAATCTTGTGGCCGAGGCGGAGCGCCCGCTTATACTCGCCGGAGGCGGGGTTCTTCTTTCGGATGCTCATTCCCAGCTGGTTGAGCTGGCCGAGACAATACAGGTGCCGGTGGTGACCAGTATGGATGGAAAAGGCGCTATACCTGAAGACCATCCGCTGGCCCTCGGGGTGGTGGGTTCGAATGGCGGAAAAAAGGCCAGCAACTCGGCACTCTCTGAATGCGATGTCCTGCTTGCTTTGGGCACAAAACTGAATTCAACCACTACTAACGGAGGTGAGCTGCTGGCGCATAACCCGACCCTGATCCACATTGACATCGATCCGCAGCGTCTGGGGTGCAATGCTCGCGCAGAGGTTTCAGCCATCGGTGATGCCCGGGCGGCGCTTTCTGATCTGCTGGAGGCCGGAGGCAGCCTTGCCATCAATCCGGAAACGAAAAAATGGATCACAGACAAGAAAAAATCCGTGGAGGAAGAGCTCTTCTCAATAGGCAGCCTCAGTGGGAAGGGCGAGCTTCATCCCGCGCAGATGGTCACAGTCATGCGCCGCTTGCTCCCGCCAGAATCAGTGATCATATGTGATGCGGGTACACCAACGCCCTGGATCATGGCCCATTATCCGGTGCGACAGCCCGGCAAGAGAGTCTTCGCTGCCAGAAGCCACGGGTCACTGGGATATGCTATGCCGGCAGCCCTGGGTGCTCATATGGCTCTTGACGGAACTCCGGTGGTGGCGGTTATGGGCGACGGTAGCCTGGGCATGTCTATTGGTGAGCTGGAGACTCTGGTGCGCGAAGGGTCTGACATAACTGTGATCCACCTCAACAACGGTACCTACGGTTGGATCAAGATGCTGCAGAAACTCTACTACGATGAGCGCTATTTCTCTGTTGATTTCGAACGGGGACCGGATTACGCTCAGGCGGCAGCGTCATTGGGTGCTGAGACCCATGCAGTCAGCAGCTGCGATCAGATGGAAGAAGCCCTCCAGAGATCAACCCATAGCGGGGCTGTCAGTTTTATCGAGGTGGACGTACCTGCGGAAGTGGAGGCAGTCCCGCCGGTGGCCCCGTGGGAGCGCGATATTTCTCTGTCACCCGACGAGCGGTCCCGGCGCAGTTACTGATCCATGTGAAGGCCCCTCCCTGGTGTGCACCCGGGGAGGGGCGATCAAAGGCTATTTTGGAGAGCAGCCGGTAGTAAAAGCACACCGGCCAGGGGAATCCCCTGATTTTCACCGGGGTGCCTTCATTAACCTGCTCATACAGCTGCACCACGTGTTCATCCTTCATGCGTATGCACCCTCCGGAGGCGTGGTGTCCTATCGATTCCGGTTCGTCGGTGCCGTGTATACCGTACTTCAGACCGTCCTCGTGACCCCGAGCCGAGAGCCCAAGCCACCTCAATCCCAGCTGGGGATTGGTCTCCGGAGGTGAAAGCTCTTCTTTTGCTACCACCCTCATCCATCCCTGAGGGGTTTCATCCGGTTCCTTCCCCGTGGCCACGGGAAAACGAAGTATTTTGCCGTCCCCGCGGTAGAAGTAGAGTCTGTTTCTCCATTTGTCTACTACCACATGCTCGCCATCTGAAGCCGGCTGGGGAAACACCGGCAGCCATCTGTAAAGCAGTACTCCTGCGCTCACCGCGAGAGTGAGAAGGATAATTTTTGACATGATAGATGTCGGTGACCTTGAGAATACCATAACACGAATATTATGTTCGGTCCGGTGAAGCATAATTAGGGAAACTTGGCGGGAAGGATGTGCTCGATGCAAGGACGGGTCCCTCAATGGTTGATTATTCCCGCGGTACTTCTGCTTTGGCTCGTGATCTCACATCCCCCCCAGCCGGAGCAACCTTCGCCTCCCTATCCTCATGCCGAGATTATCGACAGGGCAGCAGATGAATTTGGAGTTGAAGCCGAATTGGTCGCCGCTGTCATAGAGAATGAATCGGCTTTCAACAAACAGCGGGTCTCTGCAGAAGGGGCAGTAGGGTTGATGCAGGTGCTTCCTTCGACCGCTGAGGAGGCAGCAGCAGAAATGAACATGGATGAATACACGCCCGAGCGCCTGTTCGAGCCGGAGATGAATATACGTTTGGGGACGTGGTATCTATCAAATCTGATGAAAGAGTTCACCGGAGATACTGTTGCCGCACTGGCGGCTTATAATGCGGGCCCTGCTCGAGTCGAATCGTGGCAGAATCTCCCCCGTTGGAAAGAAAAGGAGGGTATCGACCGGATTCCACTGATGGAGACTCGCAGCTATGTGATGCTTGTCTTGACGGAATACGACCGTTTAAAGGTGGCTGCAGCTGGTCGGTGATCCCCCCCCCTCGCAATCGGCGCGAGGGTACGTGACGGCACGGATATCAGATGCTACCATAATGTTTGAACAATAGTACCCTAATTTTCCCGTCCAGACGAGATTACGGCATATTCAGGTCGTATTCCGCAGAAGATAATCAGGTAACCTGATGAATCTGACGGCTTTCGGCAACAATCGATAAACCAGCAGATCGTGGTCATAACCACCCAACCCTCAGGACAGCACCACAGCGTGAGAAAGGAGATGTTACTGTGCCTGGCAGCAATCAGTTTCTCCATCGGGCTATTCTGGGGTTGCTGGCTATCGTCCTGATAGTCGCAGGTACCTATGCTTTGCTCAGCGATGCACACACAGAAGCGGAAATACCGGCACAGGAAGAGGAGATGGCCACAATTGGGGATACAATAGAAACTAATGATGCAGATATAACGGTGTCTGATGCCCGCATTTCACACGGTTGGGGTATGGCTCAACCATCTTCGGATGCAGTATTTCTGATCATCGAGATGAAGGTACGCAACACGTCCAGCGAACAGATCACCCTTTCCATTGTCGATCATTTTCGTCTGCGCGATGGGGATGGACGACGCCAGCTGCGAAAAGTCATACCGGGGATTGAGGGAACCCTGGAGAATGAAATGGCTCCGGGTATGCAGGTAAGTGGTGAACTGGCGTGGGAGGTGTCTCCCGATGTTGAGGGACTGCGGCTGAGCCTGCAGGAGGATAGCATGATTTCAGGGCAGGCAGAATTCTGGATAGGTGATGTGGAGGATTTCTTTGAATAGGGCAATGGAGGAGGGAGGGGGCGGTGCTGTTGCCTCCACGGCCCGCCTCCTATAGTAGGTGTTGTGTCCCAGCTAGAAGTCCTCCATCATGAAGGAGTTTCTTTCCGGGAATACCTCGCCCAGCAGATCCAGGATGTTGCTGTCGGCGGCAACAGTAAGACCTCCTCTGAGGCGCAGTTCCTCCGGGTTCAGGTACCCGGCGTAAAGCTGAGAAAAACTCTGGATATCGAGCGAAACATCCCAGTCCCCGTCGCGGTCGCGCGTGTAGCTGCGAACCCGACCTCTTCCGCCTTCAATCTGCAGTAAGTACATGGCGTTGTTCCAGCTGGCAAACTCGTCGCTGACCTGTATAACAAGGGAAACTGATAGTCCTTCCGGATAGCGCAGTGATTCCAGGGCACGCATCACGTCTACCACTCGCATCATGACGCCCTTTTGTCGTTTGACCGTGCCCCCGGATAGCCACAAAAACAGCGGGTCATCGGCCGGTCTGCTGATCCGTACCTCATTCGCCTGGGGCTGATGACCGTATATGAAACGAAGCATGGACCGATACGCAGAGGCATCGCTGTATGCGATATCCGAGACAGACATGCGGCGATCCCATCCGTTGGTTCGCACCAGTGCATATATCACGTATCCGTCAGCGCAACCGTCGCCGTTTTCGTGCAGGTAGGTGTAAACTCTACTGCGGGGTTGAGTTAGGATTGTCCTTTGCCACCAGTCGGGGCATCTGGTGATTGTGAGATCATATCTGGATGCCCAGTCATCGTAGATATCATTGACACTATCTGTCTCGTGTGCCTGCATGGGCCGAAGCTGACCCGTATGATCGTCGAAGTTTTGGGGGATTTCCGCCAGGTCAGAGGGGGAAAACTCAAATTGACTGTATTCAGTTGCGGTGATCCATCCCAGCCTGCGGTAAAAAGAACGGGAAAAAGGCCACAGTGCAGACAGATACATATTGCGTTTGCGCACTTCCTCCAGCCAACAGAGCAGCATCTGTCTACAGAGACCTTTCCGTCGCATCTCCGGAGCCGTGGTAACTGCCCCCAGCCCGGCCACGGGGACTTTACTTCCACGCAAGTTGGCTTCGAATGGCAGCACCGCACAGGCAGACACCATTTGATTATTTTTGAAGTAGCCCCGCGGTTCCACAAGTGCAGGAAGAGGATAGGCCTGTTGCAGCTGTTCCTGCTGCTGTTGGTCCTTCTCACCGGCAAAGGCATAGTGGAGCAACTCATCCCACCTCTGCCTTTCAGTGTCATCCTGTAGCGGTCTATACTGTTCACTTATCAAATACAAACACCTCAATTCTGAAACCCTATGTGGCTTATGATGAGATCTTTCAAACTATATCACAAAACATCTCCCACCGGGAGATGATGGGTAGATGAGTACGGGTCAGCGGCGGATCCGTGCTATATGCAGTGCTCTGCTTGCAGGAACTGATGCCCCCAGCAGGAAATCTAACAATAACCCAAATATTCACCCCGGTGAAGCGTCAGACCAATAACCCGGTGTGGCTGGGCGATCAAGTTGGAAATGTTGAAGCATCGTAGTCCGCAATCGAAGCACAGATAATCCCCATCAGAAGGAGTGGTCACCCAATGGTAGAGTATGACCCACTTACTTATCCTCACCCGTCGAGGCGGATGGCTGTGTTTGCCAGCAGAGGTGCAGTTGCGACCTCGCAGCCTCTGGCGGCACAGGCCGGTCTGCGAATTCTTCAGCAGGGAGGCAACGCCATAGATGCCGCCGTGGCGACGGCAGCTTGCCTGACAGTTGTTGAACCGACTTCAAATGGGATAGGCAGCGATTCGTTTGCCCTCGTGTGGACGGATGGTCAACTACACGGAATTAACTCAAGCGGTCCGGCTCCGGCAAATATATCAATACAGAAGCTCAAAAATGAGGGGCACGAAGAGATGCCGAGGTACGGCTGGGCACCTGTTACGGTCCCCGGAGCGCCCGCTGCCTGGGCGGAGCTTTCCCGCCGTTTCGGACAAATGCCCCTATCTGAAGTGCTGCAGCCAGCCGTCGAATATGCCGAACGAGGATTCCCCCTCTCCCCTGTGTTGGGCAGTGCCTGGAACAGAGCTGCACTGCGTTACAGCGATGTTCTGAAAGGCGAAGAGTTTGAAAGCTGGTTTGATACTTTTACCCCCGACGGGAAGGCCCCTGAGGCGGGCGATATTTGGCGTTCACCCGATCACGCCCGGACTCTGGCGTCTATCGGCGAAACTCAAGCAGAATCTTTTTATCGGGGCGACATTGCCGACCGCATAGATTCCTTTTCCCGCGTTCATGGCGGCTACCTGAGGAAGGAAGACCTCGCTGACTTCCAGCCGCAGTGGGTGCAACCAATCAGCATAGATTATCGTGGCTTTGAGGTATGGGAAATCCCCCCCAACGGACAGGGGCTGGTGGCGCTGCTTGCGCTGAACATTCTGAAGGGCTTTGACTTTTCCGTTCGCGACTCTCTGAGTACCTACCACCGCCAGATCGAGGCAATCAAACTGGCCTTTGCCGATGGCCGCAAATACATTACTGATCCGGATGACATGTCGGTTGAGGTGGAGGGTCTGCTGAGCGAGGATTACGCCGCTGAACGCCGTAAACTCATAGGCAGTCGGGCTCTAGAGCCAGAAGCTGGCGAGCCACCCAGCGGAGATACGGTATATCTTGCCGCAGCCGACGGTGACGGCAACATGGTTTCGTTTATCCAGAGCAACTACATGGGATTTGGCTCCGGACTGGTGGTACCGGATACCGGAATAAGCCTGCAAAACAGAGGGCACACTTTCTCGCTGGACCCATCCCACGACAACTCCCTTGGGCCCGGAAAGAGGACGTACCACACAATTATCCCTGGTTTTTTGACCCGCAATGGCGAAGCGGTGGGTCCATTTGGGGTGATGGGAGGCTTTATGCAGCCGCAGGGACATGTCCAGGTGGTGATGAACACTGTTGATTTCGGCTTGAACCCGCAGGCCGCTCTCGATGCCCCGCGCTGGAGGTGGGTGAGGGACAAAGAGGTGTCTTTGGAGACGCAGATACCCGACCACCTGGCAAAGCTTCTGTATAGGCGGGGACATGATGTCAGCTGGTCTCTGGGCAGCGGGGGATTCGGCCGTGGACAGATTATCTGGAAAAATGAAAAGGGAGCCCTGGTGGCGGGCTCTGAACCGAGAGCCGATGGACTGGTAGCTGCCTGGTGAATCCTGCTGAGACCATAACCCCGACGGGCAGCGGCCCTGAAGGTTGCCGCTGCCCGCTCATCCACCGCAGGTTTTTGCATCCACCGGAAACAGTACTCGCTCTCACTCCACCTTCTTAATGATGCGGAGTCCGAAGAACATGCTTTCCACTTCACCATCAGGTCCGGTTAGGAACTTCATCTGGGCCTCGTCGCCTCGCCTCTCTATTGCCACGCTGTCAATCCCGCTGGGGCGGAGTTCCTTGCGCTGATCCTCCATTTCTGCGAACAGCTGTCCATCATCCAGCACGACTCGTATCTCTGCTCCTTCACCCGATTTGTACAGGCCCTCGAAGCGTTTGAGTATCTGTTCTTCGGCATCATACTCAGGCTCTACGCTACGGCGGGTGTCTATGGGTAGCCCAAGCAGGAGGTTGACTGCAGCGAGCCAGATCTTGCTCGCCGGAATGCCCTGCAGGTTGGCCACCACCATGGCGGTAATACCGCGCTCCGGGATGAAGCCGAAATTCGAGGATACTCCCTTAAGGCTGCCGCCGTGTTCTACCAGGGTCACCCCATGATAACCGGGTCGGGTGCGGAGTCCGTAACCATAAGAGACCTTGCGCCCGCACGGAAATATGCCCGCAGACATGCGTGATATAGTTCCACCGGATATCAGCTGGTTTCCATCAGAATCCAGACCACGACGAAGGTACATCTGTCCGTATTTGACCATATCTGTTACAGTTGACCGAAGAAATCCTGCTCCGACCATGGCAGGTGCGTTCTGCCACTTCGGAGAGGTCATCAGTTCGTCTTCATCTTTTGCGTAAAGCTGAGTTACATCCTGCAGTTCTGAGAGGCGTTCCAGCTCGAAAAAACTCCGATTCATCTCGAGTGGCTGTAGTATTCTTTCGCTGACGAAAGACTCGAAAGTCTGCCCGCTTACCCGCTCGACGATAGTTCCCAAAAGAGCGTACGCGTCGTTGGAGTAGCTCAGCTGCTGTCCGGGTCTGCCCAGCATCTGCATATCGGAATCGTTGAGAAAATGCAGAAGCTCCGCGTAGGTGTCTATGGGTTCGCGGTCAGTCCATTGCTCCCATTTGCCCTTTTCCTTCAGC
The DNA here is from genome assembly GCA_003551215.1 of Clostridia bacterium. Lineage (GTDB taxonomy): Bacteria > Bacillota > Sulfobacillia > SLMV01 > SLMV01 > PUMD01. The sequence continues at coordinate 4,913 of PUMD01000086.1, read as the reverse complement.
AGTTCAACTATTGGGTCTCCCTTGATGCTTCTGACCATGCAGTATCGCAAAGCAGCAGTGGGTGCAAGGCCCGAAGTATGGGTAAGCAGATGATGTATGTTGACTGATTTATTGAACAGCTCATCGGCTGGCTGAAATTCCGGGAGGTATTTGACTACCGGTTCACCGACCGATAATAATCCCTCCTCCTCAAGAATCAGTACTGCCAGCGCAGTGAATGATTTGGTGACAGAAGCCATCCCGTACACAGTATCAGCGGTAGCTGGCAGGTCATCCTCCAAATTTCTACTGCCGAAGCCCTCGGCATAAAGGCATTCACCAGCGTCTGCGACAGCGACTGAAAGGCCTGGTATATCGTGCTCTTGCATCTGCCTGTGCACAAAATCCTCAAATTCGTCTATTAACTCCTCCGGATAGCTGTTCATCGGCAACCACCTTTCTGGTCGAATATCTGGTGCAGCCCTGTCGCTGAAGCATGATGCTCCGCTGCAACAGACGACCGCACGACAACAAATAGTTTCTAGCTTGCCGTCGGATCTCCTTCAACCAAGCGGAATCTCCGTCAGACGCCGTTATTCGAATGGCTTTTGCGCAGATACAACAACCACTGCCCCGCGCGCGAAAACCGGATATTTCTCAACGATGGCGAAGCCGGCACTACTTACCTGGTCGGTCAAATCCTGGGGGATTTTGCTCCCGGTTGCCCAATAGAGAGGTCTGCAGAGGCTGGTGAGAATCCTGGCTGCTGGATCAGTGGAAGTGGTCTGCTCGAGCATGTAAAGCGCCGCGCCAGGTTTCAAAGCCCCCAGAATGTTTTGCAGTGCTGTGTGGGGATTGCTCAGCTGACAGAGCACAAAGGTGGATACCGCTGCGTCGTAGTGGTTTTGCTCGAAGTCCACCTCGCTTATGTCACCGTATATGAGTCGTACATCCACGTCATGTCGCTCTGCTCGCTCTGAGGCGATCTTGAGGGCGTTAGGGTTGCTGTCAACCGCTGTTACCTTCAAATCTTCAGAGTAGTGCGGTATGTTCTGTCCGGTCCCAACCCCCACCTCAAGGATATTCCGGCACCCAATTTTTTCCCACAGATGCTGGCGCCACCGCCGGACCAACATCATCTCAAAAATGCTCATGAGCAGATCATAGACCCGTGGAGGAATGTCGGGGCGCCCTCCTTTCAAGAGAGGAAGACCGTGACACAGGGTAGCGTAACGGGACAGCAGAAAAGCAGTTGTACTACAAGCTTGTTTGTGAAGGCCTAGCAGAAAAGCAAAAGCGGCAGGAATTGCTCCTGCCGCTCGGTAGTCTACTTTGTGCTTACAGAATTGAGGAAGGGCCAGGACCGAGCTTCTTGACGTTAACAGCTTGCAGACCCTTGGGGGTCTCGGTGACTTCAAAAGAGACTCGCTCGTTTTCTTCGAGGGTTTTGAAACCCTCACCTTCGATTTCTGAGTAATGAACAAACACATCTTCGCCGTCTTCTCGCTCGATAAACCCGTACCCTTTGCTGCCATCAAACCATTTTACTGTTCCTTCTGCCACTTAGTATACCTCCAAGAGGACGTAGTCTTACTATCTTTCGACATATCAGGGGGGATGCAGCAAGTTCGCCCCAAAAATTTGTTGTCGCCAACGACGACAGTACCAATTTACATCCCGCTCCTGTCCAAACATAAACGTATTGTACTCCCTAAGCGGAGCAATTGCAAGCCACTCTGTTGGCGTATGCAGGACAAGTATTTTGATCAGTTGCTCCTCGTCCAGCATTGATGTCCTGGGTCAAGTTAGCGCTGGTTGATGCCAACATCTCAACCTGCAGGATCAATTATGGCCAGAATATTAAGAAGCCATGCACGTCTACGCATGATTGAATCGGTGAAAAGCCCGGAAGAGTCGGCTCTTATCCCCCCACTTAAAACTGCTATTAGCGACTTGAATTGTACATCAGGGATCTTGAAGTAAAAAAGTGCCGCAGGGCAATTCATAAGCCGGAAGAAACATAATACAATACCATTACACAGACAGATTGTTTAAGATGACCTGCGGGACCGAGGATCAATTTGTGTGTTGATATATGTAATCTAATTGTGCCGAAAACCGTTTCTGGACAACGGGCCTTTTCAAGCGGAGTTCGGGAGGAGAAACCATGTTCAAAAGAGTGCTGATCGTTGGGGCGGGTCCGGCTGGAGCGTGGCTCGCCTACCGTCTGGCCAAAGAGAACATTCCAGTCGTTGTTCTGGAAAAGGAGCGTCTTCCCCGGTGCAAGCCATGCGCTGGCATCCTGTCGAACAAGACCGTCCAGTTTTTCGATGATACGCCTCATGCTGACAGCCTGCAGGCGAGCGCAGAATCCGGGGTGCACAAGCTTGTGTTCCGTCATGAGGATGACCCCCCGCTGAACAGTATCAGCAAGCACGGGTTTCTTTTGGTCCGTCGCAGCCGCTTTGATACCATGCTGGTGGAGATGGCCAGAACTGCTGGTGCCAGATTCGTGACCGGGCAGAAGGTAGAGAGCATATCTTCCGAAAGCGGCCACATCGTCTGCACCACATCAGATTGCGAGTACCGCGGAACCGTAGTCGTTGGCGCTGATGGAGCCAACAGCAGGGTGCGAGCCGAAGTTGACGGCAGCTCAGCTGCTACCGGGATCGGACTGCAGGCAGAGGTTCGCTCTGACGATTTGCTGCGGCAGTACAGGGGCGAGATTCTTCTTGATCTTCGCCCCGATATGATACCAGGTGGATATGGGTGGCTGGTGCCCAAACAGGAACATGTATCGATCGGTATCGGCTCGGTTGGGGAGTCACCTACAGGTCTGGGCAGCTCTTTTCGCCGGTATCTTGACAGCTTTGAGACGACAGCACAAGATTGGCAGGTGGACAGGATGACAGGTCATCCCCTGTGCACCTTCACTCCCAGGAAATCTGCGGCCTTTGCTGGAGAAGGCTGGCTCTGTGTCGGTGATGCTGCTGCGGTGGCAGATCCCATAACCGGTGAGGGGATTTATCAGGCACTGATGAGTTCAGAAATGGCTTACCGGGCGATCTGTGATTCCTGGCCTGACCGCAGATTTCAGCTGGACTATCGGAATTTGCTCGAGGCGCACCTGTTTCCCCAGCTGCGTCTTGCCTATCGCCTGTCCAGGGTGCTTTATCGCTGGCCCTCTCATCTGTACCGTCTCGTGTTGGTAAGACCAATACTTCTGCAAACTTTCATCGATGTTACTCAAGGGAAGGACACCTACAGCGCACTGCTCAGACAGATCTGGCAGTATCTACCGTCATCGCTGCGCAGAGACAGATTGGCTCGCTCTCTTCGTTCAGACTGACTGTTTCGTAGGCGTCTCTGCCGATTCGGCTGCGGTGAAGGTCAAAATTGTCCTTCCCGGTATACCCTCCTCTGTCTTCCGCTGCACGTCCGGCGTTTTCGGAGCTTGGGAGCCACTACGTACGTCAGAAAATCGAGAGCAGCTCCCGCATCTTTTTGCTTGCATATTCGCTTGAGCCGTTGTACCTTCTCCTCGCTCAGGACCACAAATGACTTGCTCATGTTGTCCCTCCTTTGGGCAGTCTGGTTCCACCACAATCCACTTTTCGCTGCGGTACTCAATATGGCGATGAGCTTCCTCCCATGTGCGCCCCTGGACGCCGAGATCACTGATATTGTATGTGTTAATTCAAAAATGAGTTATCAGGTGGGAACTAGTGCCCTGCCTTTCCCTGTGTGTCAGCAACATCGGCAATGTGTCAGGGACGGAGGTTAATACTGGGCCGCCGGTGCAAATACTTACATATCAAGCCGTTACAATTCCGCAGGGTTTGTATTCAATTAAAACCTGAAGTTTGCAGGATACAGTAATCAGAAGAGGAATTATAGAAATAGGGTTGCTGGAGGACAGAGCAACGACGTGTCAATTATTCTCAGGCACGGTGAGCATAATTTAAGGTCGCCGGAACTTTTCAACCTCGAAAACCGTGCCTCGGCCAGGAGGATTAGGGGGTAGAGGAAGAGCATGTGAGCATTCCGGCGACCTTGATCATTATTTTAGTATGTTTTTGATCTCCTGCCAAGTGCCAATTCTGCGGATTTGGGCAAACTCTACATTATCTAAAATTTGCTGTATGTACCGTCTGACCGCGGCCCATTCTTATGCCTTTCTGCCTCTTTTTCACCATATACCCAGCCGGGAGCAAGGTACTGGGGAAACTGCTTTTCATTCCTCATGTATTGTCGTGCCGTATAGCATAGGTGGCACGCATCAACATAATCGCCCTCCAAAGGCAGGCCAAACTGCCGCACCAGGTCGGCAGGACCGCCGGTAGCAAGATGCCTCACAATGGGATGGTTCCGCATGTCCGAAGCGAGCAGATCCCCCAGCTGCTGTGGCCTGGTGAGCTGCCCGGCACAGACTCCCTGGCACACATGCATATACCCCATAGGATCCAGATGCACCCGAGTGGGTGTATCCAGTGACTCGTGAGGACACTGGTCGAATTCTTCCCAGCAGGTGTCCGCCGCCTGCATGTGAGCCAACTCGTGGGCTGCTCGACCACGAAACATAACCTGTTTTGCAGTAGTCTCATTAATTATGACTCCAACTCCAAGATCTTCTGCGGCCGTCTCAGCATTGCTGGCACGCTGGGCTTCGATCTCTCCCCCGTGGTAATCGTCGGTACTGATCATGATGCTCAGCGGTCCCAGTTCAGCCAGCGGCACAAGCCAGTGACGGGCATCCGCAGTCGATGTAGCCCAGTACCCATTGGTGACTACACTTACCTGTAGATTTCGCCTCTGGGCGGCTCTGACCCCCTCTTTCAACAGAGGATAAAGGACAAAGGGTTCACCGCCTTCGAAAGAAATCTTTCCTATCCCGCAGCGTTGTGCTTCTGTCACCAGCCGTGTAACCTCGTTTA
>PUMD01000060.1 GCA_003551215.1 Clostridia bacterium | reverse complement strand
GGGATACAAGCCATAAGCTGGGTCATTTTAGCCTGTCAGTGGTGCTATGCAAACAATCAAGAAGTGTTTCTATGGTTTAGTAGGCAAAGAGTGCATGTGCTCAATCCTGATGTATGTTGGTCTGTTTACTGCAAGATTCACGCCGAAGAAGATTCAACCCTGACGGTGACATCAATATCAGATAAATTGCTGAAAACGTACGAGGATTCTGAGGTATTGGCGGAAAACGGTAGGGAACTAGTAATTAGGATTGAACGAATGGTATTCAAAATTGATGCTCATCAGCACGTCGGTCCTGTGGGTTTGACCTCTAGTCGTGAATTTCACGTCAGAATCATGGAGCATGAGCGTTCCTTCAGAAGTTCTTTGCGTGTGGTTGACGGACCGTTAGATAGGATTTTGCAGAGCCTAGCCGCACTCGAAGGGGAAATGCAAGTCGACTTTGAAGTCCAGTTTCCGGAGCTAAATCCATACTACAGTCTTTTTCTCAGAAACGTAGCAGCGTCACAAATAGAGGATCTAAACGTAAGGCTACGCGTCCCACCCCACGATTCTGAACCACGAGTCATCGTAACAGAATCTGGTCTGCGTATCCATGGCTCAGACCTTACATCTTGGCGCGAAATCATAAAGCGCTACCTTGCTCTATCCGCCTCCGTCCTTGAGGATGCTAGCGGGTGATACAACATCTTTAAAAAGGGAGTAAACCAGCTTCAGTTCTACCCTTCTCGAATTTAATTTATCGTATATTACCATATTGCCGAATCGGCCAACGAGAACAGTCCATTGTCCGTCCAGGGAATAGTCGAACATAAGACTAGAAACTTCTCCTTCTTTGACGTAGTACTTGTATTGATCGCTTCGGTTCACATTTGAGCCAAAAATCCCTAGGGAACTGAGAAACCGGTCAGGAATTTCACGAAACCAAGCGCCACTGATGCGGTCGATTCGCTCAACCAGTTGGGGGAAGTCTACCTCATAAGCTCTGGCCTTGAACGATACCAGTCTATCATTGGCGGTCTTGATGAAATCTCTTGCAGTATCAACGTTTGTTCGGAGTAACAGAAGATTTTCCTGTGCCTCATAATAAGCATCAAATTCTGCTGGACGAATATACTGCGTGAATCTCGTTTCGCCCACGCGTCCTCTATCCTTAACGATCTTTTCGTGGTTTACTTCATACTCAGCGTAATCGTCCAAATAATCCTCTCTGTGAAGGACGATTCTAGTCTCAGGTGGATCCATTTGTTCAATCAAGGCTCCCTGTTTAGGGAGTAACACAGACCGTCCTACTTCCGGCTGATCGAATTTCTCAATATAGACGGGTGTATATGAAACGGGCATGTTTGCTCACCTCAAACATTCCTTTTGGGGTTATCTAGTAATCACCTTAAGGTCTTCATCTTAGTAGGAATCTGGCTTAGGCTTACTTCAATGTGAAAATTCTCTCTGCTGGTTACAAGATGAAGAGTAATATTCTCCGGAAGGCCGTCTTGCCCAATTTCGAGTTCTATAGGATCAAACACCAGCCACACTCTTTGTTCCTTGCTTTCTAACAGCTGTGGCTCAAATTGCAGCCCTTTCAATTTGCAGAGACAGTCTTGGCTTCTCACGAAATCTCTTAATCAACTTCTTGTGCTCCAATCACAACTAAAGGAGGGATGAAGTAATGCCAGCTATTAACTGTGAATCGCGCAAAATTTTGTAGCAAATCAAGGAAGAACTCCCCCACTTAAAATTCCCCTTTATTTTTATGGCCGGTTGTCCTTTCTTCTCTTACCTCTTACGTCTTGGTGGCTCTTGTCCTTCATCATAGGGCAAAACGTCACTCTTTAAGCCGTCCCAGTGCCCTTTGTTTTTGTCGTGGTCTGAGGATTAGCAATGTAGACAGGGACCGCATTTTACTGCCGTCACGAAGCAACCGGATCTCCTGGCCGAATGCGCAAATACTTACCTGTCAGGAAACAAAGCCTTTTTAGCAGTCTCGCTGATCACATCCACCAGAAGCTCTCGCATTTGCTCAGCTAGCCACGGCGCAGCGTTCTGGAGGAACTGTTTCATTTTCGCCACTGCGACCTTGGTCCTGGGAGTATCGGTGACCAAATCGGGCAGGTCATTTTTGAGTGATTGTTTGTCATCGGGGCTGAGGTCTTCTTCTAACTCGATGAGCTCTTCTGCGGCCTCCAGGGACCGTTGCGTCCAAGGGTAGGGCTCGCCGCAGGAATGGCAGTATGCTGGTGGAGGGCCCGTTGGCTGAGCAGCTGGTTTCGAAGGGTAAAGGCGCTCCAGTTCCCGATCCATTGGACTGAGAAAGAGTCCGCGTATTCTAACGCTACAGTCCTGACACGCCATAATTGCTGCTTCGCCACATCTGCCACAGAAGTCTTGTCGCGTATTTGGCATGTCATCGGCACGTGTGGTGATTACGTGTCCGTTCAGGCACACCTGAGCGGTGTCGTACCGAGATTCTCCTCTTGGAGACATAGCTCCACCCCCTTAATTACTCGATCTCACGGCCGAGGCAATCTGACGTTGCTTGTTCACATCTGCAGTGCCCTGCCTTCTAGGCTCTCAGGCTCCCCCATTACCTCCGGTCTCTGGGCGGACCGAACGACCAACATGTATCTTAATCTCCATAAAATTTCAGAGGCTCAGCTCTATCCTCGTCGTATAGCTCTAGCAACAACTGTCTAATGCAATCAGGTTGAAAATCGTCGTCGAACTCTTCGAAAATCGTGTTTTCGTTGATATGCCCTTCCTCTTGGGCCAGGTAAGTGACAAACTTGTTCTTGTCCTTCTCTCGCCTAAGTGGTTCCAACTCCAGCCGCGACTCTCGCCGATGGAGAAAATACATTGCCCAGTCGCTGAAGGTGCCTAATGCTCCTATTATGGCGAGTACTCGCTCTAATCCCATGGTTCGGGGCTCCTCCTGGGCGTTGTTAAAACAATCGTTTCTGTTCAGATGACTCCTTCGTTTGGCGCTGCGCTTCAGAATGATATCGAAGTTGTCACCGTAACAAAGCTTGTTCTTCCAATCCTTCGACACAAAATCAACCCGTAGATTTGTCTTCGGGTGTGTTTGCTTTATCATCCAACTGGAGGTTAATGTGATAGTCTATGACGCGCGTAAACAGTTCCTTTGCCCGCTTGGCAAAACACTCTAGATAGGTTCTTCGTATAACGCAAACGACGGTCGTTTCACCTGTTGCTCCAGACAAGACTGCGGCCATATCGAGTTCATTGACCACAATCTCTGTGCCATCCAGGTATGCCTCTAACAATGGGGCCTCTATTACGATTACCGGGATGGCAAACGCGGGCGATGTCGCTTGACGGATCCAGTAGCGGGCGGATTTCGCCACAGACATCATGGCGGAATAGGCAGAATCTTTGTTGGTTTGGCGACAAGACGTAGTAACACCGTAAGCGCTCCTGCTTTCATTTCTGACGAATGGGGCGAGAGTCCTCATCAGTTCCGGGATGTGAACACACTGCCTGGGAATGGCGCGGACGAGTTTAAAACCTTGAAGAAGTGGCCCTTCACGACTGGTTCTGGAGAAAACGACCCACGGGAGATTCTTAGATGACTTACACTCAAGAATAAGCTGGCCCGATGCTTCAATTACATCTGTTAGGTTGGGTTTCTCACCCCATTCGGTCTTTTCAAGGGTCGCGATTACGTCTGTCTCTCTCATCTTCTCCGTGTCTGGATCTTCCCAGTATTGACTTTGAGACACCCGGAAACCTGTATTTTGAAGGGTTCTAGCTACTTGCATCTCAAGGGGGTATCCGGTATCTTCTAGCCATTTCTTGACACGTTTCTTAAAATCGCTCATCACTCCCCCTCTCCCTTCCTCTTCTTCGCCTGAATCTCAACTCACCTGATTGAGAACCCCCAACCATCTCTAGACTCTTTTGCCTTCGTTTAGGTAATCCTCGCTGCTAATACTTCGCGCCTAATAGGTCAGGCCAGCCTCAGTACTCCACGAACGTTCATCTGAATAATCGTCCGACCATCTTAACTGAAAGTACCATGGAGATCCGTCGCTGAAACCAGTATTGAACTGGAGATAGTACTCCCCACCATCAGGGCCGAGCTCCTGAAGCGGAAAAGGGGCTTCCGCAACGAAACCATCCGTACCAACTCCCTCTTCACTTCCGGCTGATATCTCAATCCCATCTACAAACAACCTGACATTTCGTGCGGGCGCCATCCCCACGTTCCGAATTACAATTCTGTCATTTATTAATGGAAACCCGGGCTCCCATTGTTTACGGCGCATCTGGACATAAACTCGCAATTCTGCCTTTTCTGCTTTCTCTCTAGGACGGTGTTCAAAAGATCGCCCGATTCGGGCAGGATAATCGAACAAAAGATCGAAAGCAGATAGTAGGAACCCAGAAACTACTGTTTGGGAGGATGATATGACATGATGGGCCGGGATTCAGGGCAGAGAAGTTTGTTTGATATGGCGCCGATGATACAGCACAAGATAGAACCCGGTTCCATCTATCACATTTTGCACCAGTTGGGGGACGAGTATCTCTCAGATGATGATTTTGCCGACATGTATCATTCCACTCGTGGACGGTATTCCCATCCACCCTCCCTTCTGGCCAAGGTTTCGCTGCTTCAATACCACGACGGAGTATCAGACCGGGAGGCAGTCAGGCGCTTGCAGTTTGACCTCCGCTGGCAGTATGCCCTGGGCCTTCCCCTGGACTATGAAGGATTTCCTCACTCCAACCTGAATCACTTTCGCGCCCGCCTGCTGGTTAACAATAAGGTGGGTGTTATCTTCGAAAAGCTCAACCAGCTGGCAGTTGAGGTGGGAGTATTGAAGCCAAACGCCAAACAGGCGGTGGATTCCTCGCACATATTCGGGGCGGCCAGGGTGCAGGATTCCTACGAGCTTTTGCGTTCATCTTTACGCAAGCTGTCGCTGCGGCTTTTGGAGGAGGAACCGGAGTTGGCCGGGGAGTTCATAGAAGAACACGATCTGAAGCAGTACACTTCCGGGGAGAAGCCGGACATAGACTGGAGCAGTGCGGAAGCCAGAGCAAAGTGGCTGAAAGAGACCGTCACCACTGCCCGGGGGGTGCTGCAGTCACTGGATGGTAGCCAGTTGGCCACCGAGGAAGTGATAGAAGCTGCCGGATTGCTTTCGGATATCCTGCAGCAGGACATCACCGCTCCGGAGGACGAGGATGATGAAGGTCCCAAGTTGAAGCGGGGAGTGGCCAAAGACAGGATCGTCAGCACCAATGACACCCAGATGAGGCACGGAAGGAAGTCAAAGTCACAGCGCTTCGATGGGTACAAGGTGCATATTACAGAAGACATCGAAAGCGAGCTGATTACCGGGGTTGCAGTGACCCCGGGCAACGCCCACGACTCCGAGCCTCTGGAGGATATGATAGACCGGCAGGAAGAGCCCCTGGGGGACACTCCCGACATTCTCATAGGCGACAGCCACTACGGCATCCCGGACAACCGGGTGAAGTTGAGGGGTAAAAGCATAGAGATGGTGGCCAAGCTGCCGAAGGGCACTCACACCAACAACGGAAAGTTCAGCAAGACGGACTTCATCATTGAGGATAACCGGGCCACCTGTCCCGGGGGATACACCACCGATAAAATATATCAGGCCCGGGATCACAAAAACCGCAAGGTGAAGAAGTTTCAGTTCCCCGCTGATGTTTGCAGAGCCTGCGGCAAAAGGGAGCAATGCACCACTGCCAAAAATGGTCGTTCCATCACTCTGCATTACTATCAGGAAGTGGTGGATGGAGCCTTGGAGTTCAACCGGACACAGGAGTTTGAGCAGATTTACAACAGGCGGGCCATAGTTGAGCGCAAAATAAGCGAGCTGCTCTACCGTCACAGGTTGAGATTCGGACGGTACATCGGCAAAACTAAGACACATCTGCAGGCAGTGTGGACCGCCGCTGCGGTTAATTTAAAGAAATTAGGGAAACTAATGCCCGAAATGTTCGGATTGGAAGCAGTTGAAGCCGGAGCAACCTGAAAATAGAGGGGATTCTCCTGATTACCCACTCAAACTGACGAACTCCAGCAATTATTCTTCTGTGAACACCTGATCTGCTCTGCTTTATGACCTGGATCCGTCAACTGAGAACCCCCCAAGTTGAACACCGTCCTAGCTCTTTTTGCTCTGCGCTTTTCTATGGTTACTAGCGCACCACTCAGATTGTTATTCTGCCAAGCCGTGTAGACGAGTAGAGCGGATAAGAGCAAAGTCACAACGTGATAGGCATCCACCGGCCCACTCTCCCGATTCTCCTCTTTCTTCCTCCGGTCGAACATACAGATTGCTTCCCTGTCATGTTTTTATTCTTCCTCATCCATAATCATCCAGATTATTTGCTTGCGTACAATGTTGTTGACTTTGTCAGCCGACATGTCAAATTGCGCTGCAATTCTTGCGGAGACCTCATCCTCATCTGGGGACGCCCCGACATCCCACGGATCGGTCTCCTCCCAGGCTGCGTCCAGAACCTCTTCGAAAGCGTGCCAAACCTCGACCTCCTCTGGGGTCAATTGTTGCGACCAGTCTTTTTCACGGAAACTACACGCGAAGTGCATTCTTGAATAATCCCCTGCTCTGACAGTGCCCGCCTTGCTCCATTTACCGTCTGGAGCATATGTGGTAGATCCGAGCGTGAAGCCGTAGCCAATGTACTCAGCGTAGTCATAGAACATAGAGACAGGGCATTGAAGG
>PUMD01000199.1 GCA_003551215.1 Clostridia bacterium | reverse complement strand
TTTTTCGGCGGCGAATTCACCGACCCGCTGGGCATCCGGCTCTCCATGCTGGCTGCTGGATTGCTCTTCATCGCCTCCTATATGGTATTCCGCCTGCACCTGACGCTGAAAGGGCAAAATGAGGCCGCCAGCTGAAGGCCGGTGTCTACCGCAGGCAGCACCACTCGCAGCATGACGCAACCTGGTGGGTAAACAGCAGAGCAGGAGCATGCGGATTTGACTGCAGGGGCTGTAAATTTATGTGTCCTCAAGGCGAAAAGCAGAAAGTACCACGATACCCATCGAAGTAGGCTTAGCAGGCCTGATGTCAAACAAAAAACCCAATCAGGGAGACAGATGTCTCGAGGCCGTCCCATAGGGCTGTAATATGCGAGACCCTCACAGGGCAGTCTCAAGTCGAAACCTCAACAGCAATCAGACGTCGTTCATCAACCCTGCAGTTCCCTCGGATCAAGCACATCCCGCAGGGCGTTGCCCAGCAGGTTGAACCCCAGTACGCTGAACATTATGGCAAACCCTGGGTAGTTGACGATCCAGGGGGCGCGGCGCAGGTGGACCCGCGCACCTACCAAAAGAGCCCCCCATTCCGGACTGGGAGGTTGAGCCCCCAGCCCCACAAAGCTCAGCGAGGCTGCAGTCAGAATAGCAGCTGGGAAGCGAAGGGTGGTCAGCACAAGGATCGGCGAGATGATATTCGGCAGAACGTGAAGGAACATGATCCGTGCGGATCCCGCTCCCTGACTCTGCGCGGCCTCGATGTACATTTCCTGCCTGACCGAAACCGTCGAACCCCGCACCAGTCGGGCAAACTCTGGAATTCCCGATATGCCAACCGCGATCATCGCGTTCTCCAGGCTCGGCCCCAGTATCGCCACCACCACAAGGGCCAGCAGTATGCCGGAGAAAGCCATAAGGATATCAATCGCACGCATAACCATAAGGTCAAGCAGTCCACCAACATAACCGACCAGCAATCCAACCAAAGTTCCCACGACAGCCGATATCCCCACTGATATCAGGCCGATCTGCAGGGTTATTCTGGAGCCGTAGACTATCCGACTGAACATATCGCGCCCCAGATCGTCCGTACCCAGCAGATGCCCATCACCGGGCGGCTGTATGCGTTGGGCCATATTTCTTTCGAAGGGATCATGCGTGGCAATGTACGGCGCTGCCAGAGCTGTGATCACAAGAACCAGAACAATCGCGCCTCCTATCTGTGCAGCCCGTTTTCGTACTATGCGTGCCAGCATCAACCGCCAGACGGGAAGAGAATGTCGACCTGTAGTCTGATCCTTAGGCATCTGCCCTGCCTCACCTCCTGTAGTAATGCAGCATCATCAGTCGTAACGAACCTGCGGATCCAGAATCCCGTACATGCAGTCCACAACCAGGTTAACCACCGCGATGGTAACCGCGTAAACCAAAACGATCCCCTGTATCAAGGGGAAATCTCTACCCAGAATCGCCGAAAGGTAGGCTTCACCTATGCCCTGATAGGAAAAAACGATCTCTATGACAAAAGATCCCCCGAGCAAATATCCAAAGTACAGGCCTAACATGGTGACAGCTGGGATAAGGGCGTTTCTCAGGGCATGCTTGTATGTCACCACTCTCTCGGAGAGCCCCTTGGCCCTGGCGGTGCGCACGTAGTCCAGCTGAAGCACATCCAGCATGCTGGACCGGACCAGCCGGGCGAGCATGGCGGAGGTGATCAGGCCGAGAGTCATCGCAGGCAGCACCAGGTGCCGAAGCGTTGCACTACCCATGGCCGGAAACCACCTCAACCTCACAGAGAAAAACATCATGAGCAAAAGTCCCAGCCAGAAATGGGGCATGGAAAGGCCAAGCAGTGCCCCAAGCATGCTGACCACATCCAGCCACGTATCCTTGTAGACTGCAGAGACAACTCCTGCAACCAATCCAATCGCGGCAGCGATCAACAGGCTGCCCACCGTTAGCCTTATCGTATTGGGGTACCGCTCCAGAATCTCGACCGTGACTGGTCTCCTTGAGCGGATGGAAGTTCCCAGGTCACCGCGCAGTATATTCCGCATGTACCGCAGGTACTGCACGTGCAGGGGTTGGTCCAGTCCCAGGTGCTGACGCAGCTGCTCGACCCGCTCTTCTGTCGCTGCCTGCCCAAACAGCATGATCCTCACCGGATCGCCGGGAACAAGCACCCTCATGGAAAACACCAGAATGCTGACCCCAAGCAGCACCGGAATGAGCAGAAGCAGTCTTCTGGCCACATACTGAGCCATCGAGCATATCACCTCTTAATGAGCGGTTATATTCACCATTATGCAGACGGCGGGGGCGGCAAACGCCCCCGCCGCATTGCTCATTCATTTCGTTATGCGCACATCATGGAACAGCAAACGACCCTGAAAACACCTTGCAAGGTCCTCAACTTCCACCCGGTGCATCTCCAGCACCCAGGTGGTGTAAAGCGGTACCAGGGCAGCGTCGTTGAGCAGTTCTATCTGCGCCTGCCTTACGTACTCCAACCTCTCCTCGGGTTCCAGCGTCGAATCGGCCTTGTCCAGCAGCTCATCCACGTCGGGATTGCTGTAAAGCCACTGACCGGTCCGGTGACAGAATGTGAGCAAAACCGGGTCGGGCCACGTGAACCTCATGATGTTGAAGTCCTGCTCGCGATCGAACACGCGGGCGATCAGGGTTCCCAGCTCCAGCGTCTGAATTTCCATATCGATTCCAACATCGGCCAGCTGGCCCTTGATTATCTCCGAGGCCTTCGACAGGTGATCAACCGGGTAAATCCAGAAAAGCAGCTCCATCTTCTCACCATCGATGTCGACGAATCCATCCCCGGTGGTGTCAACCAGATCCATCTCCTCCAGCAGCTGGACCGCCTTATCCGGGTTGTGATGGTACCCGTACTCTTCCCCTATGTCGGCATCGTAGCCAGGCACTCCAACCGGAAGTGGGGTCCAGTTAGCTTCTCCGTAACCGCCAAGCGCGCCCTCTACAATTTCTTCTATGTCCAGGGCATAGGCTACGGCCTGACGCATGCGGACATCGTCAAAGGGTGGATTCTCACAGTCGAACTCGATGTAGCAGATGTTGGTCCCTTCCCGCCAGGGCATTCCCACAAAAGCGGGGTCATCCTCAAGGTAGGGGTACTCCTCGGGGGGGACCTCGGTGACGTGTAGATCACCGGTCTCCAGGGCGGCTACCCTGGTTCCAGGTTCAGGGACGATGTTGTAAACTACCTGCTCCAGGTGCCAGGGCCCCTTATTATCGACGTCCTCCCGCCAGGTCTGGTAATCCTCGTTCCGCTCCAGCACTATGCGGTCGCCCGGGTGCCAGCTTTTAAACTGCATGGGACCGGACCCGACCGGGCTCCGCTGAAAGTCATCTCCCATCTCCTGTACTGCAGTAGGTGACACGATACCCAGATAAGCAGTGCTCAGCTGCGTGAATATCGGGGCGTAAATGTCGTCATAATAGAGCGTTACCTCATATTCTCCGGTGGCCTCTGCTCTGTCCAGAGGACCTATCCAGTCCTGTGCTGCGGGATCATCGGGGTCAACCAGACGGTTGAAAGAAAAAGCCACCGCTTCCGCATCCAGCGGCGTTCCGTCATGGAATTCGACTCCCTCGCGCAGCTGGAACACCACTACCTCGCCGTCGTCCTGTATGTCCCAGGATTCTGCCAGCCAGGGCTGCGGCAGGCCATCCTCGTCGATGTACACCAGCCGGTCGTAAAGCAGGTCCATCACCGCACTGGCTACGGCCATAGACGTATGCTTTGGGTCAAGCACGTCAGGGTCCTCATCCAACGAAAGATGCAGAATCTGCTCATCTGCCAGTTCGACTGCCGGTTCTTCCTCCACTTCTTCCTCCGGTGCGCAAGCCACAGCCAGCACACCCAGGGCAAATATGGCCACCAGCACAAGGGCTATTTTCTTGTCTAAAAGACCGGACATTGTCCAAGCTCCCTTCATGTGAAACCAAGCAACCCGGGCAGAAAGCCAATCAAGCAGCAAACACCCCTGTTGGCAGACCTGGCCTTGCGCTCAGTAGTCGCGCATAAGCGCCAGGGTCATGCAGGTTGCGCCACCCTTCATGTTGTGTGATATCTCTTCTCCACTGAAAACCATGACTTCAGCCCCGGCAGCCTCCAGATCCTCGCGAACCTTGGGGTAGTCCTTCAGCATCAAACACTTGCGGGGTGCCACTGCCAGAACGTTGGCCCCCAATCCCATGTCGAACTCATCGTCAGAAACATCCACAAAGCTGATTCCCTGTTTTTGTAGAAATTCCACTGTCTCCACTGCCATAATCTTTCGGTAGGCCACAGCAAGATCGGAATCCACCAGGCTGATGAATGAGGTCAGATGCATAACGTCACCGGTTCCGGTCCAGTGAGGCACCGGTGCACTCCTTACCTCAACACCTAGCCCGCTCATCAGGTTGACAAACTCATCCTCACGGGCTGCATTTGAGCGGTACGAGTATCCCGCCAGCAGCAGGTTGCTGTTCAACCACAGAAAGTCGCCCCCATCCGCGGTCATTGGCGACTCCATACTGTAGATGATCGGGATGTCCAGGCTGCGCAGCCCCTTTTCCATCAGAGCGCTTTCTCCCTGCCTGGTGGGCTTCCCTGATCTGAGTATTATCGCTCCCTCATCGGTGATAAGAGCCCTATCGTGGGCAAAGACCGCATCGAACAGGCCGTCGGCCTCTCCCTGCAGGTAATCTACCTGGACACCGCAATCTCGCAGAGTATTGGCAAAGCGGTCGTGTTCCGCCTGCGCCCGCTCGAGTTCGGGCTTTCTATCATAACCCCAGGTTTTTTGCCAGTCTTCTTCCCGTTTGGAATCCCAGCTTGGCCTTCTCAGCAAACACCTTCTCAGCGGTGCTACTGCAGATTGTGAACCATAACCTCTCATTAGCGTCGATGACCTCCCTTTTAGTCAGCACAGCATGGCCAGCGTTAGTGCCCGACCCCCTCCCGGTGCAGGCCCTCAAACTGTCATCTACGATGTTAACAGCATCTTGCAATTATCCCCCTGATACACAAGCACCCTCAAACCAAGCAGCAGTCCTTCTTGTTTATATATTTCGGGGCATACTGGGAATGTCCTGCTATTTGACCTTTAAAAAGATAATGGCACGTGACAAAAATTGATCGGTTTTTCCTGGCGAGGAGTTACAGCTTAATGCAAGGTTGGAGGCGGCATCATCTGCAACCCCTTCCCGAGTCCCTGCTGAATCTTCATACTTCAGACGCACAGTACACCAGCGAACAATAGGGGTCAATACCCGGATTGTCGGGGCAATCCACCCGATCACCTACCGGCGCATGACAGCAGCCGATATAAAAAAGGTGTCCATCTGGAAGAAGATTTCGCGTTCTTATGTTAGACAGGGCATCTGTTTGAGGCGAAATCCTGGCAATAGCGCAGACCATCTACTTTGCAACAGCGGCTCTTTTGATGGCTCCTGTTTCGGACCCGTCGGCGCAAGCCGCATTCTATGCGGAGGCACATGTATCAGGAGGATACCCGCACCTGCAGGCACCCCCCTAAAACTCCAGCAAGATTCATCCAGCAATCCTCAGTGTTTCATGTCACGCTCTGGCTCACCGCGGTTCAATAAAGCAAAGAAAAATAATGACTTGCTCCACCGGCGGTACTCTCAGAAAACTTCTATCGCCTCATATTCAGAAGATGATGCTCCTTCAGAAGCCTGATGTCTCGGGTCACCGATCGAAAACTAGCTTTGCTCCGCCCGTTGGCCACAAAGCAGATCGAAAAACCAGTGCAGAACCAACCTCCGCTGCCGCACAAAACACCGTCATTCTGCCCTATTATTTGCCTTTGGTTCTGCCGAAAATTGAGTCCATTACAGTACGTACCGTCCGACGCCGGAAGCCTCGCAGGAATCTCCTCAGCCATCTTTTGAGCACCAGAATCCTCCTTCCCGGCATGCAACTCAGCATGTAATCTCACCCACAGCTTGCAGCTTCTAGCAGTCGGGCCTTTATCCTGCCTCAGCTTTTCATCAATGAAGCAGCATCCGCCGCTGACCGTGCGGTCCCACCCTGGGCTATAAACCCCTCCCGGTCGCCTGGCCATGGTTGATGCCGGTTCCGTTCCCCCAAACCAACGTTGGCCTGTCCCCGTTTTATGGGCTGTTCACCGCAACTGAATGACAGCCCTGGTTCACCTGCGCTTCCGGCCCCCCCCCCCCGCAGGGTCTGTGGATTACTCCTCGCTGCGGTACCTTGGCATTGTCGGCATGACGCACCGAATACGAAACCCACGCGCTGGGGGGTTGCGCTTGCGGGACACACCATGAAAACGGGGATGCCGCATGTGCCGACATCCCCTCAAAAGCGGCTCGATTGCATCGAGTTTGACTCAGCGGATCTGATTCAGCACCCTCCATACCACGACGACGGCCTCTGAGCGCTTCAGCCCTTCGCCGGGCCGGAAGGTGTCATCCGGATAACCAGTCAGTACATCGTTTTCCACTGCCGCTGCCACCCATCCCTGCATTGCGGGGACGATATCGTCGGCATCAGTGAAGTCAAGCTCGGGTTCCTCAACCTCAGAAAGCTCAGCGGCCTGAGCAGCCAGGAAGGCCATCTCCACCCTGGTTATGACTTCATCCGGGTAAACCCGGTCGCCGAGTTCTTCTGTGGGAATCCAGTCCTGCTCGATGGCCCAGCGTACATACGGCTCGGCCCAGTGACCCTCGATATCCTTGAAGGGGAGCTCCTCATCGCCCACCTCCGGTGACTCGCCTGCTTCGGCGGCGACCAGCATCTTGAAGAACTCG
>PUMD01000125.1 GCA_003551215.1 Clostridia bacterium | reverse complement strand
GGCGGTATTTCTGCAGGTTGCCTGCATTTGTCTGGAGAGTGATACCATACGTCGTAAGGCTGAGCACAATCTGCCACAGTCACTCCCCCACAGCAGGTAGGGTAAAAGGAGTCGCAGTAAGGGTCTGCTGGGAGTCAAAACGGCTAATCATACGACCTCCATAAGAGGAGCTGAAAGCAAGCACATTAGCCGACTTTAGGGTTTCTGTCCACCCAGAATGAATCCTTTTGCTGTCAGGTAATTTCGGTACTACTCAGCTTCCGCATCCGGCAGGCGAGGACACATGTCACCTTCTAATGATTGAACTGTAAGCATTCTGCTCCATTCATGACCCATCCCTGCCGGCTCTCCCTGTCTCTCCATAATGTACCGTTTCACTTTCTCCAGCGACTCCGTCAGGTTATCTTCCTGCAGACGGTAGTATATCCAGTTGCCGTCACGACGCGACTCTACCAGACCAGCTTCCTTCAGCAGACGAACCTGTTGGGAGATCGCAGGCTGGGAAAGCTCGAGTATGTGCTCCAGCTCACACACGCAAAACTCTCCCTGCTGTAGGAGCTTTATGAGCTTGATTCGCGTCTCACCGCCCAGTGTACGCAGAATTTTCAGTACGTGATCCATGGAAACCACCCAATTCAGTAAACTGTGATCCATGTAACCTCAGGCTATGCTCCGTGAGGGAAATGTGCTGTACACTAATGACCCTCTTTTGACTTCCCCCATATACCATTAAATCGAGCGTTACCCTGCCTTCTGGACGGGCATCATCCGCAGGGCATTAAATGGGCTGGCTTATGTCTCGCTCGCCTTTCGTCGCCCATTCTTCCTCTGCAGACGAAGCCGAAGCGTACGACTTGTTATTGGAGAAAATATCAACTTGTGGTTGCAGATGACTACGGAACGGATTTCCTCACCTGCACCTTCATCTGAACCAGAATCCTCTCTGGCATAATCCACTTGCTGCTCAATGCGCAGCATACTGCGCATAGAACGATTGTCTTCTGAGTCAGACCATGTTTCATAATCGCATATAGTAACTATATCTTTGACGTCAACAAGCTGCCCGCAGCCAACATGCAGATACACGCTAAATCCCTCCTCGAGCAATTATATCAGAAGAACAAATCAGCGGCTGTTGCGCCACATTGCTCCTCAACTTCTCGGTAATTGAGGGGCGGATCCGACTTGGATTTGACCAGCATTATCAACTGCATCACGCACCTTCTGAAATCCTGCGGAAGGTCACCTCCCGAAGTAGCCTCGTTCACACACTCTACTATCCGACAGCGCAGATACAACTCCATATCCGCCCGTATCTGCTGACACACTTCAAAAGACGCCCCGGTCTCACCCATCAACTCTTCTGTACTCATCCAGGGTGCCTCGCTCACCAATCGGCGAACATCAGGGATGTTTTCTTCGTGGCTATATCTGCGGCAGATAGGGCAAATATCATCAGATTCACCGTTGCGCAGATCTGGGGGAAAGGCAAGCCCGCACTGCTGACACAAAGGCCAACCCTGCTTATGACGCCACTTCTTCATCTTTTCATCCACTCTGCGCAGACGCTTCAGTAAGTCTTCCATATCTAATTCTTCTGCCGGAAGATCAAACTCACCGCAAATATCGATTGAAGGAGTCGACTTCAAACGGTTCTGTCGATCCTGTTCTTCTGGCCGCTTTATTTCCATTTCTGAACTGATATTTCCGCTACCTCTAACTTCTATTCGTATTTCTTCGACAACATCATCCCCTATTTCCCGGGAAATATTGTCGAGTATTCTGTCTCTAAAGAAGCTTGCTTCCTGTGCCCAGGACGCGCTCATGGCAGCAACGAAGAGCACATTTCCTCTGATGCGTAAGGGAAATACCTTCCCCTTGAGCTGACTGCCAGCAATATCTTTCCACCGGGTGAATATTTCTCTCTTTTTCAGCTTCTTTCGTAAACCTGTCCGCTTATTCATCAACGACTGCAGGATTGACCCCACGGACTCAAAGGTCAGCTCATCACCTCGCAGGTCCTCTCTTTCAGCCAACCCTCATCACCTCCCCAGCGTCAACACGCCAGAGCGTAGCACCTTCCAGTCTGTCGATGTTAAGGTCTCCCAAATCAGTGCACGTAATGAATGTTTGACCATCTTCGCCGACCAGCTGAGCCAGCCTCTCCGATCGTGAGGAGTCCAGCTCGGACATTACATCATCCAAAAGCAGCAATGGCTGGCTCGAGGTCTGTGTCTTCATCCACTGAACCTCCCCGATCTTGAGAGCCAGCGCGACGGAACGCTGCTGACCCTGCGAGGCAAAATGCCGCGCGGCTCGCTGATTCACATAGAAACCGATGTCGTCGCGGTGAGGACCCGCAAGGGTGTATCCCCGCCTTATTTCATCGTCCCTGAGTTTCTTGAGGGATGCGCTCAGGAGCTGTTCGGACCGCCTTCGCAACGAGGAACGGCCAGGTGCCTTTCCCGAGATGTCGCCGTCCGCCTCTTCGACCCTGCTGCCTGCAACTACCACTACTTTCTTCGGTTGCGTGCTCATCACGTAAGCTATGGTCAGCGTTTCAGAACCTCGACTGAGCTTCTTATAACTCTTGCAGCTGCTTCCCCCCCACAGACGTAGCATCAGCAGGCGGGTGGAAATCAACTCCCTGCCCGTCTTTACAAGCTGCTCATTCCACGGATCTAACAGTAAATCTGCCGTTGCTTTCGAGCTTTTCGCGGATGCTATGCGCTTTAACTCATCATTGCGCTGTCGGACAATCCTTCGATACCTGACAGCATCCGCCTGATATCGCGGGTCGATCTGAGAGATTTCCGCGTCAAGAAAATCGCGACGGTTTTCCGGAGCTCCTTTGACCAGGGAAAGATCATCCGGCGAGAAGATCACCGCATTTACCACGCCAAGGACTTCACGGAGTGAGTCCATCTGGACTCCATCTAATAAATATTTCTTGCCCTCATTTTGATGATAGCTGAACTCAAGGCTGTGTCTGGCTCTTGTTCCTCTGATCTCTGCTTGTATCTGAAAGCTGTCGCTCCCCCATCTGATCAGCTCGGAATCGCGGGAAGTACGCTGAGATGCTCCTGCAGCGAGGTAATAGAGGGATTCCAAAAGATTTGTCTTGCCTGCCGCATTGTCTCCCACGATTATGTTCAACCCAGAAGCAGGCTCAAAAGTAAGTTCAGAGTAGGTTCGCCAGTTGCGTAAGGAGAGCTTATCAACGTACACCGCAACAGCTCATTCCCATCTCAATTTTCCGGAACAACGCGAAAGCACCCAGCACCTTCAACTTCTACGATGTCGCCCCTTTTCAGAGCTGATGTTCGCTGCCTGTGGATTTCCCCGTTTAACTTCACCTGACCATCCTGTACGAGTAGTTTGGCCATACCCCCTGTGCCCACGATACCTGCCAGCTTCAAAAATGAATCCAGCCGTAAAGGCCGATTTAAATCAACTGCTACTTCGACAGCATCTTCAGAGCTGCTTCTATCAGCGATGGTAGATCACCGTCCTGATCATTTCAGTGATGTTCACTCTCGCGTCTTCATCGGTAGTACCACGTAAAGGTATTTCTCAGAGCCTACCCCCTGCATCTGCGCAGCGCTTTCCTGATCAGTGAAACTGAAGGTTATATGCTCTGCATCCATATTACTTATGCCTTCCATCAGGTACTTGGCCTGAAATAATATGTCCAATTCATCACCCTCTAGTTGACCTTCTATCTCATCGTAAGCCTCCCCAAGTTCGGGTGACCTTCCCTTGAATATTAACGTATCCGGCTTTATATGTAAGTGTATAGGCCTCGCCCCGCCCTGGTGTTCCTCAGCGAGAAGTGCCGTTCTTTCACAAGCACCGGCGAAATCCGTCCGATCAAAGGTCATATGAGTTGCGTAATCCTGGGGATTGGGTACCATGGTGAGCACATCGGGGTACTTCCCCTCAAGCGTGACAGTAGCGAACTTGACTCCGTTGTTCATTTCGAAGAATACGTGGTTCTCTGACAGAGATATCTCCACAGAATCGACTGAGTCGACCTGATTGAGCATACGTAAAAGGTCCTGGGTACTCCTTTTGGGCAGCACAATCTGCAGGCTGTCTGGGGTCACACCTGGAATGTCTGTCTCATAAACAGCGACCCGGTACCCATCAGTTCCTATGGTCTGCATTACGCCGTTTGAAAAGTCCAGTTTCACGCCACTTATTATAGGCATGGATTCATCGGTAGATGCCACAAAGACTGTCTTGGTAAGAGCATCCTGCAGCACTCCAGCCGACATCGAAAATGTGCTGCTCTCATCGGCGGTTGGTAGATTGGGAAACTGATCTGGCGGATATCCATTAAGAACAAACTCAGAATTACGCCAGGTTATTACCGCCTGATACCTATCCTCTGGCGCGCTCAGGGAGATTTCTCCCTCGGGAATCTTGTTGACTATGTCGCGCAGCTGCTGCCCGGGAAGCACCAGGGCTCCGGGCATCTCAACATCAGCCGCTATTACGCATTCTACGCTTTTTTCCAAATCAGTTGCTGATAAGTGTAGTATATCTTCCTGCGCAGTCAGCATTATCCCAGTGAGGACTGGGTGGTTCGTACTTCTGGAGATGGCCTGGTAGACTGTTTGCAACGCGAACTCCAAAGGCCCCTGTTGAGTTTGCAGCTTCATGAGCTTCACACCCCTTCTGTAGTTTGGTCTGCGGGTACAGATGCGCTAACTACTATTACTTTATAATAAGATAACTATAGTAGCAGTAGTAGTAGTGCTGTGGAAGGTGTGGATAACCACCATTTTCCCACGCTCTGCTTCCTGTCACGGTTGTTTACAAGATGTTTATTTGTTTTGGATATTGTCCACACCATCAACAGTATCCTGCCAACATACAAGTTATCAACGAGTTAACAACACCTTATATATAGGTTGTTCGCAAACTTGTCGACATGTCCTGCCTACGTTGCCCAATATTCGACTGCATGGGTTCAGCAGCCGGAAATGCCTGGAGGGAAAAGATTTATCAGCGTCCGCCTTTCAGCTGACGTTTTAGCTCCTGGAGGGTCGACTGTAGCCTGGGGTCTCCTTCTAACTTATCTTCAATTTTATTGCAGGCGTGAATAACCGTGCTGTGATCGCGACCACCAAATTCCTCCCCTATCTGCGGCAGAGAGAATTCCGTCAGCAGTCGGCACAAATACATGGCCACCTGGCGTGGAAATACAATAGCCTGCGTTCTTCGCCGTCCTTTCAAGTCGTCGACGCTCAAATCGTAATAGTCAGCAATAGTATTCTGTATGCCGGATATACGAAGGGGCTCGCTGCTTTGCTGTGGAAGAAGGTCTCGCAGCGCTTCATCGGCCAGCTCCATATCTATGTTCTGCTGACGCAGGGAGGAAAAGGCCACCAGACGCACCAGTGCTCCTTCGAGCTCGCGTATATTGGTTTTGATGCTTTCGGCTATGTAACGCAGTACCTGGTCGGGAACGTCCAGTTGTTCGGCCTGCGCCTTCTTGCGGAGGATCGCGATCCTGGTTTCGAGATCCGGCGTTTGTATGTCAGAAATGAGTCCCCATTCAAACCGGGACCGCAGGCGTTCCTCAAGGGTGGGAATTTCTTTGGGCGGGCGGTCGCTGGATATGACTATCTGGCGGTTTGCCTCATGCAGGGCGTTAAAGGTGTGGAAAAACTCTTCTTGCGTTCTCTCTTTGCCGGCAAGGAACTGAATGTCGTCAATCAGAAGCACATCAACTGTACGGTAGCGATTCCGGAAACTGACGGTTTCGGTGTCGCGGATGGAGTTGATCAGCTCGTTTGCGAACCGCTCCGACGAGACGTAAACCACATTACGAGAGGGGCTTTCCTTGAGGACTGTGTGAGCGATGGCCTGCATCAGATGAGTCTTACCCAGCCCCACTCCCCCGTAGAGAAATAGTGGGTTGTAAGCCAGTGCGGGAGCCTGTGCAACTGCAAGCGATGCAGCGTGTGCCAACCGGTTGCTGCTTCCAACGACAAAATTTTCGAAGGTGTACTTTGGGTTGAGGGAAGATCCAACCGATGCTGTGCTACGCTGAGTGGTACCGGTTGGTGCGGACTGGCTGGAGCCAGCTGATGGGTTGTTATTTTCTTTTTCCGCCTCATCCTGATACCGGTAATCGCGCGAGCTATCTTCCTGCTCATCAAGATCAACTACCAAATTCAAGCCTAGCTGGGCTCCCATAACCTCGTATAGCGCATCTTCCAAAGCTGATGAATAATTCTCACTGATCCAGGTCTTGGCAAACTCATGCGGAACAGCCACAATCAGCTTCTGTTGGTGGGGATCGACTTCGACCGCCTGAGAGTTGCGCAACCAGGTTTCAAAACTGGGGCGCAGGACTTCCTGTCTTACACGGTCCAGGGCCTCTTCCCAGATTTCTTCAGCATCAAGCGACATTAGAATTCCTCCATGATGCTAACTACCGCTGCACCCCTGTCAGATGACCGGGTGTAGCTACCATTATTCCGGATTTGCTTTACAACACTGTCTTAGTACATCAGGCAAATGGCAGACCTTAGAAAAAGCCGCGGGACATGAATCTGTACCCCAACCGGGTGGGCCCATCCTCCTGGACATATTTACCCGCACATCAATGCTGTAACTAACATCTTAATTGTTTCCTCCAGTCATCCACAAGGACGAGCAAAAGCGGTATCATGACCTGTGCGACAATGAGGTTCAATCACGTGCCAAGGATTCATTCTAGGTCGAAGCAAGTCGGAATATCGTGTATATATCAGAATCAGATGCTGCAGGTCAACGTTATCCACAATTTACTGTGGATAACCCGGCAATAGGCTGTGGACAAGTTTCAATTGCCTGTGGATAGATGTTGATGAAGCTCTGAATTCGAATCTCCAGCTTATTTG
>PUMD01000009.1 GCA_003551215.1 Clostridia bacterium | reverse complement strand
GTATTGGAAGCCCCTTCGAAGCGTCCGGCGCTGAAGTTGCGTGTTGGGAGTCCTCCTACCTCGTTGAGGATGTTGATCAACACCGACGTCCCGTAACTGCTCAGGGCACCACCCGGTTTGGTCACGTCGTGGTTGCGCAACCCCTCGACGAGCTTCCGTTGCCCCGACTTGAAACGTTCTTCGTTGTGGAGCTGTACGCCGGGAGCACCCGTGGCGTCCACGATCACGAATTTCAGCCGCTTGCTGCCCATCACCGCGCCAAGGCCCCCTCGACCGGCGTAGCGGGAGGCCCGTCCTTCCTTGTCGTTGAAGCACACCCCCGCCGCCGCCATGCCCCTCTCCCCTGCGGGACCGGGGGCGATGAGTCCTTTGTCCGATCCGCGGTCGGCAAGCAGCCTGTCGAAGGCTTCATCAAGCCCCATGCCCTCGTACCCGTCCACAGGCACCAAGGTCCCCCCTTGCGTGTCGACTTCAAGGGCAAACCAGCGTCCGTCGTCCTGGGGTTGGCCCTCGACGACGAGGGCCCTGTATCCCATCCGTCCGAGCTGTTGGGCA
This sequence comes from Clostridia bacterium, assembly GCA_003551215.1. GTDB lineage: Bacteria > Bacillota > Sulfobacillia > SLMV01 > SLMV01 > PUMD01. The sequence goes on along the minus strand of PUMD01000009.1, from coordinate 6,523 downwards.
ACCGGCGTACCGGCGTTGGACTCCTTGATCCCCCCGGTAAGGGGTGACTTCCCCCCGACCGAAATCCTCCCTGACGAAGGGGCCGACGTTCCGGAGACGACCCCCGGGGCGATGACGAGCTTGTTACCCGGCCCCAGCGGATGGCATGTGGGTTCGACTTCGTCCGCAATCAGACGTGAGGTGAGGCTCCGACCTCCCAGCGTTGCATAGGCCTCGGGAACCTCCTCTACTTTGACGGAGAGGTCCGTCATGTTGACGCGCAGCATCCTCAGCATCCGTCCCTCCTCTCAGCAGGCTTTGCTGGTCCTCGGGCTTAACGACGCCTGCATCCCGCCACTTTAGCATGGAATAAGGCATCGCGCCCAACTGATTTGCATGCGGGAGGGCGGGGCTCGGTGTTGTGCGCGGTCAGTCTTCCCCGTCCAGCACGCGTCTACCCGTGGGCTCCGGCTGAACGCGAGACATGTCCGCGCCACAGTTGGGACACGACCACTCCTTCTCCCCCTGCTCGGCGAACGATCGACGACCACACTCGGGACACTGCTTTCTCACGACCACAGCCAAGAGTATACACCCATTCAGACAAAGCATGCACGGGCGCTTCGCGCTATGGGTCCTCCGACTCCCAATCGGCAAGCATCTGTTGCACTTCGTTCTCCAGAATGGGACCGGGAACTGCACCTTCCAGGACAGCGTAGATCTCCGCACGGGCGGTCAACAAGAACGAGGTCGGCGTCGCCAGCACACGATAGTCCTCGCGGACGCCCTCCGGGGTTAGAAGAAGCTTCCATCCGGACGGTGCTTCGCGCAACTCAACCTCAAGCCGGGCCTCGTAATCGGTGGTGAAAGCATCGTCCTCGACAACGAGCACCACCGGGATGTCCGCCTCCAGCGTCTTGAGCTCATCGACGAGATCCCAGCAGAACGGACATCCAGGGCTAAGGAAGACGAGGATTGTCGGAAGCGTTAGCGTATCAAGAGGTCGTGGTTCCCCGTCAGGCGTCCTTCCCTCGATAGCTGGCGCTGACGTGCCGATCAACGGAATCGGCCCTCGACGCTCTGCAGCCGCCAGCGCCTCCATAGCCTCCACAAGGTCAGCCCGGGAGAACGGAGGCATCAGCCACTCCCGCACACGGCCGTCGAGCAGCGTGACCACGGCCGGCACATCCTGGATGCCCAAGGCGATGCCGAATCCAGCCTGCTGGTCGATGAGCACGGTGAGTTCCGGATACGATGCCCCCACTTTCCTGAGTTCCGGTGTGTCCTCGGGGGCGAGAACGAACGGGGATACGTCGGGCAAGGCCTTCCCCGCACCGTCAAACCACTCTACAACACGAAGGGAATCGTCCACCCCCGGAACCACAACGAACAGCATCGCCACGCGGCCGCGCAACAGCGCAGCCGGGGCTGCGGCCTGGCCGTCCAGCGTCACAAGATCCGCCCCTCCAGCGCTAGCAAGCCCGAGAAACACGACCACGACAGCGATGAACACTCGCCCCATTCTCTCGCCCTCCTCGCGCGGGCCTGAAGCCCGTGGCGCCCCAAGTATAACGGTGTCGGGGGACCCACGGGGACCCTTTGGCTAGGTCGAACCTCGGGAGCCTTGGGGACTTCAGGAGCGCAGGCGCTGTACAATGCTCCGTGCGCTATGACATACCCGGGTGCATAGGCAGCGATCGGGGGCGCGCGCTGTTTGCAGCCGCACAGGGAAAGCGTGCCAGCATCCCCCCGGCGTCCTCTTCCGAGAGGATCGTCTCTATCACGCATTCATCGGAAGGCCATAGGCCCAGCACACCCAGGAGGACGCGATGAGAGTCCTGGTTGTCGTCAACCCGAGCGCGGGGCGGAATAGCCAGAGCGCTGTGGAGCGAGCGCTTGACCGCCATCTTCGTGCTGCAGGTGCCGTGTACGTGCTGCACACCACCCGCCCGGGGGCGGATCTTGCCAAGGAAATCCGTCAGCGGCTAACAGAAGGCTTCGACGTTGTTCTGGCCGCCGGCGGTGACGGGACCGTCTCCTCCGTTGTCGATGGTCTTATGGGAAGCGAAATCCCCTTGGGTATCATCCCGGTGGGAACGGGAAACCTGGTGGCCCGGGAGCTCAACATTCCTACCTCCGTCGATGCTGCTGTCGCGCTGATGGTTGGTCAACCACAATCCGTCAAGGTGGACGTCATGCGCATCAACGGACGTGCGTATGTGCTCAACGCCGGTGTGGGACTGAGCGCGGCTGTTGTACGCGACATCTCGCGAGCCCAGAAGCGTCGTCTGGGTTTCGTTGCCTACGTCGTCACGACGCTCGTCAAGCTCATCTCGGTGCGGCCGCGCCGGTTGACGGTCGTCGTTGACGGCACGCATCATGCCTATCGCGCTGTGGAGATCATGGTCAACAACTGCGGCATTCTGGCTCGACGTTTGTACCCCAAGCCACCGGACATACGGATGGACGACGGCCGCCTCAACGTCTGGGTGATGAGCACCCAAGCGTTGTTCGACTATCCACGCTATCTGTTCGCCACGGTCGTCGGAAGGAAGCCACGCTTGGAGGCGCAGTTCCTGCACGCCGAGCGGACAGTCTCCATCTCCGCCAAGGTCCCGCTTCCCGTGCAGGCCGATGGTGACGTCATCGGCACGACCCCTGTGGAGATTGCGTTGGTACCGAGCGCAGTTACGGTGCTTGCGCCTGCAGGCGATCCCGACGATGCCTCGAGACGTCGTGCCCTGAACGCACTTGGCACCAAGTGACCGCACAGTTTCCTATGAGATGAAACGCAACCCGTATCAAAGGTGTAGTATAGGTTGCAGTCCTAGAAGCAAGTGGGCGCGGAGGGACGAAAGGGGCAGGAATGTATCGCTACTGCGGATGTAGGCCAAACCCGTTTGACATCCACGTCGACGCCGCTGTAGCGTCCGTTCTGTGATGCGTTCCCCATCCCGCGGTATCAGGCGACGAACCTACAGCACGGGGCTGGCAGAGGGAGGTGGCGAAGGGCGGCGCAAGGGTGTTGAAGACGGCTGTCCAGTGGCGGAAGCGCGTGCGCGAGGATTCTCCAAGGAGGATGACGTGAACTCCCAGTGTCGGGCAGGAAGGTCGAAGTTCTGTAAACCGTACCGAGGCGATGCCGCATGCATTGCATCGGCCCATCATGTTCCGCTGCGTGGCTGGCGGAGCATCTTAAGGGGTGCCGTAGTGTTGCCCCTGCTTGTGCTAACCCTGGTCTGGCTGCCAACGAGTGCGGTCGATGCAACCGTGCCTCAGTTCCTTCCTGACATCGTAGCGATTGCTGAGGCCCAAGCGGAGGCTGCGGCGGAGGCTGCGGCACGTGCTACAGCGTCGGCGGAGGCTGCGGAGGCGATCCTCGAGGAACTCGACTTTGGAGCGATGCTCGATACGGCTGCGGAAGCGAGCGACGCTGCGCAGGACGCGGCCTACGAAATTGGCGAAACCATGGCCAGTGCCCAGGCGTACGCCGAGGCGATGGCGGAGGCGTGTGCAGCAGCGGTCGCTCAAGCCCAGGCGCGGGCGGAAGCTGCAGCGCAGGCAGCGGCGCGTGCTGAGGCAGTCGTCGAGACGCTGGCCAGCGCTTGCGCCACGGCCGGTGCCGACGCGGCAGTTTCCGTGGAGGCGTGTGCGGATGCTGCAGTGTTCGGGGCAGCGGCGATCGAGGCGGTTGTGGAGGTGGCTGCGGGAGCGGTGGCGGCTGCCAATGCGCATGCGGAGGCTTGTGCCATGGCGCTTGCGGAAGTGGAAGCCCATGCCGCAGCGGTGGCGAGGGCCCTTTCAAGAGCGGAAGCGCGAGCGTTGGCGCAGGTTCAGGTGGCGGCCCACGCGCGGTCGGAAGCTCGGGTCCAGGTCGAAGCTGTGGCGAAGGCGCAAGCGGCTGCCGAGATGTACGCTGCGTCCATCGCCGAGGTCCGCGCACGTGCGGAGGCCCGGGCTGCGGATTCGCAGCGAGCTTTCGACCAGGCTGAGGATCAGGCGGTGCTCGTCAGGAAGAGAGTTGTGCAGGACGTCCCATGCGGCCTCGTTCACGCCGAGGTCGGTGGCACGATCGATGCGGCAGTGACGGCAGTCGCGGAAGCAAGCGCGGTTGCCAGCGCATCCGCGGAAGCATGTGCGCTTGCGTCCGCGTCAGCAGCGGCGCGCGCGGAGGCGTCGGCAGCTGCTTTGGCACGGGCGGAGGCGCAGGCGATCGCCACCGCAAACGCCTACGCCGAGGCTGTGGCCATGGCCGAGGCTATCGGCGAGGCGAAGGCCGAAGCCAGCGCCATCGCCGAGGCGGCCGCACTGGCGATCGGTGAAGCCAAAGCCACCGCCAGCGCCCAGGCGCTAGCCTGCGCCAGGGCCTACGCCAGAGCCGAGGCGGCCGCAGCGGCATTCGCCGAGGCGATTGCCGAGGCAAAGGCGAACGCCGAGGCTGAGGCGTCCGCGCTCGCCCAAGCGTGTGCGGAAGCGCGGGGGATAGCCCGTGCAATGGCGCAGGCGGTCGCTGAAGCGTCCGCACGCGCGGCGGCAGAGGCGGAGGCGGCGGCAGAGGCCTGCGCTAGGGCTTCGGCGGTCGCTGAAGCCATGGCCGAAGCGCTCGCCCGTGCCGAGGCGTCAGCGTGGGCAAGTGCGCAAGCCTCTGCCAGCGCTTACGCGGAGGCTGAGGCAAGGGCGTCCGAAGCCTACGACATCGTGCGAGAGGCCGTCGAGCTCGTTAGGAGCTATGCTGAGGCGGCCGCACGCGCGGCGGCACGGGCGGCGGCAGAGGCGCAAGCCTGTGCGCAGGCGTCAGCCCAGGCCCATGCCGAAGCCACGGCAAGCGCTGAAGCGGCGGGCACGGGCGAAGCGTATGCCAGCGCGTACGCGGCTTCCGAGGCCCGAGCTTCATCCGAGGCGATCGCCCACGCCAGCGCATGCGCCCAGGCGTCAGCCGAAGCGCACGCTGCTGCCCAAGCGGCGGCTAGTGCCCTCGCCGAAGCTCAGGCGTCGGCTTCAGCCGCCATGGAAGCGGTGGCTGACGCGGTTGGGCGTGCCCAAGCGGAGGCCCGTGCGTGTGTAGAGGCTAGAGCGAACGCCGAGGCCGAGGTTGCCGTCGGAACACAGGCTCTTGCTGAGGTGCGGGCGGACACTGCTGCTCATGCCCATGCCGCAGCGGAGGCCGCCGTATCGGCCTACGCGGAAGCACTCGCATCGGCTGAGGCTTCAGCCCAAGCCCAGGCAGAAGCGTTCGCCTACGCCTATGCGGCCGCCCGCGCGGAGGCCAGCGCCGAGGTGGCCGTGGCGACGTATGTGGAAGCCGCGGCTTCCGCTTATGCCGCGGCCGTAGCCGCCGCAAGCGCCGCCGCAAGCGCCGAAGTACGCGCGCAGGTGGAGGCCTACGCCATGGCGCAAGCCATAGCCAGCGCCGAGGCGCAGGCCTACGCTTTCGCGCAGGCGTGCGCCCTTGCCTCAGCCAGCGCCGAGGCATCGGTCCGTGCCCTCGCTGAGGTCTTTGCGCGGGCAGCGGTATTCGCCGAAGCGAACACCGAAGCCCTCGCCCAGGCACACGTCATGGCGCGGGCCGCGGCGGATGCTGCCGCGAGCGCGTGGACGTCCGTGAACATCGTGACCGACATCGAGACCTCAGTGGTGGCCTTCATCGACGAAGACTGCCTCGAGGACCTGTGTGAACCCTACATCTGCCCAACACCGCTGGTGCTGAAGTGGGACTGTTGTCTGGACTGGGCGGCTGATTGGGGCACCGTGTACACGCGCACGCCGCTTCCCCGAGCGCGTGAGGTGTGTCCGCTTCCTCAGCACATCCGCGCCCAAATCACGCAGCTGCGACCCACCCGTGCCGAAGTAGGGTTGTCCGATCTGCCTGCGGGCTTGACGTTCGCGTTTGACCTGGCTTCGATGCAGGGAACGATCGCCGGGGAAGTGCCCGCAGGGGGCGGAACCTGGCAGGTGAGGATCGACTTCCACGACACGAGCAACTGCTTGATCGCAATGCTCTACTTGACAATCACGGTGCCCTGTGAGGTGGAGTGCCCCGAAAGGCCCGAGGTGTTCCGGTGGCAGTTCGGGGAATTCACCGCAGGAATGCGCATCAGCAGAACGGCGAGCCTGCCGTCCGACATTCGGGCGGAACTCCAGGCGCTCGGTGTCGTTCGCTCCGAAATCACGTCGAGCACGCTACCGCGCGGCCTTGCGTTCGAGTTCTTCGCCGACAGGTTCCAGGGGCGCCTCACTGGCGACGTACCCAGCGAGGGCGGCAGTTGGTCGGTGAGGGTGCAACTGTTTGATGGAAGCGACTGTCACGTCGCTGACCTCTATGTGTACATCACCAGCGAACGCGTATGTCCGCCCACCCAGCGACTGAGCTGGAGCTTCGGCGACGTGGAAGCAGGCACACGGCACACCCAAAGGACGATGCCTTCCGCCCTGCACGGCGAACTCCGCGCGGCGGGGATCACCCGTGTCACGCAGATCTCGAGCAACCTTCCTTCCGGCGTGTCACTCGCACTGGACATCGCACGGGGTGTGGGGACCCTCACCG
>PUMD01000127.1 GCA_003551215.1 Clostridia bacterium | reverse complement strand
TGACCGAACCTTCCGTGCCAGCCAAACACCCAAACTCTGCGCACAAGTTCGCATGTCTATCTGCTAGCTGAATCGTTTTTGTCCCTAAATAGACAAACAGTGTCGATATAACCCTGTTTGTGTCAGCAGTAACTTGTCATGTCCATCCACCGTTACCATCTTCGGTGCGAGGTGTAAAATCGCGATATTGCACGGCACAAGCAAAAGAAGGAATTAAGAGATCAGCATTGAAATTATTGTATAAGGACTCCTCTTGGCCAGATTCTCGTGCATTTTCTTGCAGAAAAGCCAATCAATTCTGGGGGTGAGGGAGAATTATGCGTTCTCCTGATGAGACATGAAACCAGCATCCACTCGGAACCGCAGCGAAATGGAACTCGAGGAGATGGCTGACCTGGCAGTCGTCGCCGGGATGGCCGCAGCTCACCTGCACGAGCTGCGCAACCAACTGACGGTAATCCGGTCACATGCTCAAATGGCGGATATAACCAGTGGACGAAACAAGGTGAAGCAGCACTGTAAGAACATCGTAGACCAGGTGGACGATATGGAACAGCTGCTTGATGACATCTTCTATATGTGTCGGGGCATTGATCAGAGCCCGGCGGACACCGAACCCGTCTGCGTGCTTTCAGTCTTCAATAGAGTCAAAGAACAGCTATCCTGCAAAGCAGAAAAAAAGCAGCTGCGCATCGATATTGTTTACCCAAAAGAGATTGACCATCTGACAAGCCGCAGTGCGGGATACCTGCGTTCGGCGTTGTTTATACTAACAGATAACGCGGTATCTGCTGCCCCCAGCCGTGGAAACGTCGTACTGAGCGCATGGCAGGCCCAGGACAATAAGCTTCAGTTCATTGTTGAGGACGATGGACCCGGGATATCACCTGAAATGCAGGACAAGATTTTTGAGCCCTATTATACTACCAAGCCCACCGGGACTGGAATGGGATTGTTTTTGGCCAAATTCATTGTCAAACACTTCATATGCGGTCAGCTGGAGATAAACTCCTATCCAGGATGCGGTACGCGGGCGACAATATTGTTGAACTTGGAGCAACATAAATACTGTGAAGACGGCAAGCAAACCGACTATAAACTCAAAAAAACAAAAAAGTGTGACCCCAGCGGGAATTGAACCCGCGTCTCCAGCTTGAAAGGCTGGTGTCTTCGCCACTTGACTATGGGGCCACGTAAGAGTTTTTGTTGCTGGTGGGCCCAGTTGGATTCGAACCAACGGCCTTGGGTTTATGAGACCCCTGCTCTGACCACTGAGCTATGGGCCCGACAATGCTAAAGCTTTGGAGTGTGTTGTTTGGCTCCACGGGCAGGATTCGAACCTGCAGCCCTCCGGTTAACAGCCGGACGCTCTGCCGTTGAGCTACCGTGGAGCGTTCACTTTCACACCCATCAGCATCAGCATAGCCTATTATAATTAGCACCGAATAATCCGTCAAGGGCCGTCCGGACGGGCATTGTGCTCATTCCACGTAGTCTTTCAGGGTGGTGCTCCGCTTGGGATGACGCAGCTTACGCAGCGCCTTGGCCTCGATTTGCCGTATGCGCTCGCGGGTGACACCGAACACCTGACCGACTTCCTCCAGCGTTCTGGCCCTCTCATCATCCAGACCGAAGCGCAGCCGCAGCACCTTCTCTTCCCGCGGCGTCAGAGTATGCAGGACATCTTCGAGCTGGTCTTTTAGCAGGGCGAACGAAGCTGCATCGGCCGGCTCTTCAGCCTCCTCATCGGGGATGAAGTCACCCAGATGGCTGTCCTCCTCTTCGCCGATGGGAGTTTCCAGCGATACAGGCTCCTGAGAGATCTTCTTGATCTCCCGTACGCGCTCGGGCTCGAGATCCATTTCTTCGGCTATTTCCTCTGCGGTCGGTTCGCGGCCAAGCTCCTGCAGCAGCTGCCTGGACACCCGGATTAGCTTGTTGATGGTCTCCACCATGTGTACTGGTATGCGTATAGTACGGGCCTGATCGGCTATGGCCCGGGTTATAGCCTGCCTGATCCACCAGGTTGCATAGGTGCTGAATTTGTAACCCTTACGGTAATCAAACTTCTCCACAGCCTTCATTAGACCGAGGTTGCCTTCCTGGATCAGATCCAAAAATAGCATCCCGCGGCCCACGTATCGTTTGGCTATACTGACTACCAGACGAAGGTTGGCCTCCACCAGCTGCCGGCGGGCACTTTCATCTCCCTCCTCGATGCGCTTGGCCAGATCCTTTTCTTCATCAGCTGTCAGGAGATCAACCCGGCCTATCTCTTTGAGGTACATACGCACCGGATCATCCAACGATACACCCTCCGGCAGATCAATGTCTGTATCGTCTGCACCCTCCTCTTCATCGGGATCTCCCTCAATTTCTATTCCTCTTTCTTTGAGGTGCTCATAGATATCCTCGATCTCCGAAACAGAAAGCTCCACGTCTTCGAGGGCATCCATAACATCCTGGTAAGAAAGAGCCCCCTCCTGGCGGCCTTCCTCTAGCAGTTCCTGCACCTCAGAAATTTCCAGATGAGCCTGTTCATCGTCGACCATGGTCTCTTGATTCAACTGACCCTCCTCGCTTCCCGCCTTATTGGATGACGTCTCTTGCACAGTCAAAGTAATCACTCCCGGTACGGGCGAATCACGCAACTATCAACTATTCGTTAAAAGATGACTGTTTTCCTTTCAATTGTGCCAAAATTTCTGCCTGCTCCCTCATCAGCTCCATGGGGATCTTTTTTCCCTGGCGATCATGTTCTCTGATTATTTCTCTAATTTCCTCTACTCGCCGCTGCTTGCGGCGTCGCTGCAGCAGCCTGATGCAGTCCGAGTAAATCTGTTGCATCCTCTGCGCAGGTATTGTTTCCTTCATCATAATTTCCGACAATGCCCGGCGTTCCCGCTCGTCTGAGCATGTAGCCATGACTTCGGCCTGCATCTTCTGCACACTACTGCAGTCACTTCTTAGTATAGTCGTGGCCAGACTGCGGTGGACTTCATCCTCGAAGTCATTGGCACTCAAGACTTCTCTTGCATCCCCAAGGAACTTCGGTGCATGAAGCATCATGCGAATAATCTGCCGCTCGGCGCGCCATCTGGCCAGATCACCGCTTGAAATTTCCATTTCAGTGCCGTAATTTTCCTTAGTATTATGTCTATCTGGATCAGCTCTATACTTTTGTGCCACTTTTTGTAATTTGGACAGTTGACTCCTCACTGCATTTTCGGGCACACGTAAGGATTCAGCCATGAATCTTATCCTGTCTGCCCTCACCACATCATCCTCCTGAGCCCATATAAGGGGGGCCATATCCCTGATAACTTCCGCCTTGCCTCTGGACGAACTTGCATCTCGCCTGCGCTGGCTGCGCTCCCAGCAAAACCGGAAGAAGCTCTGCGCCTCGTTCAGGTGTCTCTCAAAAGCCTGTGGTCCATCCCCAGTCAGTACATCATCGGGGTCCTTGCCCTCGGGAAGAGACACCACCTTTACTGCAACAGTCGTACCGGTGAACTGGTTCATGCTTCGGACAGCAGCATCCGTTCCAGCTGCATCGGCGTCATAGGCAACTAACGCTTCTTCGGCGTACCTGGCCAGCACCCGCGCGTGATCGGCAGTCAGAGAGGTCCCCATAGACGCGACCGCCTCTTCCCATCCGTAAGTGCAGCAGGCGAGAACGTCCATGTATCCTTCGACGATAATCACTCTATCCCTCTGCCTTATAGTAGGCCTGGCCTGCTCGAGCCCGTACCAGGTTTCCCTCTTTTTGAAAACTGGCGACTCTGGGGTGTTTAGGTACTTTGGTTCATCATCCGAATCGATGACTCGACCTCCAAACCCCACAACTTTACCCCGGGGATCGGTGATGGGAAATATTATTCGGCTGCGGAGCACGTCGTAGTAGTTGCCAGTTTTCTCGCTCTTTTTCACCACTCCGAAAATCTGTGCTGCTTTCATGTTGACATTCGACCTGCGCAGGTGGTCACACAGCGCCTGCCAGCTGTCCGGTGCCCAGCCCAGGCGGTATTTCTCCTGAACTTCAGGGGGTATGCCGCGTTCATTCAGATACCGCAATGCCTGATGCCCCGACTCAGATTGCAGTTTGGCAGCAAAAAACCTGGCCACAAAAGCACCGAGTTTATGCAGGTATCTTTTTACCCTGGCCTTGTTTGAGCCTGCCTCAGAATCCCTCTGCTTCGAGGGCATGTCCAGTCCAACTCTTTCGGCCAGGTGCTCAAGAGCCTCGACAAAATCATACCCTTCAATGTCCATGATAAAATTGAACACATCCCCACCCGCCTGGCATCCGAAGCAGTAGTAAAGCTGGCGCTGCGGGGATACGGTAAAGGAGGGCGTATCCTCCTTATGGAAAGGACACAACCCGACCATGTTGCTGCCTCGTTTCTCCAGGGCAACGTACTCGGACACCACATCCACTATATCGTTGTTATGTCGAACCTGTTCAACAAACTCGTCATCCGACACTGTTTGGCACCTCTTTTGTGCATTCCACGAGATACACCAGTCTAAACATGAATCCTCGCGACAACAGCTAAATCTGTTCGATTCTTTTGACATCTCAGAGCCGTTTTAGCGGATGACTCTTTGCGCTGTAGTATTGAGAGAGCGGACAACCAGCGAAGTTTTTTCTGTTGTTTGCCACGACAGACTCCTTCGGCGTAAATGAAAAGAGGGGGCAGTTGGCCTGCCCCAATTTCTCATGAACCGCACCACTTAATTATCACTCATTCTCCATTTTCCGCGAAATTCCTGCCGTGGGCGCCCTTAGTCTACGGCTGAGCAGTCCAGCTGGGCCTGCGCCGCTGCCAGGCGAGCCACCGGTACTCTGTAAGGCGAGCAACTCACATAATCCATACCCACTTCCGCGCAAAACTCAATGGAGAGGGGATCCCCACCGTGTTCTCCGCATATTCCTACCTCCAGGTTGGGGCGCACAGACCTCCCCAGTTTGATTCCCATCTCGATCAGGCTGCCAACGCCTCCTCTATCCAGCACCACAAACGGGTTTTCGTCCAAAATTCCTTCAGCGAGGTAATAGTGAAAGAACTTGGCCTCTGCGTCATCGCGGCTGAACCCGTAGGTGGTTTGAGTGAGGTCGTTGGTTCCGAATGAGAAAAATTCGGCATACTGAGCGACCTCGTCGGCCTTAAGGCAGGCGCGAGGTACTTCCACCATCGTCCCGATAAAATAGTCCACATCTGTAGAGGTACCGTCGAGCACCAAGTCTGCAGTATCTGCGACCAGCTCGTAAAGCTTCTCACATTCGCGAGCATCACTAATCAGCGGGATCATGATCTCTGGATGGACATCTACCCCTTCAGATGCAGCATCAGCTGCTGCCTGAATAATGGCTCTGGTCTGCATCTGGTATATCTCCGGGTACAAAAGGCCCAGGCGGCAGCCTCGCTGCCCCAGCATGGGGTTGCTTTCCTGCAGCGCCTCGGCACGACGCAGCATTCTCTGTTTTTCCTTGATCTCTTCCTGCGACGCACCGTTGCTGCGCATATTCTCCACATCTCGCTGCAGCTGTGATACCTCGGGAAGAAACTCGTGCAGCGGCGGGTCCAGCAGGCGTATTGTCACCGGCAATCCGTCCATGATTCGGAACAGGGCTGCGAAGTCTTCCTGCTGCATGGGTTCGATCTTCTGCAGAGCTCGCCTTCGTTCATCGGTGCTTTCTGCCATTATCATCTGCTGCATAAGCTGCAGCCTGTCCGGATGCATAAACATATGCTCAGTACGACAAAGACCTATTCCCTGTCCGCCGAACTCGCGGGCGGTCTGCGCATCCTCAGGAGTATCTGCATTGGCTCGCACCTCAATCTCGCGCATCTCATCAGCCCAGCTGAGGAAGGTACTGAATTCCGATGAAGGGGTCGGCTCTATAAGCGGTGCCTCCTGCGCAAAGACCTTACCGGTTGCCCCATCTATGGTAATCAGGTCTCCTTTTCGAAACGTGCCCGCAGAAGTGTATACAACACCTTTGCCTATATCAATGTTCAGTTCATCGCAGCCGACCACACAGGGCTTGCCCATGCCGCGAGCAACGATTGCAGCGTGACAAGTCATTCCTCCACGACTGGTGAGGACTCCCCTGGCCTGAACGATTCCGTTTACATCATCTGGAGTGGTTTCAGGGCGAACAAGGACTACCGACTCTCCGTCTTCACCCCGCTGCTCGGCCTCATCAGCGTCAAAAACAACTGTTCCGCTGGCTGCCCCGGGTGAAGCCGGCAGCCCGCGGGCGATAGGCTCCATCTTGTTGTCCGGGTCGATCTTGGGATGCAGCAGGAGGGCTATGTCCTCCGGGTCGACCCTCAACAGGGCTTCCTCCGGATCAATCAGACCCTCGATGACCATGTCGTGGGCTATCCGGATAGCCGCACCAGGATTCCTCTTGCCCGTACGCGTCTGCAGCAGGAAGAGCTGGCCGCTCTCGACGGTAAACTCTATGTCCTGCATATCACGATAGTGAGCCTCTAGCTTTCTCGCTGCCTTCTTAAGCTGGCTGTACGCCTCCGGCATATCCTGCTGCAGCTGAGACACAGGTTTGGGAGTGCGTATACCCGCAACTACATCTTCACCCTGGGCATTCACAAGATACTCCCCGTACAGTTCCCTGTCTCCAGTAGACGGGTTGCGGCTGAAAACCACGCCCGTACCGCACCTGTCGCCGCGGTTGCCGAAGACCATGGCCTGGACATTTACTGCTGTTCCCAGGTCATGTGGAATGTCGTGCACCCGGCGGTAAACTTGAGCCCGCTCGTTATCCCAGGAGGCAAAAACTGCCTCCACTGCAGTCAGCAGCTGTCTTTCGGGATCCTGTGGAAAGTCCTCTCCGGTGTGCTGCCGATACCTCTCCTTGTACCTACTGACAACACCACGCAGCTCCGCCGCGGTAAGCTCCGTATCGTGCTGTACATTGGCCTCATCTTTGCTGGCCTGCAGAATTCGCTCGAAACTGTTGGTTGGTATACCCTGAACCACGTTGCCGAACATCTGAATGAGTCGGCGGTAACAGTCAAGAGCAAAACGATTATCTCCCGTCGCCTCCGCCAGACCGGCGACTGTCTCATCGTTGAGGCCCAGGTTCAGTACCGTATCCATCATCCCGGGCATGGAGATTCTGGCACCGGAACGCACCGAAATCAGCAGGGGATCCTGCTGTCCGCCGAACTCCTGCTCGCGCTCCCCTTCCAGTCCTCGGAGGTGTTCGGCAATCTCGCCTCTGATCTCCGCAGGCAGCTTGCTGCGCTGCAGATACTCGGTGCAGGCATCGGTGGTTATGGTAAATCCAGGAGGTACGGGTAGCCCCAGCCGGGTCATTTCCGCCAGGTTGGCACCCTTTCCACCCAGAAGGTCCTTCATATCTGCGCGGCCTTCCTCAAATGAGTAAACGTACTTGCTGGCACTTATCGCCTCACTCACTTATCCATTCCCCTTTCCGCATTATCTCCAAGACTGTGGTCGCGGTCTCCTCGACAGCTCGGCTGGTCACTTCCACCACCGGACACCCGAGTGAAGAGAACACCTCATCGGCATGCTGCAGCTCCTGCCGAATCCGGTTAAGATCGCTGTAATGAGAAGAGGGATTTAGACCAAGCCGGCGTATGCGCTGCCGCCGTATCTGCTGCAGCTGCTGCGCAGTGATAGTCAGACCAATGACTCTGCCTTTGACCTGATGTAGTTCTTTGGGCACCTCGACCTCCGGCACCAGGGGGTAATTGGCAGCCTTGATTTCGCGGTGTGCCAGGTACATGCATACCGGCGTTTTGGAGGTGCGCGAAACACCAACCAGCACGACATCGGCCTCGAGAAACCCCCGTGGATCCTTTCCATCATCATATTTGACAGCAAACTCAACCGCCGCCACCCGCTGGAAGTATCTTTCATCCATACGGTGTATTATGCCTGGCTCTTCCCTGGGCTCAGTCCCCAGAACTTCCTTGAGGCCAGACATAATTGGTCCCATGATATCCACAGTGCGGATACCTTCTTCTTCGCACCGTTGCTCCAGGTAACGCTTAACACTGGGGACGACAAGCGTATATATGACCATTGTGTGGTTGGAGTTAACTACTCTCCGAAGGGCGTCATCAACCTTCTTCACGGAGGAAATGAATGGAATTCTCTCGACCTGCACTACTCCAGCGTTCCGCTCAAACTGACTGATGGCAGCCCTGGCCACCAGTTCCGCAGTTTCCCCCACTGAATCAGACAGCACGTAAACAGTCTGCTCTCCCAAATTGTCCACCCGGCACCACCCATTCGTTATGCAGCTTTTGACAACCAAACTTGTATGTGTCCACTACCACATTCACCCGGGAAGGTGGGACCAGTCAGCAACAGCAGACAGATACTCGGCCACGCTGTGAAGAAGCTGCAGTCGGCGTTTTCTCGCTTCCTCGTCATCCACCATGACCACAACTTCATCCAAAAACCGATCTACCGCCGGTCTTATCGCGGCTGCCCGGGAGAAAAACTCCCTGTATCTGCCTTCCTGCAGCAACCGGTCTCCTTCCTGCCGCAATAGCTCAAGCTCGCTGCACAAACCCTCGGCGGCACAAGCTGAAAAACTTCCCGGCTCCACGGTAACCTGCTCGATGTGCTGTCCAAGATTGAAGCAGCGCCGCCAGGCGGTGAGCAGATCTTCGGATTCGGGCTCCCGCAGGAAATCGTCAGCCGCCCGGATCCTGCGCCACAGGTCGGCTATGTCGTCTGCACCTCGAGCCAGCACCGCCTCTATTAGATCGTGTTCGTAGCCAGCGTCAGCCAGAAGACTGCGCATTCTTCTGGCCATGAAATCTTCGATCTGCCCCGAAAGCTTACCCTGCTGAGTCGCACCAACCTTGTAAGCACCCGCGCAGCGTTCGAACAGTTCTGAGATGGTTACCTCACTTTTGTCCGCCATAAGCCGGAGAATTCCGTTTGCCGCTCGCCGCAGGCCGTAAGGGTCCTCGGATCCGCTGACCTGCAGACCGGCAGAAAAAGCACCAACCAGACTGTCTGCCTTGTCAACGAGGCTCAACCAGCGACCCTCTGGTGTCTCCGGCAGCGGATCTTGCGGGCCCTGCGGCAGATAGTGTTCTCCTATAGCCCTGCACACTGCTTCATCCTCACCATCATTTCTAGCATATTCCTCACCCATACGGCCCTGCAAGCCAGGAAATTCGCGCACCATTTGGGTGACCCGGTCAGCCTTGCAAAGATGAGCAGCCCGCCGCAGAGCTCCGGCCAGATCGTGCGGTATATAACCGTCATCACATAGACCTTGAAGGATCTCGGCAAGCCTTTTTGCCTTATCCGCAAGCGTGCCCATCTTATCTCCTACCACCACACCACAAAGCTCCTCGGCATAGACAGAAAGAGGCCTCCTGCTGTCTTCCTGCCAGAAAAACTGCGCATCGGCAAGCCGGGCGTTGAGAACAAGTTCATTACCCTGTACTACTTTCTCAAGCATCGATTTGCGACCGTTGATGACCGATAGGAAGTACGGTGCGAGTTCATCCGTCTCTGCTTGCTCTATGGGAAAGAATCTCAGGTGGGTCTGCATTGCCGTACTGACGACCACCCTGGGGGCATTCATGAACTCGGGCGGAATGCAGCCAACTCCCACCTGCGGGTGCTCCACCAGATAAATGACCTCCTTCAGTAGATCAGGCGGAATCACTGCCGTGCCCCCAACGGAGGCGGCGGCCTGCGCACATTGGCGAACAATGATCTCCCTGCGGCGCTCCGGTTCAACTACCACACCCGCATCCGCCAGATCAGACATGTATTCCGAGGCCCTTTGCACTCGGATGCACTCGGGGGCAAACCGCGGCCCACGGGTGTACCTATCAGACGCACAGCCAGCAAACTCAACATCGATGACATCCGGGCCTCTCAAGGCAAGAATCCAGCGCACCGGACGCGCAAATCGGTGACTTCCATCACCCCACCGCATGGTCTGGGGAAAGGAGATCTCCTGCAGAACACCTGAGATAACCTCACCCAGAGCATCCTCTGCTCCCTGACCCGGCTGCCTCTTCACTGCCCAGACGTACCGGCCTTTCTCTTCTGTCCGGATCTGCAGATCCTCTACAGCCATTCCCTGGCTCCGGGCAAATCCTTCTGCTGCCGCAGTGGGTCGGCCGTCTTCATCAAAGGCGATATTCTCCGAAGGGCCGCGAACCTCCTCGACCATTCCCTCCGTCTCGTCAGTAACCTCCTCCATATACAAAACGAGCCGCCGGGGAGTACCCATCCCCCGGATACCGCGGTGCGGCAAACCAACCACCGCCATGTGCTGCTGGGCTAACCGGGTCATCTGCGCAACAGCATCAGGCAAAAATGCAGCCGGCAATTCGGCGCAGCCTACTTCCAGCACAACGTCACTACCGTTTGTCTGCTCGGACAAAGCTGGATCATCCTTCCTCTGCCTGGACCTGCAGCAGCAGGTACCTTTCTGCACACTCGCAGGCCAGGTCGCGAATGCGTCCTATGTATCTGGTTCGCTCCGTTGCTCCCAGCGAGCCGCGGGCATCCAGCAGGTTGAAGATATGAGAGCATTTCAGGGCATAATCGTAGGCAGGCAGTATCAACCCGTCCTGCAGGGTCCGCCCGGCTTCCCGCTCATATGACTCGAAGCACTCTTTAAGCATGGCCACATCGGCGGCCTCGAAGCTGTAAGCCGAGTGCTCGTACTCAGCCCGGCGGTAAACATCGCCGTAGGTAATACCGTCCTTCCACACAATATCGAATATATTGGAAACGCCCTGCAGGAAACTGCACAGCCTTTCCAGACCGTAGGTTATCTCGACTGGCACTGGCGAGAGGTCGTAACCGCCCATCTGCTGAAAATAGGTAAATTGGGTTATCTCCATACCATCGAGCCAGACCTCCCAGCCGAGCCCCCACGCTCCCAGTGTTGGTGCCTCCCAATTGTCCTCGACAAAACGCACATCGTGCTCCCGTAGGTCCACTCCAAGATGAGCCAGGCTGGCCAGGTAGGTCTCCTGTATGTCCTCTGGCGAAGGTTTTATCACCACCTGATACTGCCAGTGGCGGTAGACCCGGACGGGATTATCGCCGTAGCGCCCGTCCTGGGGACGCCTCGACGGCTCGGTGTACGCAACTGCCCACGGCTGCGGCCCCAGAGAGCGGAAGAAGGTCGACGGATTCATGGTGCCCGCCCCCTTTTCAACATCGTAGGGCTGCTGAAGAAGGCACCCCTGCTTGCTCCAGAATTGATTCAAGTCGGAGATGACATCCTGAAAATCATGCGGCATGTTATTCCTCCCGTTGCTGACCTGAGTTTTTCTCCCCACCACTCACTGTACTCAACGGACTGCGGAAGCGGCAGCGACCTAAGGCCGGCTGTCAGCCTCCGCAGCGTCAGAATCACTCCCAGACACCTCTACCAACCCGGTGTTACCGCCTATCTCCTCTGCTCACCTGATGCGGAGACGACAACTCACAGAACACTACCGGAGCCTTGATCAGCAGACCCATCCAATGGGTGTTGGTCTCCACAAGTACCCCAATCAGAAGATTGATCTGCGTGCTCAACCACGACCGTACACTCGGAAACCATGGCCGCTACCGCCCCCAAAGCGGCCAGGGTGGGCATCAGCAGGGCGCCAATGACTCCTACCGTCACCGGAATTTCCATAAGCGTTCTCCCCTGATGACGGACGATGATGCGCCTCACGTTGCCCTGCTGGATGAGAGATTCAACTTTCTGAACCAGTTCATTGCCGGTTACCTTTATCTGCTTCTGCCAGGTTTGACCCTCAGCAGTTTCTTCTTCGAGATTAATCAAGGCTGACACCACGTCGCCGTCAGCCCGGTCAAGGGCCTCCTTGGCCGTGCGGTAAGACACGCCGGTGCGTTCCCTGATTGCATCAACTTTGTCTAATTCATTCATGTTGTCCTGCCCCCTCAACATCTTTTGAGCGTTCTAATCTAGTATATCCAAAAATCGCCGGGAGTTTAGCTTGCGGTCCAGATGGTACTCGGTGTAATCCAGTACAATGTCGCGCAGCGATTTCAGAAGTCCTATCTGCGTCTGTAGCCGGGCAAGCCGCCGGGGATGAATATCGCGGAGGATCGACAAAAGGCGCAGATTGGCGGAAGAAAGGTCCTCCCCATCAGCCGACATCCTCCCCATGCAATCCGAACACCGCACCCCGCCACGACTGTAATCCAGTCGCACTTGCCCATCAGGATTGCGACCGCAGGCAAAACACTCATCGATCCTGGGGAAGAATCCGGCCACCTTGAGAACCCGGACGAAAAAGAACAGTCCCACCAGATCCACATCTATCCCGCTGTCAAGCGTCTCAAGACAGGTCAGAAGCAGAAGGTAAAGGGGTTCGTCTCCCTCACCCTCCGCCGAGACGCATTCCACTAGCTCAGCCATACAGCTGCCGTATGACAGAGTCGACCAGTGAGAACGCAAATTGTGATAATCTCGCAGCAGATCTCCTCCCTTTATCCCGTCCAGCGACCTGCCCTCCCACAGGAGGAGTCTGGCGTGATTCAGCGGCTGAATGAGGCCGGCCAGTTTGCTGGTTGCTTTCTGGGAACCGCGGGCAACCGCTCGCACTTTTCCTCGCCGGCGGCTCAGCAGTGTCACCAGGCGATCTGACTCCCCAAAAGAGCTGCTGCTCAGCACTATGGCCTCCACTCTGTACTCAGGCATATCGCTCCTCCAATCGGCGGGTCATTTATCAAAGTCCAGCTGCAGGTCTCTGAGCGCCCGCGGATCATCGCGCCAGTCAGTTCTCACCCGCACGTGCAGATCGAGATAGACAGAAAGACCAAGGAGATCCTCAATATCAGATCGACTGCACTGTCCGATCTTTTTTATCATTTGGCCGCCGCTGCCGATAACAATCCCCTTTTGCGACTTCCTTTCCACCAGAATATCACAGCTTACGTAATACTTACCCCCGAAACGCTCCTGTACGTCCCTTACCTGCACGGCTGTACTGTAGGGCAGCTCCTGCCTGGTCAGCATCATGATCTTCTCTCTCACCAGCTCACCAATGAGGAAGGGGAGCGAACGATCGGTGGTTATATCGGGAGGGAAAAACCGGGGCTCCCCGCGGGGAAGCACCTCGCAGATCACATCCAGCAGAGAACTCACATTTTCCCCGGTGAGAGCTGAAATAGCAGTAACGTGGTGAAAGTCTCCCATTTCTCCGTATACAGAAATCCGCTCATCCCGGTCCTCGTCACGCACTTTGTCTATCTTGTTTATGGCCAGCACTACAGGGCAAGCTGCCGATGACAAAAGATCAGCGCATCGCCTATCTCCCCGTCCCGGCTGCCTGCGGGTGCCATCAACGCAGAAGATGACAGCATCAACATCCCTGATTGCCCGGCGGGCCTTTTTTACCATCTCCCGTCCGAGCCGGTCCTGCGGCCGGTGAACTCCGGGAGTATCAAGAAAAACCAACTGCATATCATCTCTGTTGAGAATCCCCCGCACCCTGCTGCGGGTAGTCTGGGGCTTCGGTGTGACTATGCTTACTTTATCTCCCACCAGACGATTCACCAGAGTCGACTTCCCCACATTGGTAAAGCCTACTACCGCAACAAAGCCGCTGATAAAAGATTCATCTGCAGGGGGAATTTCTGTCAGCACGTGAACTCGCCTCCGTAACTTCATTAGGAACTCAACTCCGGTAGAAAAAAGCATTCAACCCCAAAGCAAAAAGGGCAGCGACGTGCAGAAACACCCACCACTGCCCGCCACGCCAGGCGCTTTGTATAAAAGGTAACATCCGGGGTAGATCCGGCATAAGCACCAAAGCAAACACCCCCAAGGCCCCGATAGATAAGACCAGGACCATGCCTGCCGCCGCATCCTTGACGGTACGCACACCCGGATGGGGGTCAGTGCTTATCATCTCCGCAAGCATCTCACAGGTCCAATTTATCAGCTGCGCGGCCAGCACGCCGATGCAGACGACTATCAGCAACGCAAATTCAACGGGAGACTGCCGAGTCCACCAGGCCAGGCTCAAAACAACGGCCGCCGCCGCGACCTGCCAGCGGAAGTGTTCTTCTTCCCGCCAGGCAGCCCAGAGGCCATCGATGGCCCAGACAACAGCGCACAAAAACCGGGCTGCGCCAGACAGCAAGCCTCTACCGCCTCGCGGGGAAAACATGCTCCATGATCTCCTCCGTTGATTGCATCATGCAAAAAAAAGAATCATCATCGAAGTGTTCCCAGCCTGCCAGATGCAGTAATCCATGACAAGCAACAAAAGCCAATCTCCACAGCCGGGAGGAACACTCATACCCCGGAACCGACGCAACCTGCTCCGGACAGATCACTACACTGCCAGTCAGTTGTTGGTGACAAGGGCATGGTTCGGGTTGCGGAAAGTCTTCACCGTCCAGCCTGAAAGCCAGCACATCAGTGGCCGAATCCATTCCCCGGTGCCGGCGGTTGAGCCTTGTTATGGTCTCATTGCCAACAAAAACTACTTCTACTTTTGACATCTGCTCACCTGACAAAAGATAGTTGCGGAATACCTCTCTCGCCATCCGACCTGCAATCGGCCGCAGCAGTCCGGAGACGCTTATTTCAGGTTCGGTTATCATCTCCACTTTCACCGTTTCTTGCCTCCTCCTGCCGAAGACCATCCGGGCCAATCTCCTGCATGACCTGCTCGGGATACTCCACTCGCCGATGGAATGCACCGGCCAGAACCTGAGTAAAACTCTCACATATACGGTCGAGGTCCTGGAAGGTCAGATCGCATCTGTCCAGCTGTCCATCCTCCAGACGCTCGTGAATTATCTCTCGCACTGTTCCCCTTATGCGGTCAGGTGATGGCCGTGACATGGCTCGCACCGACGCTTCAACGGCATCCGCCAGCATAACCACGGCAGTCTCCTTGCTTTGAGGTTTGGGACCGGGATATCGGAAGTTCTCCTCGGCGATATCCTCCGAATCATCCCGCTGCTCCAGGGCGCGGTTGTAAAAATAGGTCGCCAGGGTGGTACCGTGATGCTCACTTATGAACTCGATCACTCTTTCCGGCAAACCCTCTTCCTCAGCCATTTCAAGACCATCCCTCACGTGCGAGATCACAGTCAGGGCGGACAAATTGGCAGAAAGCTTGTCGTGCGGGTTGCTGTCAGCGAACTGATTCTCCACAAAGAAATAGGGGCGTCGGGCTTTGCCCACGTCATGGTAATAAGAGCCTACCCGGGCCAGCAGTGAATCCCCCCCTACTGCCTCAGCGGCGGATTCGGCCAGGTTAGCCACCATCATGCTATGATGGTAGGTCCCGGGAGCCTCCTGCAGAAGACGGCGCAACAGAGGGTGATTGGGATTGCTCAGCTCCAGCAGTTTGACCGGGGTTAGGACTCCAAAAATGGTCTCTTTGAAAGGTAACAGTCCTATCGCCATCACAGCCGCAAGCACCCCGTTGCCCACTCCCCACATCGCGTCCTTCCACAACGCCAACTCGGCAAGGTTTGCCCGTCCGGCATACGACAAATACGATAGAAAAACAGCCAGATTGCAGGCAGCGACAGCCACTCCACTGCGCATGATGTGAGTTCTGTCGGAAACCGTCGAAGCCGAAATTGCTCCAACAGTGCCTCCGGCCACACTCAGGAGTATGGCAATAATGTTGCCACCGGTCAGCACGCCCACACTGAGCGACATGGCTATCCCCACAACCAGGGCCGTATTACCGTTCAGCAGGACCGCCAGCAGGATGGTACCCGCTGCAACCGGCAGCAAATAGGGGGAAATGGCCAGCAGAAATCGGCAGGCAAAAAGTGTGAGAAAGGCGGTAAGACCTATCAGAACGATGCGTGGTTCAGAGCTGAAAATCTCCTGCTGGAACATCGCCAGGTACGAGGCGACCAGCACGAGGATAATGAACGCAAACATCACTGAACCGGCATATATCTTCCAGGGAGCCCCCTCCTGCAGGAGACCTGCATCCCGGAGTCTGACAATATCCTCGGAGGTGATGATCTGCCCGTCGGGAACGATAATCTGTCCCCTGAGGATGACCTCAGGAGTAACGCCCTCCGCAGCCATTTGCTTGCGCCTTTCGGTCTCCTCTATGTTCAGCAGAAGGTTCGGCTGCAGCAGATGCTCTCCAACCTTCCCCATCAGTGGCCTAACGGTCTCAGGTAGCTCTGACTCCTGGGCTGATTCTGTCATCTGTCGGCGATAATCTGAAAGGCTGTCGGGCTTTATCCCCTGAGCAAACAAAAACTGAAGACTGAGCTCAATGTGCTCATGTGCCTCATCAATTACTTTCTCTTTGGCCTGCAGGAGCATCCTGACGTCACCTTCACCCAGAGGAACAGGAAGAGCCTGGCCAAAGTCGGTGGTGGCCATTTCCATCTGCTCCTCTGTCATTTCCAGCGAATCTCCCGGGCTATACTCCAGCTCTTTGTGCCAGCTCTGACGAACGTCATGCACCATGGAGAATATTTCATCCAGCTGCTCCATAGACTCCTCCATCACCGTCGGGTCCTGTTCATAAACATCCGAGACCTGCTCCCTGGCCTCCTGGCGAAGATGCTCTGTTGCCGGACGGTCGATAAATTCGGAAGGAGCTTTGATGTTGAATGGTGCGGGTTGTCCAGCCTGTACGTCAAGCTGCTGAGGCAAGGCGCTGCTGATGAATAAACCGGCCAGCAACAGCGTAAAAACCAGCGCCCACAAAGTGCGCCTGAAGGGCGAACTTTCTTTTAGAGGATCCGAAAATAGATGATTCCAGCCCTTCTTCACAACAGCCAGCGTCCTGCGCCAGCCCGGCTGGTCATCACAATTACTGCTGTTTCTTTTGCTCCTCGTAGTCCTCGTATGCCTTGACGATTTCGGTAACCAACGGATGACGGACCACATCCCTTTCGGTGAGATACACAAATTCGATTCCCTCAATGTTTTTGAGGATGTTCTGAATCTGCACCAATCCGCTGGACGACCGCCTCAGATCGATCTGAGTGATGTCGCCGGTGACAACCACCTGCGAACCAAATCCCTGCCTGGTCAAAAACATCTTCATCTGCTCTGGAGTGGTATTCTGCGCCTCATCAAGGATAATGAAGGAATTGTCCAACGTTCGCCCCCGCATGTATGCCAGAGGAGCAACTTCTATTGCCCCCCGGTTCATCTCCTTTTGAAACTTGGACGGTCCGACTATATCGTATAAGGCATCATACAGAGGGCGCAGATATGGGTCAACCTTCTCCTGAAGGTCGCCCGGCAGGAATCCCAGATGCTCACCGGCCTCCACCGCCGGACGGGTCAATATAATGCGGCTCACGTTTCCGCTCCGCAGGGCTGCATTGGCCTGTGCCATGGCAAGATAGGTCTTGCCCGTCCCTGCAGGGCCAATGGCAAATACTATAGGGTTTTCTGACATGGCTTTCAGATAATCCCTTTGTCCTTTTGTTTTGGGTTTTATATCTTTCCCCCGGGCGGTAGTTATTACCGTCTCATTGTAAATATCCCCCAGTGGCTGCTCATCTCCATTCTTGGTGAGATCTATAGCGTAAAGCACCAGCTGATCGGTAATCTCGTTGCCGGACTGAAGGGCAGCCAGCAGACGCTCAAGCAGATTTCGCACTTTTTCTACTGCTTCCTTCGGCCCTTCAATGGTGAGTTCATTACCTCGACTGATCAGGTCTATAGGGAAATGCTCTTCAAGAAAGTCCAAGTGTCGATCACCATGGCCAAACAGCTCGGCAGCTTCCACATTTTCTTCTACTCTGAAGCTGCTTTTAATGGTCTTTTTATCATTCATTTCCTCGCTCATAGAAGGTTAGCATCACTCCCCGTTGGCTTCCTCGCCGTCATCTTCCAGTTCTATGGGCCGCTCGACCCCCACATCCTGCAAAATTACTCCCTGCACTTCGGCCACTGCCGCATTATCCCTCAGGGTAACGCTGGTTTCCGTCTCCAGCACGCTGGCGTGCCGGGGTATGCCGCTGTGCATACGACGTGTCGCCTCCGCAAGCGCAATCTGCTTGGCCTCCCCGCCGGTAAAGTCCCGAGCATAGATGGACAGCTCCTCATAATGCCATCTTTCAATTTCTACTGTCACCGGCTCTGGCCAGCCTATGGCTGCAGTCCTGACCTCCCTACGAACCCGGTAATGCTCAAACGGAAACTCTTCGAGTTTATTACCCCAGCCAAGCGGAAGCTGCAGCCCATTGGCACCGATGAAGACATCAACCACCTTACGTCCGGTGGGGACCATCACCTTCTGGTTTAATTGTACCTCAGCCCGACCGGTATGACGAACCAGACCCCGAACGGTTCCGCTTGCGGACACCGAGCCCTTCCCACGGATAAGTACGTCACCGGCGGAGACCGCCATACCCTCCGTCACCGCCGGAATACCGGCCAGAACGTACATTTCCTCGATAGTTGCATCTTCCGCCGCAACAATATCTACGGGAACATCTGACGGGTAGCCCCGGTAGCCGGCCTTATCAACAACCTCGATGGTCAATCTTACTCCCTGCATGTGCAGACCCACCCAGGTAACCGCCGGTATCCGCCTCTCAAGTGTCCGGGCCAGGTCAGTTAGATCCAGATCATGACGCCAGCTGCCGGGCACGAGTCCTTCCTCGCGGGCCACCTGCAGAATTATCTCCGGTTCGACTTCCTCTGCTCCTTCAACTTCTATTACCCAGACAAAACAGCTCATAAACACAACCAGAAGCAGGCACAAGACCAGACCAATCACCATTGACCTGCGGCGGAAGAATTGTCGCCACCAGAAAGCGAACCCTCGACGCTGCAGGATATGAACAGAGCAGCCGGTCTCACGCACCAGCGGGCGCAGGGAGGAAAAATCACCAGGATCGATCCACGCCCGCAGGGCATCA
This sequence comes from Clostridia bacterium, assembly GCA_003551215.1. Taxonomy (GTDB): domain Bacteria; phylum Bacillota; class Sulfobacillia; order SLMV01; family SLMV01; genus PUMD01. The sequence goes on along the minus strand of PUMD01000127.1, from coordinate 6,854 downwards.
TTTTCGCGGGTCAGGTCCCAAAGCGGTATTCCCCGCGTGACTGCCAGATTCACCAGCTGCTCACAACGGGGCCCGGTAATTTCTATGCGTATTTCGCCGCCGAACCGCTGGGGCCTCATTCGTCCTGCACCTCATCGGGCTGCAAGACAACGGCTTCGATCCGTCCTTCAACAACCACCTCTTCGGACGATATTGAATGGACTGTCAGGTCATCTCCCTCAAATATGACCCGGCCTGAACTGTAACCGATGGTCAGACTGTGCTGCTGATACCGGACAATTCCGCGGTGGTTCTCCACTGCGGCACGGTGTCCCCCCACTATGGTGATTCGTGGGAGGTCCAGCAGTACATCCTTGGGCAGGTCAAAAATATCAGGTATCGCTTCCCGCATGTCAGATCTGTCCTCTCACACGCTCTGTGTGTCCATCTTTATGTGACAGCGGGAATCGATATTGCACCTGACGGTTGCTCACCGCCACATACCGGGCGACCGGCGGCGACGAAAACACTTGGGTCGGCGCAAAATCTCGGACATCACCACCCCGAAAACTACCTCATCCCGATCCAGGTGCCCCTTTTCCGACAGCAGTCGACCAATCGGATGTCGACCAGTGGACCGGCGCCTGGGCTCCTCCTGTAAAAGAACCTCCTTTGAATCAAGACTCCGGGTAGTTGAAACTGACCTGGTTTCTTGCAGATCCTGCTCTATCTTGCGTTTTGCCTCGTGCAGGACATCATCTGCCGACGGTGCAGATGTTCGCCGGGATGACGGTCCGTCAGCGGCCGTACGCCCAGCAGCTGAGTCGCGGGTCCGGGGAGATTTCCTCCGCCGGGGCGATCCACTCAACTCCTGCCTCACTCTCTGCACGACGGAGGACACCAGGCTGAACAGCATCCAGATTGCCACTATGATAAGGATCCAGAAAAGATCCACCAAATCACCTCCGGTCACAGAAGCTGCCCATTACTCCATCTCCTCATCTTCGTCCGGCCGATAGGTAGGTTCATCTTCCTCAGCTTCTTCCGGACCGAGCTCGGAGATGGATTCGCGCATCTCAGTGTCCGCCTGCAGATTTCTCAGCGAATAATAATCCATCACTCCCAGATGACCTTCGCGGAACGCAGCAGCTATGGCTTTCGGCCCCTCTGCCTCCGCCTCTACAACCCTCGCACGCATCTCCTGGACCTGCGCCATCATCTCTCGTTCCCGCGCAACAGCCATAGCCCGACGCTCTTCCGCCTTGGCCTGGGCTATACGCTTGTCGGCTTCCGCACGGTCACTTTGCAGTTTCGCCCCAATGTTTCTGCCGATGTCGACATCGGCTATATCGATGGACAAAATCTCAAAGGCGGTCCCGGCATCAAGACCTTTCTCCAGCACCGTGGCGGAAATCGAATCTGGATTCTCCAGTACGGCCTCGTGGTCTCTGGCCGACCCGACGGTGGTGACTATTCCTTCTCCAACTCGAGCTATAATAGTCTCCTCACCTGCTCCGCCCACCAGTCTTTCGATATTCGCCCTTACAGTGACCCGGGCTTTGGCTTTCACCTCGATGCCGTCCTTGGCCACCGCGGCGACTACGGGGGTTTCAATGACCCGCGGATTCACCGACATCTGCACCGCCTGCAGTACATCCCTTCCAGCGAGATCAATGGCAGCAGCTCTTTCGAACTCTATTCCTAAATCGGCCCGCTGTGAGGCAATCAAGGCATCAACTACCCGGTCGACATTACCCCCCGCCAGATAATGCGCCTCCAGCTTGTCGGCGCTCAGGTCGAGACCGGCCTTGGTTGCCTTGATCAATGGGTTGATTATTCTGGCCGGAGGAACCCGCCGAAGCCGCATACCTACCATGCTGAAAATACCGACGGGAACGCCTGCCGCCGATGCGGATATCCACAGCCCCACCGGGATAAAGCTAAACAGCACAACCAGCAATATTACCGCAAGACCTGCAATCAGCAAAAGCCCCATCAAACCGTTGACCATGCCAGATATTCTCCTTTCGCGCTATCCCCTGTTTTGTTGGTTTTCATCTTCAGACACCTCGCGCACCACTATCCTTCGACCTTCCACTCGGATAACCTCCACCTCGGTATCCCTTGGGATAAAGCCGCCTTCACTAACCACATCCACCCGGCGGGCACCGAATTTTGCGGTGCCGGCGGGACGCAGTGTGGATTGAACGATTCCACGCTGGCCTTCGAGTTCGCGGAGGTTCTCAGTGGCCACATAGCCACGGTCCGGCGTCTCCGATTCAGACAGGGCCAACCTTCGCCACATTGGCGCCCGGTGCCCAAGACGCAGCAGCACAACCGCTCCGATCACCAGGGCACCCAGCGCAGCGAGCAGCGATCCGAGAGCCGCCTGCGGATTGGGAGCAGCCAGGTATATGCTGGCCATCATCGCCAGCATGCCTCCTCCACCGACCACACCGAAACCGGGCATGAATATCTCACTGACCAAAAGGGCGACGCCGAGTATGAACAGCGCCACGATCGAAAGCCCCGCGTGACCTACTGCGACGTGAGCCAGGAAGTAGCCAGCAAAGCCCAGAACGCCTAACATGCCGGCCACACCAAACCCGGGAATGAACATCTCGATCAGCAGCCCCCAGAAACCAACCACCAGCAGTAAAGACGACCATACCGGATCTGTGGCGAGACCGGCGAAGCGGTCAATCCCTCCCGGCTGAATCTCGACAAATTCCGCAGCAGCTATGCCGGCGAATGCAGCCGCCTCTTCAACATCTGCTGCTACTGCATCTGCCAGGCCGACACGCTCGGCCTGGCTGGCGGTTAGGGTCAAAAGCTGGCCTTGTTCAACCAGGTCAGAAACTTCTAGCCTTGCATCCACCATGGCTGCAGCCAGTTGAGGGTCCCGCCCCCTGGCATCAGCTGTGGACTCCATTTCTGCCCGCCATGCGGAGATGATTTTTTCCTCTGCGGGCCTTGGTTCAGCCGCCCCCAGGGATGAATCCGGAGCCATCACCACATGCTCACAGGCCAATACTACCAGCGCACCACCTGACCAGGCCCTTCCCCGCACCATGGCGATGGTGGGCATGTCAGCCTCCAGGAGGGCATCCCGTATGGTAAGTGCAGCATCCACCGTTCCCCCCAGCGTCCGCACCCTAAGAACAACTCCCGCTGCATCGGCGGACTGAGCGCGCAGCAACCCGCGCCTGATGAAGCTGGCCATCTGGGCATCAATGGTGCCTTCAACGGGCAACACGTATACCTGCCCCCCTTCAGATTCTCCTTCGGAGACGGTAGCCACTGTGCCTTCTGCTTGCCCGCCAGGACTCAGCGATACTGCTGAGAACACGAATATGAGCACACAAAGACACAACACCACAGATTGCCTGTGCGGGCGGGAACTTGGCCGATGCGTCATTTTCTTACCTCCTTTGGATCAAACGTGATAAGCTATTCCTCATTAGAAGGCGAATTCCTCCAGCTGCGCTCCAGTTCGTACCGGTCTAGGGCAAGCTGCACCAGTCTGTCCACCAGCTGAGAGAAGCTCAGACCCTGGGCACTCCACAGTCGAGGGTACATGCTGACAGCAGTAAACCCGGGAATAGTATTTATTTCATTGACAATTATCCCCTGTTCGGGGGTGTAGAAGAAATCCACTCTGGCCATACCGCAGCCTTTCACCGCCCGGAAGGCCCGGGAAGCCAGACTTCTGATACGCTTGACAACTCGGTCAGGCAGCCTAGGGGCAACTTCGAGCCTGGTATCATCATCGTGATACTTGGACCGGTAGTCGTAGAATGCTCCGGCTGGGATCACCTCACCGGGGCCAGCAACGCGGAGCTGACGGTTACCCAGAACACTGCACTCGAGTTCGCGGGCTCCTTCTACCCCCTGCTCGACCATTATCCTTCGCCCATGCTTCGCCGCCCTCTCCATCGCTGCACGAAGCTGCGCTTTCGCATCAACCCTTGAGATTCCGACACTGGATCCCAGGTTGGCCGGTTTGACAAAGCAGGGAAAACCAAGATCTTCGGCCACGGAATCTACGAGTTTTTCCATCTCAACGCAGAAGTCGTCACGGAAATATACGTGATGACGTACTACTGGCAGGCCATAAAAATCAAACAGTTCTTTCATCAGCTGTTTGTCCATCGCCACCGCAGATGACGCTACTGGACTGCCCACGTACGGCAGACCACAAAGCTCCAGCGCACCCTGTACCGTGCCATCTTCACCGAAAGGACCGTGCAGTACAGGGAAAACGACATCCACATTCAGCACGGCATCGGCTCCGGTCACCACCAGTCCATCACCCGGGTGAAGTAGAACCCTGTCTCCCTCAGAACCTGGATCATCCGGTATTCCATTGTTCAGCCATCTTTCCGGCTGCTCTGTTTTGAACCAGCGGCCCTCGGTGGTAATACCAATGCCTATCCTGCGATACTTGTCCTCATCCATTGCCCGCCAGATTGCCCCGGCCGACAGCAAAGAAATCTCATGCTCCTGCGAGGGCCCTCCGAAGAGCAAAGCTACAGAAATCCTGTCGTTTTGTCTCACACCACTGCACCTCCTCTGACAATTACCGTTCCTTTGCATAACTACGCCTGCCCCTGAACACCCCGCAACGCAGATAGGGACTTCCCGGAACCTGGTTGCCGGACTGCTGATACATGGTATTCGATCTTCTGCTTGCAGATTAGCACAAAAATGCCCAACATCCCCTGTCTGAGCCTTCCCGCAATTCAACATCCACCAGCTGTCCCGGAGCTGCTTCGCTCCGGCTGCCGGTGTCAACCCAGGTCGGGATGTAGTTTCCGGTATATCCGAAGTAAATATCGCCTGTTGAGGACCTGGCTTTGGTGGAGAGCCCAAGCGGCAGGTCGGAGAGATCATCAATGCGCTGCTCCAGAAGTACTCGCTTTGCGGCACCGACCTGTTTGCGGTGAAACTCAGTGGAAGATTCCCGTGCCACCTGCAGCATTTCATCACGCCTGCGCTCTGCAATCGGGGATTGCACGTTATCGTCCATGTGGTGAGCCCGGGTCCCGGGTCGGGCAGAAAACGGGAATACGTGGATGCGGGAAAAACGCATCTTTTTCACAAACCGCACAGTTTCACGATGGTCCTGCTCCGTTTCTCCTGGAAAACCCACCATGATGTCGGTGGTGAGGCCAACATCGGGCATGTGCGCGCGAGCCAGCTCAACCAGACTCTGAAAGTGATCCCTGCTGTAAGGTCTACCCATCTTGCGCAAAATCCGATCACTTCCGCTTTGCAGCGGCAGATGCAGGTGCTGGGCTACCCGGGGGCTCTGCCCCAGAAGGGAGATCAGATTCTCGCAGACATCCATGGGCTCAAGAGAACTGAGGCGTAGACGCCAGTGCCCCGAAATCCTCCCAATCAGCCCGATCAACCGCTGAAGCGAGATCTCTGCAGGGCATTCCCTGCCGTAGGCTGCCAGATGAATACCCGTCAGCACTATCTCCGAGTGTCCTGCGGACACCAGCTGCCTCACTTCCCCCAAAACCTCCCCCATCGGCCGGCTCCGTAGCGGACCTCTGGCGTGGGGAATGATGCAGTAGGCGCAGTATTCCTCACAGCCTTCCTGAATTTTCACGTAGGCGCGCTGCCCTCCCGAAAACCTGTCCAGACGCCTCTGCGGCCACCACTGCCAGTCATCTGAGGCAGACAGCCCGGATTCTGGTGCACGGGGGCGATTATCATCTTGCTGCTGGTTTAACATGCGCGTACACAGGTTTACAATCTCGCCCCGCTGCTGCATACCGCATATCAAATCAGCGGGAAGACGGCAGATGAGCTTACGGTCGCGAGCAGCCCCCTTACCGATGGTATCTACCGCCTGCGGGTAGCAGCCGGTCAGTACAACCAGTGCCGAGGGATTCTTCCTTCTAGCCCGCCGCACCATCTGCCTTGACTTACGGGCCGCCTCGTTGGTTACAGCACATGAGTTCACGAGGTAGATGTCAGCTTGCTGAGAGAAATCAACCGGAGTGAAACCGGCGCGGCAAAACTGCTGACGGAGGGATTCACTGTCGTACTGATTTACTTTGCATCCGAGGGTAAAAACAGCTACTTTGCCTTTGCCGTTGATCACCAGTGCCTCCAGACTGAAAACTCACACCTCACGCTGCAGCATAACCGCGTGCCATCCCGTCTCTGTGAGACGCAGAACATCGCACATGTCCCCAAAGTTACTGTAGGTTCGCAAGACTTGCTCCACCTGCTGTCTTCCTAATAGGCCAGACAGTATGAGATATCCGCCCGGCTGAGTGTGCTCGCGGAGCCGTCCAGCATTTTCCTTCAGTACAGACGCGTTGATATTGGCTGTCACCATGGGATAATTCTTGGGCCATTGGTCCGGCAATTCACCGGCAATATCTCCGCAGTTAAGACGCAGTGAATCAGACAGGTTATTGGTATCGGCATTGCGTCGGGCCATCTCAATCGCGCTGCATTGAATGTCGCAGGCCCAGGCCTCCCGGCATCCCAGACGCAGCGCTGACAGGGCCAAAATTCCGCTGCCGCAGCCCACATCAAGCATTCTCCCTGTACGCCTTTGGCTGTAGGCAGCAACCATTGCCCGCAGTGCAAGGCGGGTGCTGGCGTGATGCCCGGTGCCAAATGCCATTCCGGGGTGGATGAAGACACAACGGGCATCCTCATCCCGTCCAATAAGAGGGCGTATCCCCGTGGTACACCGGCGTGATGGGACCACCAGCAGGGGACCAATCTGTACCGGCTGCAGCGTAGGGCCGACTCCCTTTTCACCATCGGGCGCCTTTATCCTGCGCACCTGGACGCGGACATCCCCGGCGGAACACACATGACTTAATCTATCGAGTACCTGCCGGCGG
>PUMD01000002.1 GCA_003551215.1 Clostridia bacterium | reverse complement strand
TTGGGGTCACCTGCTGAGGTCTCTTCCGATTCTCCCAGCATGAAGAAAGCGGCGGCCTGTTGTGGGCTGAGGCGGACGATAGGAGGTAGAATATCCCTGCGTCGTGTAATGAACACGAGATTTGATACCCGCGGCAGATTGACATCGCTGTCAGTGAACCTGAAGATTCTGCGGGGGATGATGGCCCGTCCGTTGCCCGTAAGGGTCAAATCATCAAATCTCGGTTCTCCAGAGGGCTGGACAACTACGTTCTCAAAGACGGCCTCCTCACTTTGAGCCGCTTCGTAGATCAATGGCTGCTCATCGCACAGCCCCTGGGTTTTTATGAAGAACCCATCCTCTGAGCCGTAACACGCTCCGCTTTTGTCCATGACGACAACGTCATCCTGGCGAATCACCACCCGTTCCTTACCGTTCAGAAAGTGGTCGTGTGTGGTCAGGGTGGTTTTCCCGGTCCCGCTCAAACCAAACAACACAAACCCCTCATCAGAGGTTTCGCCGCAGTCTTTGCGACGAACTCGCATGATTTTGCTGCCGGCGTGAAACCCCAGCCGGCCCTGTTTTTTCTGGCTGTACATCAACATGCGGAGAAATGATTTCTTGGCTTCCCCGAAGTAGTCTGTGCCCAGTATGTAAGTTACGCCGGCTTCCGGATGCACAAATATCTTTCTTTCGGGCCATTCGGGGACGTATATACTAACAAAATCCGGGATGCCATTAGGGTCACCAGGTTCGAAAAGGGATTTCATCCACATATAGGGCAATCGGGGATAGTCAGCGGAAACATACAGACGACAGTGGGACTTTATGGGGGAGTTCTTACCTACTACGCGGTCCACCCTGATAAGCTCTTGCTGCTTGAGGTATTCGTGAACTTGCCCAGTCAGGCGGGCAGCTTCATCCAGTGATATACTCTGCTGTGCCAGCCCCAGAGAAACCCCGTCCTGCACAACATATGTATCTTCGGCGCTGCGGCTTCGCACCTGTGATATGAAGTTGATGCTGCCGTATACGGTCTTCTGATGGTCGCATCGGAGACACAACTTGCGCAGCTGTTTTGGGCTGGGGTTGCTCGTGACATCAGGGAAGGTCATTGTCCTCGAAAACTCATCCATTGGACGGCTCTCCTCTCTCCTCGGTATCATTCTGATCTTAGTACGTTTTGCAGAGCTTAGAAAGCATGTTAGGAAGCAATGCTGACCTGAGAGTTTCATCAGCAAATGAGCATCATCGGATGGCGACTTGATGCTTTGCTGCCAGGGTCTATCTGGAAAATTAAGCCCTTATCAGCCAGCTTTGCTAAAATGGAAAGGCTGTCTCCCTCTGAGGTATGCAGAGCTTAACATCTAGATCCTGAGTGCAGCCAGCATTATGGACCGTATCATACTTGTTGCTCTTGAGCACAAAGAGTTGCCTACCAGGGGACGGTGGGAAACATCGAGCATCCGGGTAGACCGTCTCACTGCGGAGCTGGGCAGAGGCTGACTGAACTTTCGTCATGCAGTAGGGTCAGCCGGGCGCTCAAAAGGCGGCAGAGCAGGTATCCGAGAAGGTCAGCCAGATTTGCTGCACGGGACAGGACCGATTCAACGGCAAATGTCCGCATTAGGTGGACGGTGGAAACCAAAAATAAGACCTCCGTCGCCTTGGCCCTTGAGCTGCTGGGTTTCCTCTGGGTTATGGGTCACCGCAGCTATAGCCACAGCAGGCAACTGATCTTTTTTATTGGTTTTTTTGGTTTCTTGTTCTGCGGCAGGAACCACAATCGAGTCGCAGAACTGAGAAAGCAGACATAAACGGCCAACAGCGTAAAAGGGCTGCAGTCCGGCGCCATTTTTTACTGCTGTTTTGCGGCGGTTGCCCGCCAGTGCTGCGAGCAGTCGGATTGCTAAAGGAGGCATCAGATGGCTGTCGTCTATCTCAATGGTAAACTGGTTGAAGACAAAGAAGCCGTTGTGACATGCGAGGACCGCGGATTCAATTTTGGTGATGGACTCTACGAGGTCATAAGAGTTTACAACGGGACCCCCTTCTGTGTAGATAAACATATGGCCAGGTTATATTCAGGGGCAGCTGAGCTGGAGATTCCCGTCCCGGTTCGGGCTGATGAACTGATTGAAAACATCCACCGACTGCTTGAGAAAAACCAACTCACCGAAGCCTCAATTTACCTTCAGGTGACCAGGGGACCCGTTCCCCGTTCGCATCCATTCCCCGCTTGCTGTCAGCCTACGGTATTCATGAAAGCAAAAGAGATCAGCTGGCGCCTGCGCGATAAGGAAAAGCAGACAAGGACGCGAACGGCTATTACTCATTCCGACATACGGGGTGGTCTTTGTCACCTCAAAACGGTGAATATCCTTGCAAACTGCCTTGCCAAGACAAGGGCCCGAAAAAGGGGAGCCGATAGCGCCCTATTAGTCCGGCAGGGGTTCGTTACCGAGGCTGCCACCGCTTCTGCCTTCTGTGTAATTGATGGAGTCTTGTACACGCATCCCCTGGCGAACATACTCCCGGGAATCACCCGCAGCAACATTCTGCAGCTTGCCGAGGTAAACGGGTGGCCCCTGAGGGAAGAGGCGCTCCCCGAACACACTTTCTGCAGCGCAGATGAAGTGTTTCTCGGGGCCACCGTATTGGAAGTCGCACCTGTGGTAGACATCGATGGGCAGCCAGTGGGCGATGGCAAACCGGGTCCGGTCTTCCGACGAGTAGATGAGGCCTTGCAGGGGTTGATACAAAGACAATGCGGGTCTTGAAACTGAGAAAAGGGCCCAACTGTGCCCGCAGACAGACTACTGTCAGATCCGCAAGATACTGAGATCGCCTCTGGTTGATACGGAAGATCGGGGGATGGGCGGAACAATTGCGGGAGGAGTGCGGCTGTGCTGAGTGAAATCAAGAGGCTGCTTAAAGCGGCGAAAAACTCTGTCGACGGCTGGATCTATATGCTGAAAGGCGAGCCCAACATCCGGTATCTTCTGCTGCTTGGCCTTCTGAATGGCGTGCTGGGGATCGCCGGCTTCTTCTCACGGGGCCAATCTGCAGTCCTGTTTTTGTGGCTATGTGTTGTCGTGGGCCTGGAGATCTGCAATACAGCGGTGGAGGACTTGCTGGATTTAACCATACCTGAATACCACCCGGAAGTGAAAAGGATCAAGGATATGGTAAGCGGGGCTGTATTCTTCTGTCTGATCGTCTACTTGGTGTTGGTTTTGCTTTTTGTGTGGTAACTGGCCCACAGAGGGCGACTTTGAAAATATGCAGATGGACATCGGATCTGGAGTTTGGGTTTTAGTGATTCAGCCACGGAGTGGTAAAATGAGGTAGAGGCATCGACCATGGGAGGCCGAAGAGGCGAGATTTCTTACTCTGCTGTGCAGGACTCAAATAGGCTCGGAGCATGCCGGGCTGACGATGGATGAGCAATGGGTTGCGAGGGGGGATCACTATGGAAGAGGGCGAGCGCACAGAAAGGCTGGTCGACCGGCTGAACTCACTGCATCGGCAGCTGCGGTACCTCAAAATAGGTTTGTGCTGCACAGTAGTCGCATTCCTGGTCCTGTTTGTGTGGTATGTGTGGCTTCCGGCAGAAACGGTCCGGGGACAGTCATTTGAACTAATCGGGCCCGACGGTCTGGTCCGTGCGCGGATGGAAGCGTCCACTGACGGGGTGAGTTTTGCCTTTTTCGATTCTGACGAGGTCACGGGCATACTCTGCGAACTCAGTGACACGCTCGGCCCGTGGATCTGGTTGAACTGTCCGGAAGGACAGAACCGTCTGTCGCTTTCCATGAAGAAGGTCAAGCCGGGCATAACTTTAGCGGGTGCGGAGGAGGAAGCTTCGCTTTTTATCGATGAACGACGGGTTGGATTGTACCTTTCGGGGGAATCGACAATCCTGCGTATGGGACTGGACAATAAAGTGGTCCAGAATGTATCACCCGATGGCGGGGATTTAACCATGAGTTATGGCGAAAATGAAGCCCTCGGTCTGCATTTTTCCCGGCAAGGTGGGAGAATAAAGGTGATGGATTCAGAAGGGGATCCCGTACTGAGAATCCTCTCCACCGACAAGGGCGAGGCCGTCCTGCAGGTTATCGACGATGATGGCAGCTGATCGAGGCTAAAAGCGCGCTAGCACCGGCTGGTACCTGGCAGAAGCGGGGGGGTCAGGCATATGCCAGTCTTTGTGGGGCAGCAAAGAACAGAAGCGCTGCAGACTCTCATTGGAAGACAACGGAGATGCGGGGTTGATTTATGAACCGAAGAAGGACGAACCTGCTGGGATTGCAGACGGTAGCTGCTGCCTGGCTGGCTGTTTTTTGCCTGTTTGGCTACAGGGCCACGTTTGCAGTTTTCCTCGGTCCCCTGCAGCAGGATATGGGGTGGACAGCTGCTCAGACCTCGCTGGGTTATTCACTCATGATGGTGGTATATGCTGTGACGGCGTTTCTCAGCGGCTTCATTATAGACCGCTGGGGAACCCGCCCATGTTACGCGATTGGTGCGGTTTTTGGTGCCCTTGGATTCCTGTTAACCAGCCTGGTGACAGGCTACGCTCAATATCTTGTGACCTACGCGGTTTTTGCCGGGATTGGAACCGGTATGCTGTGGGTTACTGCCCAGGTATCGGTCAGACGGTGGTATGTGGGGGATCAGTACGCCACCAGGTGGGGTTTGGCGTTCATGGGAGCTCCCATGGCTCAGGTGCTTTTGAGTCTGTGGGTAAGCGACGTCCTGAGGACACTGGACTGGCGGATTGCGATGCGAGGACTTGCCGGTGTGATTTTTGTGGCACTGGCAGCGGCCACATTTTTGGCCAAAGGCGACCCGCAGCGTTACGACTGCAGGCCTCATGGCAGCGAAGCAGTAGATGCCAGTGGCACAGACTCAGAATGGACCGTCAGCAGTGCATACAGGACCTTTGCCATCTGGGGTGGTATAGCTGCATTTTTGCTGGCGGTGACTGCCGAGTTTCTGATCTGGACTCAGGTTACGCAGTTTTGGGTAGTCGAGCACGGCTTCAGCCTGCCAGCAGCCACCAACTTCTATGTGGCCATCGGTGTTGCCGGAGTGCTGATGATGCCGCTTATGGGGGTAGTCGCCGACCGGGTGGTTTCCCTCTGGGCAAGGGAGACGGTGGGCAGGCGCCTTATGCTGATTCTTGCCCCGATGGCCGGGGTTGTTGCCTGTCTCGTACTAATGGCAATGGGAGGGACGCCTGCGTTTTCCATAGCTGCCTGCGTACTGTTTGCCATCTACTGGTCGATTGAACCGGGTGGAGTTGTGGGTTACGTGGGGTCGGTCTACGGCAGATCCGGGTTGGGACAGATCTGGGGCCTGGCCACCTTGATTGTTATGGGGATCGGGCCTGCCCTGGGTTCCTTTATGGGCGGGTACCTCTTTGATTTGACAGGCTCTTACAACCATTCAATGCTGTTTGCATTGGGGGCCTTTGCTCTGTCGGGTTTCGCGGCATTCCTGCTGCCCCTTTCGACAGGCAGGGGCGGAAAATCTGATGACGAATAGTGATAATCGACAACCGGTATTCTTCGACCGCCGTATCTGTGTATTACCGCGCAGCTGCGAGCTGGGAAGATGGAGGCTGGAAGATGGGGGACCGCAGACAAAAGATTATTCCCGCTGGTGGGGTGGTGCTCTTGACGGCAGTGCTGCTGCTGGCTGGACTCAGTGCTTCGTGTGACCATGCGGTGGATGATGAGTTAGAAGACCACCTGAACGTCACTGATCAGGTCACTTTACGCAAGTTTCCTGTTCCTTACTCGGCCATGGTGGCCATATCCAGTGATATTGATGGTACTGCGCCTGATGAATTCAGGATGGTTCACAGATTTTTGAACACGCAGGAGAAAACCAGTATGGGTGAGGGACTGGGGCTGGACATTGCCAACTCTTTTTGGTTTTTCAACGCCAATGATCAGGAAGGTTTCATCGATGCAGAAGAAGAGGCCACCCTTGAGGACCAGCTCAGCTATTTTGGCGGAGACCAGGCTGATGAAGAATACAAGGCCGACGAAATCATATGCTATATTCGCGCAGGATGGATAGATACGCTGCACAGCTGGGGCGATTTCTCGCGTGCTGATACAGATGATACGGTGTTTGTTCGTGATCACGCAAAACATGCAGCAAAAGAGTTGGATAAGCTGGATCTGCAGATCAGTGTTTGGACTAACCACGGAAACAGGGCAAACATACAGAATTTTGGCCTCGGGACTGGATTTGCCGATTATCAGCAGGGGGATGTTCCGGACTCGCCTGCGTATCATACTGACCTTGCCTTAGATGCCGGGATTCAGTTCATCTGGAACTCCAAGGGCAGCGATGAGGTCGGGGCACGAAGGCTCCTTTTCCCTGTCGATCTTAGAGATGGAGGGCGTGTATGGGGGTTTGACCGATATACCCACGAGATGGTCGATGGTGAGAAGAAATGGTTGTGGAGTGTCCACCGCCTGCACCGTCAACTGAGTGACGAAAACTTGCAGCAAATCGTGAATAACAACTTGTACAGCATTATGGCAACGCATCTGGGCAACGGTCTGGGACCGCAGGGCCTACCGCGTTCTGCCATCGATGCGCTGCGCAGATTGAAACAGTATCAGGACGAGGGTAAGATCCTGGTTGCCAGCACCTCAAGGCTTCTGCAGTACCACCGCACCCACCTGTATCTCGATTATACTGCAGCAAAAAACGAAGACGGTACAGTTGACATCAATATAGAGGGAGTAGACGATCCCGTGTTCGGTTACTTTCTTCCCGAAAATGAACAGATTCGCGGCATCACCTTCGAGGTGCCTCAGTATGAGCAGATTCGCATTCTTGTCGATGGACAGCCTCTGCCGGATGAGCTGTTGGTACGTCACGCTGGTGAAGGCGAAAGGGGGTATGTGGGGGTCAGCTGGTTTGCCCCCGACTACACTGATTACACTCGCAGGTGCCCCCAGCCCGACTGAGTCAGGGTCCAGAGGCAAATTATGACAAAGTTAGATCTGGGCTGAAGTACTGGCATCCCGTTTTCAGCACGTGCGGTCTAATCCAAGAATCAATTACCCGATATCCATTTTGAGGTAATGGTCAATCAGGCGGTCCACGCAGGTAGACTTCCGGTTTCACCCCCATAAGCCGCATGA
>PUMD01000089.1 GCA_003551215.1 Clostridia bacterium | reverse complement strand
CGCCCGCCGGTCGGGTAGGAAGGACTTTTGCCGGCCGTATCGTAATTTTTACTATCGGCCGGGCATGACAGGCAAATGCACCGGCAGAACCCCAAGGAGGTCGGTCTGATGACAAATTATCCCCGATGTGCTGAATGTCGCGTCGACCGTGATAAAAGGGCATGCGGTACAGCAGCGGGAAGCGGTCCCGCCTTTTGCCCAACCAGAAACGCACCCGAAACCATAGAAACGGCAACCGAGCAATATGAACGGCCCGAGGTAAAGGAATTCGCCCGGCAGGCCTCTATTCAGGAAGCGGAATGCTACTCAGACCGTGAGACCGGCGGGCATCCCGTGAAACCACGGTTCGTTGAAATTTGTGAGTTCGCCCGCAAGATGAATTATGAGAGGCTGGGAGTAGCCTACTGTGCAGGGCTCACCCGCGAAGCCTACACGCTTGCCTCTGCACTGCAGGATAGGGGGTTTGATGTGGCTTCCGTCGTCTGCAAGGTAGGTGCAACTCCAAAGGAGAAAATCGGGATAACCGGTGATGAAAAAGTCAGGCAGCACCAACCGGAAAACATGTGCAGCCCCATAGCACAGGCCCAGGTCCTCGATGAAGCCGACTGCGATCTGAACATAGTACTGGGACTGTGTGTTGGGCATGATTCGCTGTTTTTCCAGTATTCTGAGGCCCCGGTTACTGTTTTTGCTGCAAAAGACAGGGTCATGGGGCACAATCCTCTGGCAGCCGTATACACCATGGACGGATACTCACGCTGGATGAAACAACCAAAGGAGTGAACCATCCGTCGGCCAGCCGGTGGTATTGAGAGGGTATCTGCGGGCTGCCGGGGTACTGGCGAACAGGAACACGGCATCCACCCGGAGAAAGAAATAATACAACAGCTGGATGGCGCCCAGCCTTGCGCTGCCACACAGCCGTTATGACGGAAAAATTCAACCGATAACCACTGCGATAAGGGGGGATCCAGTTGATTTACGGATTTCACGGAAGAATTCTGCGGGTTGACCTGTCTGAGCGAAGGGTAAGCACCGAGCAGATCAGCTCTGATGTATTGAAGCGATATCTTGGCGGACGGGGGCTGGCCAGTCATCTGCTTCTCAAGCACCTGAAACCAGGAGTGTCTCCTCTGTCGCCGGAGAACAAGCTGGTTTTTGCTACCGGCCCTGCGGCCGACACCGTAGTTCCTGCTGCCAGCCGCTTTGGAGTGTATGCCAAGTCGCCTCTCACCGGGTACCTTGGAGAATCCTATTCGGGAGGCAGGGTTGCCCCGGTCATGAAGCGCACCGGTTATGATGCATTCATGTTTGAAGGGGCCGCCGACGAACCAGTCTATGTGCACATCTCTGATGAGGGAGTGGAAATCTCAGATGCTTCGCATCTGTGGGGACAGGAAACCTACCAGACTGAGGAGGCACTGGTTCAGGAGTCAGAGAAAGAAGGAGCCCAGGCTCTGGTAATCGGCCCCGCCGGTGAAAACGAAGTCAGATTCGCCTGCATCAAAAACAACTACTGGCGCTCTGCCGGCAGAACCGGCATGGGTGCGGTCATGGGCTCGAAGCAACTGAAGGGAATTGTCTTCAGTGGAAATACCTCCACACCACTGGCGGATGAGAGTATGCTCGAAGATTACGCCAGGGAACTGCTTGAGCAGTACGGGGATACAGAGAGAACTCAGATAATGCAAAAGCTGGGCACTCCATACATGGTGGCAGTGACTAACAGCGCTTCCGCTTTCCCCACCAGATACTGGTCTGAGGGGACCTACGCCGACTGGGAAGGCATAAGCTCGGATGCAATGCACCAGCGGATGCAGGTGCGACCGAACGCCTGCCACCGCTGCTTTATGGCCTGCGGCAAAAAGAGCAAGGTGATTACCGGCCGCCACAAGGGGCTTGAGCTGGAGGGACCCGAATACGAGACCATCTATGCTCTCGGCGGGCTCTGCTGCGTGGACAAGATCGACGAGGTTGCCTACCTCAACGACCTTTGTGACCGTCTGGGGCTGGACACAATCACAGGAGGTAACGTGGCCGCCTTTGCCATAGAGGCCGGTCGGCGGGGCAAACTCGCCAACCCGCCTGAGTACGGCGACGTTGATGCAATAGCCGCATTGTTCGAACAGATCGCCCGGCGAGAGGGAGTCGGTGATCTGCTCGCAGGCGGAGTAAAGGAAGCGGCAGAAAAACTGGGACTGCAGGATCTGGCCGTTCACGTCAAGGGACTTGAACCCGCCGGCTATGACCCGCGGTCCCTGCCTGGCATGCGTCTGGGTTACGCTGTATCCAGCCGGGGAGCCTGCCACCTCCGTTCAAGCTTCTACATGGCTGAGATAAGCGGTGACGCCTCTGAGGATCTGAAACAGAAGACCGACGAGTTCGTCAACTTCGAAAACCGCAACACCCTGGAGGACTGTCTGATCATATGCCGGTTTTACCAGAAATTCATCGGCTGGGAGGGCATGAAAACCATAGTGGAAGCCGCCACGGGCATGTCCAAGTCGGTCGAGGAGCTCAAGGAACTGGCCAGCGAAGTGACCACGCAGATAAAACGGTTCAATATACGAGAGGGCTGGACCCCAGAAGAAGACACCCTGCCTGCTCGCCTGTTTGAGGAAGCGATCGGCCCTGATGATGACTGGACAGCTGACAAAGATGAGCTTCGGACAATGCTTTCGGAGTACTACAGCCTGCATGGTTGGGATGAAAACGGGCTGCCGGTTGACGAGTGAGAAGCCTTCAAACGGCACCGCCACCTGAGTTTCTCACAGGGGGCGGTGCCGTCCGTCCAGCAGGAAATCCTGGAGCAATGCAGCGGGTTTGCTGCGGTATCAATCTGCCAGGATCTCGTGCAGCCGCGAGTAGCTCACTTGGGCAATCTCGGCAAGAGTGGTCATGCCCTCCACATACGAGGGAACGTCTTCTGACATGATAACCAGCAAGAAAGCAGCCTCACCTTCAACGTAAACAATCGCCGCATCGTTATAGGTCTCGGTCCCCGGCCAGGTACCTGTCTTGCTGGCCGCGTCAGCATCATCCGGTATTCCCGCAGGTATCCTGTCACGGGGATAGGCCTCCTTCATCCAGTCCAGTATCACAGAGTAGTGCTCGGGATGCTGGCGGTTGAGCACGGTGAGCCTCCGCAACACCGCCCCGAGATCACGTGGGGCGGCCACATTGTCGTACACAGAGACATTCTCTGCACCCAAGCGCTCCTGATACTGCTGCAGATTATCTCTACCTACCAGCTCAAGCAGCATACGCGCTGCAATATTGTCGCTGTCGATGATTGCCAGCGAAGCGAGTTCCTCTACCGGATAACTGGAGCCTGGTTCCTCCTCTTTCAGAATACCCGCTCCCGGGGCGTAGTGTTCTTCGGTATAGGTCAGCTTCTGTGTAAGATCGATGTCGTCCGTCAGTGCAGATTCATAGATAAGGAGTACAAGGGGAATTTTGTAGCACGAGGCGGCGAAAAAGGCGCGATCATGGTCTATACCAACCGAACCATTGTATTCGTCGAGCAGCTCCAGATAAACTCCATAATCCCCTTCCGCCTGCTTTATGATCTTCGAAATCTCCTCCTTCAGCAGCGAGAGTTTGCTGCCGCAAACATCCTCGGGCTGCTGCACCTTTGGAGCAGCAGTGCGCATCCGCGGCGCCTCTGAGGGGCACACCGGAACCTCTCGCCATGGCTCCACCTGGTCACCGCAGGCATCCCCAGCAGGCTGGGAGGCACACCCGGCGGCAACCACCATGAATATTATGAATGCTGCGCTAACTGCAGTGCAGATGGGGTACCGCATATGCCAAACATAAGCCTCCTTGTCCGGTATGTATTTTGTGCAACCGGTCAAGCAGTATCACTACCATCATAATCAGGTTATCGCCGGTTCACAACCACTGCGCAAGTGGTGGTGGTTTTCCTGCAGCCCCGTTTGGGGAAATCACCCAGCAACAAGGAGTCCGGGGCAGAATATAGAATAACACTGCAGAAAGGCTCTGACGCAACCCAAACATTACAGTTGAGTTGAAAAGCCTGACCTCCCTAAGGAATGGAGAGTAATTCGATGACAGATTACTTTGTGGGATCGAAGATCGAAGAAGTGGATACTCCAGTGCTGGCGGTAGAACTGGATATCCTGCAGCGCAACATACACAAGGCTTCCGAGTTTTTCTCCCGGCTGGGAGTCAGCTGGCGGCCGCACACCAAGGGACAGAAGGTTCCGGCTATAGCTCATATGGAGCTGGAGGCGGGTGCAATTGGTATCACCTGCGCAAAGCTGGGGGAGGCGGAGGTAATGGCAGCAGCGGGGATAGATAACATCCTCATAGCCAACCAGCTGGTGGGCAGGTACAAAGCCATACGCCTGGCCAATCTGTGTAGGCGGGGAGAAATCATCGCTACGGTTGACAGCATGGTAAACGCAGAGCAGCTGGCAGAGGCCGGTCGGAACAATAATCTGGCTGTCCCGGTAGTGGTGGAAGTCGACATTGGCATGCAGCGCTGTGGAGTTCCTGCTGGAGATGAGGCGGTCAAGTTCTCACGGCAGGTCGCCGACCTCCCGGGGCTAGAATTCAGGGGAGTTATGGGCTGGGAGGGACACGCCCGCCGTCATAAGGATCCCGAAAAAAGAAGTGGAGTGTGCCGCGAGGCAGTCGAGTCGCTGGTGAACACGGCACAGAAGTGCCGGGAACTTGGACTCAAAGTTGGAGTTATCAGCTGCGGCGGGACGGGTACCCACGACTTCAGTTCCAGATGCCCCGGAATTACCGAAATACAGGCCGGAGGAATCATTTTCAACGACATGTACTACGCAGGTCTAGGCCTTGATTACGATTTTGCCCTCACGGTGGTCAGTACCGTTACCAGCCGTCCAGACTCGCGGCGCATAGTAACTGACGCGGGAAAGAAAACCATGAGCACCGATACGGCCCAGCCATGTCCCCGTAATATCAGTGGGATATCGTCGCTGCGGTTTTCCGCCGAGCATGGCGTAATCAATACCGAGGAACCCAACTGCAGCATTGAAGTGGGGGACAGGATAATCTGGGTAGTTGGCTACGGCGATACAACTGTGGCGCTGCACGACAGACTGTACGGGGTCAGAAACGGCCGGGTGGAGGTCGCATGGCCGGTGGCTGGCCGCGGTAAAATACGCTGAGCAGGGGGGAGGTCTGCGCCGAAGAGGAAGCCTTATCCGGGCGGTTGTGTAATGCAATTGTAATCAACCAGCGGTTGGTGTTTCCGCTATGACCTTGTCATCAGTCTGCATCTTCGCTATTATTCCTAATCAAAAGAGGCACCCAAAGACAGGTCATTGAGTTTCGAGAACCGGGAGAGGGGTTCTTGTGAAGACCAATCTGCTGACAGGTGTGCGGGAATACCTCGATCGACTGCGATCGTTCGAGGTCGATGCACGCCGTTTTCTTTATAGCGAGGCCGCCTACAGATTTGGACGCACAGTATTCCGCACGTTATTCAACCTGTATCTGCTGTCGATGGGATACAGTATGGCATTCATAGGAGTGTTCAACTCCATTAGAATTTTTTCCAGGTGCGTCGGCTCTATCCCGTCAGGAGTTCTGGGGAATAAAGTCGGACTCAGGAATGCACTGATAGCTGGTGACCTTGTAATTACTGCAGCAGCAGCAATCCAGATTACGGGACTGGGCCCTACTGTTTTGCTGTTGGCGGCCGGTCTGGAGGGCTTTGGGGTGGCGTTTCGATTGGTCAATCGCCCCGCATTCCTCACACAGCGCTCCACTAAAGAGCAGCGGAATCATCTGTTCAGCATTCGTTCTGTAGTCTACAATGTGATCGGTATGATCGGCAGCGGGCTCGGTGGCTTTATACCGGTTATAATAGCTGTCCAGCTGGGCCTGCAGGTGGGAGCTCCTTCGGCCTATCGGTGGACGCTGTTTCTCTCGCTATTTGTGATGATTGCTGGCGCAGCGATCCTTCTGCTGGTGAACAAGAGGACGGACGCGGCAGCCAAAGCTGCACCACAATCCCCTCTGGAGAATATAAAAGAGGCGCTGCAGGAAAAAGCCCTGCGTCCCATTTTGGTCGCGGAAAGCTTTCTGGGTTTCGGCGTAGGCCTCTATATCCCCATACTAAACGCCTACCTGGATGAGTATCTTGGCGCAACCAGCAGCCAGATTGGAATGATTTTCTCTGGCAGACGACTGGTGGGCGCAGTGGCCGTTCTATTTGCTCCGGTTTTGGCAGGCAAGATTGGAAAGATGAAGACAATCTGCTCGTTGCAGGCAGCCTGTGCTCCGTTCGTTACTGCCCTGGGTTTGACCAGCAGCCTGACCATAGCCGGCATCATTATGCCTATACGCAGAAGCTTTATGAATATGGCAGGGCCCATAAGAAGAGCTTTTACCATGGAAGTGTTTTCTGAAGAACGGAGGGTGTCAGCCTACAGTGTTGTCACAACAGCAAACAATCTATTTCGGGCTATTTCTACTCTTATTGGGGCTTTGCTCATGGAGGCATTGCATCCATCATCTCCGTTTTTGATGGCTTCAATCGTGTACATCATCAGCGCCTTTGTGCTGTGGAAAGCGTTCGCTGATGAGGATCTTGAAACATATGCTGAGCAACAGCCATCACGTTCCCGACAATGCGACAGGGTGGCCAGCTAACCGGCAGCTGTGTGCGGGCACCTGAGAGACACTCACAAGCGCAGGCGTCTCCCGTAAACTGCCGTTCAGCTGACAGTGCTGCTGCAGCGTCTACCTCCACGCCACAGCTGACAGTTCTGGATCACCTGGTGTATCGGCTGAAGGGAGCATCTTCTGAGCGGTAATTCTGCCGCAATGTACCATGCGGAGCTGATACTCAACTGCACATGAATGCAGTTGGTATTGGGTTGGGGTTCAGCCGCCCGGTAGCTTCCTCTGGGCAGCACGCTGCTGGTCATATCCACCATCAGCCGGCTCAAGCGGCTCCAACGCAGAATATATATATCCGATTTTTAGCGATTCGCCCAAATAGCCCAGATCAATTACCGATTGGTAATAATTGACTAGCTTTTTTCTCCGTCCTGTTTTATGATGGGGATGGAGGGAATAGCCATGCCCGTTGAGATATTTTCTGAAGGTCCAGCGCCGGTGATAATGGAGGTGTGCCGGCAGATAGGATTGACAAAGACGATAGACCAGATGACGTACTGGGATGAGCACCGGTGTACT
>PUMD01000209.1 GCA_003551215.1 Clostridia bacterium | reverse complement strand
GTCAGCCGGGAGCGCACGAAATACATGATGCGGGTACCCGCACTGTGTGTGCCCGTTTGCCAGGGCTGAGGAGGCAGTCTGGTTCAGAGAGGAGGTAAAGCATGGCGGTTCGCATAAAGGTAATCGAAGTGCGGGGAGACTGCAGTGCCGGCCACGAGGTGGGACAGCAGTGGTTTTTGGAAGATGAAACAGTCGGGGGAATCTGTTTTTCCGGGTTCTGTTCTCTTCTGCCCTGGATTCACATGCTGCGGTTCGGGGCAGAGACGCCCTGGCCGGTGGAGGTCGGCTGCCCCGACCACGAAAACTGTGTGGTGTTCAGCATAGCAACAGTCCAGTGATGCGGCCGCTTCTGTGGATAACGCAAACACTACTGGCTGCTGGCTGGGGATAAGTCAGCTTGGCTGCAGCCTTCAGTCATCAATGAGTCGCTTGCCCACTTCGTAAGCTTTTGCGATCGACGGTCCCACTCTGAGGTATTCTGACTCGGTTGGACTGAGTAGAATGGGGTCCACCCGGGATATGGCGATTCTGCCTTCTTCAAAACAGGATTCATCCACGTGGGTTTGGACGATCTCACCGTAGCAGGTCAGCATATCGCCAAGCTCGTGAATCTGAGTCAGGCGGCATTCCATTCCCACCGGGCACTCCTTTATCAGGGGGACGTCATCCATGTCGCCGTAGAAAGTGGTGAAAACACCGGACTTGTCTTTATCGCTGGCGGACACAATTCCCACGTAATCTGTCTTTGCTACCTGTCTGCTGGACGGAACGTTTACGCTGAATCCTCTGCAGGACCGGATTCGTTCGTAAGTCGCGCTCTGACTGCCTATGCCGATGGCAATTGTCGAAGGGGGCCCCCCGACCATTCCACAGTATCCGACCGTCATATAGTTGACCGTATTTTTTACCTGCGTACCTACGATGACCGTCGGCAGGGGGAACAGCAGGGCTTTGGAGCCACAGGTTCTTTTGCTCACGGCTAACACCTCCAGTTGTGTGCAGACCTGCAGGTCGTAATCACCTGCACCGCACAGCATATCCTTTCTTTACCGGAGGTCCGTTGTCCTGTATCTGAGGTCAGTGCAACCCTGCGGTCTGCCCGGGGTGGTGAAAAGATCAATGCTGCTTGGGTTTGTGTAGTTGGCTGCAGGGGCTACTATATGTTAATATCACCTTGATGCTTGTTTAGGCTCAGCCTTCATGTTAAAGGGTGGTGCCTCTTCGTTTCAGTGCATCATCTTTTACGCAGGGGCATCTTTGCTAGAGGAGGAGAGACGTTGCCCGAACTACAAGTAGGGATTTGTGGAACACTCGCGCCGGATACACCGCCCCATGAGAATCCTTTGCCTGCGTTGAGAGATGAAAAAGTGCAGGGTGTCCTGCTGCAGCTGAATCGGAACCCCAGGTCGAAAAGTGAGGTCTTCGATGAATATTCGTCTGTGCAGAAGCACATTGAGCAGCTGTTACACCTCGGCGCCCTCCGGGAAAAAGAGGGTCGCATATGGGTAAACTTCACCCTGTTTGATGAAGAGGATCAACAGATTGTCGGTAAAGTGGCGGCTGAACAGGCCTCTGAACTCGCCGAAGGCCTAATGCAGAGAAGGTCAGAGCTGTTCGATCTCTTCGGTCAATACAGAAATCCCACCGTACCGCCCTCGCAGCTGGCTTATGCGGCAGTCGGCTGCTACTTTCTCGACCTGGCTGCGCTTCACATAGCTGCTGAGCGAAACCAGATGGCTTTTCAGAAAGAACAGCCCGGGGGGAACCACTACACCCTGTGGGCAGAAGAGTTTGGGTCGGTCTGCCTCAAGGCAGTGTATTGGGGGTGCCACAGTCTGAAGGCGGGTGATTTTATCTTTCAGACCTTTGGCGACCATCACCATGATACAACAAGGACTACACTACCCGACATTTTGTACCGTCAACCGGAGGCGGATTTTCCGGGAGGCGGCATCTACACATCGCTGCTGTTTGACCAGAGACTCAGTCTCGCCGAGGAGATCGGGTGCATTCTGGCGCAGGCAGCTGACGGTCCCGTGTCCACCGATCAGGTGCAGAAGGCCACCGGCATCTCGCCGCGCAGGTGTGAAAAGATGGTGGATATGCTTTCGTGCATGGGGTATCTTGAAGTTGACCGGGACTCAGTCACCGGGGCAGTTCCCTATTGGGGGCACCGGGATATACCGCTGCTGGACGGAGTATTTGACCTTTGTGTTCCCGTGTTCACCGACTGGTGTGATGAGAATCTGCAGTCGATGAGGCAAAAGCTGCAACCGGTTCGCCCGCTGCAGAACGGGGTTGCCTTCGATGAGGTGTTCATCCAGGTCTGGCATCATATTTTCGGTCTCACAAACAAGGAGCTGGCCTGCAGAGGTTTGATCCACGACACTTACCACAAGGGATCCAATCATACGGGTTACCTGCCTATGGTCTGCGAATCTGCAGCTTTTGAGTATTTCTCTGATAGGTTCGTGCAGTAACCAGTTTTCCGTTGTCCCTCCGCTGTACCGACAGGTGCACGGCCGAGTAGTTCTTGGCCGCAAGTGCTCCGGACTCCTGCTGCCCGGTGCAGCCGGATCGTCGATCTCGCGGCAGTAACACCTGTGGCTGGCAGGGTGGGCAGCGGAGTCAGCTCCCGGCGTCTTGCTGGTACTGGGCTCTCAGTGGGTTCAGGCCGCCGCGCTGGCACTGGCGCGGGTGTTTGGGTACAATTGAACTTGATGTATCCACGAGTCAGCTCTGCTGTGCGGTGCAGAATCCGAAACCCTGCGAGGTGTTCAGGTGCAAGAGGATCAATTCACCAACTCGAAAGGAAAGTATCTTATCAAGACTTATGGATGTCAGATGAATGAGCATGATTCTGAAGTGCTCGCTGGCATCCTGCAGGATATGGGCTACGCCAAAACAGAAAAAATGGCTGAGGCTGATGTGGTCCTGGTCAATACCTGTTGCGTACGCGAATCAGCTGAGAGGCGGATTCTGGGTGAGCTGGGACGCCTGAAGCAGTACCAGGACCGCAGACCCGATATGCTGATCGGAGTTTGCGGCTGCCTGCCCATGCAGGAAGGATCACGCGACAGGATTCGACAGAGGGCATCTCACGTAGATCTGGCCTTCGGCACAGGTAACCTGCACCGACTGCCTTACCTGCTGCAGAAGGCGAAGAATTCAGAGGAGACGGTATGGGAGACGCAGGCGGAAGAGGACACCCTCCCCAGCGCTCTTCCCCGCTTGCGCACCGAAGGAGTCAGGGCCTGGGTGCCGATAATTTACGGATGCGACAACTACTGTGCCTACTGCACGGTGCCGCATGTACGTGGACGTGAACGCAGCAGGCCCCCGCGTGAGATCCGCCGCGAGGTCGAAAAGCTGGTCAGTGAGGGTGTCCGCCAGGTCACCCTTCTGGGACAGAATGTAAATTCCTACGGCAAAGATCTAAAGGAGCATCAGTCGATGGATTTTGGCCAGCTGCTCCGGAGCCTCGATGAGATCGATGGGCTGATATGGATACATTACACAACCTCACACCCCCGTGATTTCTCCCACCAGCTGGTGGATACTATCGCCGGGCTGGACAAGGTAGGTGAGCATTTTCACCTCCCGGTGCAGAGCGGTAGTGACCGGATACTGCGGATGATGAACCGCGGTTACTCACGGGATGAGTACCTTGACCTGGTGCAGTACATCGGCCGGGTGTTCCCCGATGCCTCTATCACCACCGATGTGATTGTGGGATTCCCCGGGGAGACGGAAGAGGATTTTCTGCAGACTTATGAGCTGTTCAGGCGGGTGCGCTTCGACGGAGCTTTTTCTTTTATGTATTCCCCCAGACCCCAGACAGCTGCCGCTGAATTTTCCGACCAGGTGCCGCAGGATGTGAAGCAGGAAAGACTGCAGAGGCTAAACGAGCTTCAGCAGGAGATATCTCTTGAGCGGAACGGGGTTCTGCAGGATCAGGTGGTGACGGTGCTGGTGGAGGGACCGAGTAAGCGGAACGGTAGTGTTCTGAAAGGAAGGACCCGCACCAACAAGCTGGTGCTATTCGAGGAAGACGAAAGGTTGGTTGGTCGGTTTGTCCGGGTGAAGATCACCGAAGTTCAACCCTTTCAGCTGTTCGGTTCCGCCGTCGGTGAGGTAAAGCCAGCTGCGCAAAGTGCCTGCAAAAACGGGTAAAAACATTCTGATGACCCGCGTGCTAACACCAGATGAATCTATCGCAAGCGGGGGAAAGCAGCGGAGATGCGTCCCGCAGGTGACTTCACTGCCTCGGGAGTCCTGGGTTTTAGACGGGAGGTTTGCGAGTGTGCGTTGTGGATTGGTCGGCCGGCTGGCAGATGGTGCAGATGATCCAACGGTCCTGCTTGATATTCCCGCAGCCGGGGAGCTTGTTTCGCGCGTGGCACCCGACGGCCACCTGCAGTACGAAGATGCCCGTGGCGAATTCGGCCCGGTGGCCGACAGGCTGGTCGCCCGCGGGGTGCTATCAGTGGATTCAGCCGGATACCTCGGCCTACGGTGGCCACTTTGGAAAAAAAGAGATTCGCAGCTGCTGACGGAGGCAGCAGACAGGCTGGTACCTCAGCTGGCCAGACGGCTTCTGAGCAAATGGAATAAGCTGCAGCCACGGCTTAAGTCGCTTGCCTGTACCCGTTTTGTCAGCCTCGAACGCGTTGCTTTGGTTGTGATCGGATGTTTTGGTCTGGACTGGGGCGCCATTCACGGGTTCGAATCCCGCGGAATGCTTTCGCTGGGTGAGTCGTTAGAGGATGGTTCAGAGTACCTGCTTAATCTATACGATGACAAATACCGGGTCTATGATGGTCTTTGTTCTTCTCGCAACTACCAGGCCGGCTGCTACCTTTTCACCACCTTCGGCGAAAACGCAGGAGCTCGGTTGGCTTTGCCTGACCTGCTGCCCGAATCAGGGGGCTGGCCCCAGTCAGATGACCGGCATTTTCGTAATCTTCAAACCGAGTACGCATCTTTGGCAGAAAACATTCAGCGGCCGGCGATCGCCGCGGGACGCCTGCTGGAAGATCTGCTGCGGCAGGACGCTCGCGCCCGGACAGGAAAGCTGAGCAGATTCCTTCTCCGCACCGGTTACATAGATGACAGAGGGATGCCCTGCGCCGTCGTCTTGCTGCGGCAGGATGTCGACGCCATTGTCAGCTCGGTGCAGCTGGTGGTTGATGTGGCAGTCGACTGGATACAGGGCGTCTTTGAGGACGAACAGCTGAACAGGCTTTCTCCGCTGCAGGCGGGGTTACCGTGGAATACATGCCTGATGGAGGTGTGGCATGTAATTTTTGGTCGTCTGAATCGTATGCTGCTTGAAAGGGGAGTTTTTGAGCTGCCGCCGGGGCGAGTGTCAGCACAGGGATGCTATACCCAGGCAGTAACGGCGGGATACGATGAGATGAGAGAGTCCCTGCTGGATGCTGCGGCAGGACGGGACTGAGGCGGCTGGGTGCCGTGGGGTTTCCCAGCGGCAGCCTTTCGGTCAACCCGCGTGAACATGCGAAGTGTCCGAGCGAAGCCGCTTGATACCCGGACAACTGAGTACAGGCCGTCGCGGCAGGTCAAGTGAGGCAGTAAGGAGGGGAGAATTTGCAAGACGCCAAAGAGCAGGTCAGTACCCCAATGATGAAGCAGTTTCTGCGCATAAAGAAACAGCATCCCGATGATGTAATCTTTTTTCGACTGGGAGACTTTTATGAGATGTTTTTTGAGGATGCCAGGCTGGCTTCCTCGGTTTTGGATATTGCGCTGACATCGCGTGACGGAGGCAATGACGTTGAGGTCCCGATGGCTGGGGTGCCCGTGCACGCCGCAGATGGCTACTTGCAGAAGCTGGTTGAAAAGGGCCACCGAGTAGCAATATGCGAACAGGTTGAGGACGCCGCAGAGGCCACCGGGCTGGTTGACCGCGACGTTGTGCGGGTGGTCACCCCTGGTACCCGCCTGGATGCAGGTGTAGTTGGAAGCAGCCGGGATAATCTGGCCGCGGCGGTTATCTGCCTACGGGGATCATGGGGAATGGCTGTGGCCGACATCTCCACCGGATATTTCTCCTGCGTGCAGGTGGAGGGGGATGATGCCGACCGCAAGATCCTGGGTGAGATGGCCAGGCACTCTCCTGCGGAGTGCTGTCATCAGCCTGACGGGCTCAGTGAAGAATTCACACAGCAGCTGGACAACCTGGGCCATATTCACCTGCGGCCGATGGATGAGTGGGCCTTTGCAGAGGATGAATGCCGTAGATTACTGAAGGACCATTTTGAAGTGGCTGACCTGGGAGGCTTTGGCTGTGACGGCAGGCCTCTGGCGGTCCGGGCGGCCGGAGCGCTGCTTCGCTATCTGAGGGATACGCAGAAGGACGGCCTCCGGCAGCTGACCAGGCTGCAGACTTATCATGTGGAGGATTTTTTGGTCATCGATCCCGTGGCCCGTCGAACTCTGGAGCTTACCTCTTCTCTGTCGCATGAGCGCAGTGGGGGCACCCTCCTGCAGACACTCGATTCAACGGAGACGCCCATGGGCGGACGGCTGCTAAGAAGATATATAGAGCGTCCGCTGCGGAACCCTGCTCAGATCAACAGGCGGCTGGATGCGGTGCAGCTGCTGGTCGATTCTCCATCCCTGCGGGACGAGCTCAGAAAGGCACTGGATAACATCGCCGACCTCGAGAGGCTGGCGGGGCGCATAACTTACGGCTCTGCTAACGCCCGCGACCTGGCCGCACTGGGCAATTCACTGAGTAAGATTCCGCAGGTGCAGGATGCACTGCAGACGCTGGCGTATTCCGGTGCGGAATTGTGGTCGGAGCTGGCCGGAGAGATAGATGTTCTTGAGGACGTCTGCGAGGAGATCGAAGCAGCCCTGGTGGACGAGCCCCCGGTGACGCTGCGGGAGGGAGGGTTGATCCGCCGCGGATACGACGAGGAAATCGATGAACTGCGGCAGGCGGCTGAGGAAGGAAAAGATTGGATGGACAATTTGCAGCAGCAGGAACGCGACCGGACAGGCATACCGTCTTTGAAGGTGGGGCA
This sequence comes from Clostridia bacterium, assembly GCA_003551215.1. Taxonomy (GTDB): domain Bacteria; phylum Bacillota; class Sulfobacillia; order SLMV01; family SLMV01; genus PUMD01. The sequence goes on along the minus strand of PUMD01000209.1, from coordinate 19,073 downwards.
AAACAAGGTTTTTGGCTACTACATCGAGGTGACCAATGCCCACAAGGACCGCGTGCCGGATAATTACGAACGTAAGCAGACGCTGGTCAACTCGGAAAGGTACATTACCCCGGAGCTGAAGGAAAAGGAGGCGGCAATCCTGGGGGCAGAAGAGCGTCTTGCCGAGCTGGAATATGAAGCTTTTGCTGCCCTGCGGGAGTGGGTAGGGCGGCAGGTAGACCGCATCCAGAACACCGCGGCGGTGCTTGCCAGGGCAGATGTGATGCTGAGCCTTGCCCACGCGGCGTCGCGCGGAGGATACTGCCGACCTGAGGTGAATGATGGTCTGGAGATTGACATAAGCGAGGGCCGACATCCCATGCTGGAAGCCTCGGATCTGGATGAGCCCTTCGTGCCCAACGATGCATACCTCGATTGTGAACGGGAAGCTTTGCTGATCATTACCGGACCCAATATGTCGGGGAAGTCCACCTACCTGCGGCAGGTAGCTCTGATAGTTATAATGGCGCAGATGGGCTCCTATGTTCCTGCCCGACGGGCGCACATTGGGGTCGCCGACCAGGTATTTACCCGGGTTGGCGCAGCAGATGATCTGACGCGCGGGCGGAGCACCTTTATGATGGAGATGATGGAGGTAGCCAACATACTGAATAATGCCACCCACCGGAGCCTGGTAATTTTGGATGAAGTTGGTCGAGGGACAAGCACTTATGACGGTATAAGCATCGCCTGGGCTACATGCGAATATATAAGGCAATCACCTCGCCTGGGCTGCCGCACCCTGTTTGCCACTCATTACCACGAATTGACCAGACTGGCCCATACCTGCCGTGGGGTCAGCAACTATTCGGTGGCAGTAAAGAGAGAGGGAGAAGATATCGTTTTCTTACGGGAGGTGGTGCCCGGTCCGACTGACCGCAGCTACGGCATCTACGTAGCCAGCCTGGCCGGGGTGCCGGATGAAGTCATACGACGGGCCAGACAGCTGCTTCCTCAATTGGAGGAATCATCAGAGATATCGCTGGGCAGAGAACCGGACCTGTTGCGACCCTGCCCGGATGTCCAGCAGAGGGTGGTTGGTAATGCAGATTCTGGTCTTCCCGCCGGGCAGTCAACCGGAGACGAACTGACCCAGCCGAGCCTTTTTGAGCCGGATGCTGCGGAGGAGGCGAAAGATGATGGGCGATGACCAGCACAGAACCCGCGGGAAAATACAGAAGCTTCCTCAGCATCTGATAAACCGCATCGCAGCGGGAGAGATTGTCGAACGTCCAGCTTCGGTGGTGAAGGAGCTGGTGGAAAATTCCCTCGATGCAGGCGCCAGCAGTGTCAGCATTTCGGTGAGCAAAGGGGGCTTGCAGAGCATTTCTGTGCTTGATGATGGAGACGGCATGAACCGGCAGGATCTACACCTGGCGGTTGAACCTCATGCCACGAGCAAGATATCTACCTCCGAACAGCTGAAGGCCATAGACACCCTTGGTTTCAGAGGGGAGGCCCTAGCAAGTATTGCCTCTGTTTCAGACCTGGAAATCTGTGCCCGGCAGCCCGACGCCCGAGCGGGAGCTTCGCTGCGGGTCCGCGGGGGAGAAAAGCAGAAAATCAGGCCGTGGGGAGGTCCTGTGGGTACCAGAGTGAGGGTGCGCAATCTTTTCTTCAATGCGCCGGTGCGTCGCAGGCAGATGAAGAGGGCATCTACTGAGATGTCCTACATAATGGATACGGTCAGGGGCATGGCGCTCGCCAATCCCGATGTCGCCTTTCAGCTTCATCACAACGACAGCGAGTCTCTTTTTACCAGCGGCAGCGGGGAGCTGAAGCAGTGCGTGGTGGAGATTTTTGGTGCAGAAGCAGTGAGCGAGATGTCGGAATTTGGCGACCCGGATGGCAGGGTGTACGGTTTCGCTGGCTCTCCGGCACTGGCTCGCTCCAGGCGTGACCGGCAGTACTTCATCCTCAACGACCGCATCATTGAGCATGACGCCCTGCGTGCGGTGGTCCAAAACTGCTATCGAGGATTCCTGGAGGGCCGCCGTTACCCCTTCTGTATAGTTGTCGTGGAAATTCCTCATCACCGCGTTGACGTTAACGTGCATCCGGCGAAACGAGAGGTGCGCATAGAGAACGTCAGGGAACTGACCGGGATTCTGCATAACGAAGTCCGAAGAGTGTTAATGGCGCTTCCTGCCCCTCGATGGGAGGCTGCGAATGCCGACCTCGTGGGGTCGAAACCGCCGACGTTCAACGGAGACAAAAAGCAGGCAGGGCTGCAAAAGCCCCAGGTGGCGGAAGGCCAGATAAGCTACCTGGCGGGCCGGGACCATGACGATCAAGGTGCAGTTCCCTTTGGTCAGCTGCGCCCGCTTGGACAGATCGATCGGACCTACATCCTTGCGGAGGGACCGGATGGTCTTTACATCATTGATCAGCATGCGACCTGCGAGCGTCTGTTTTATGAGCGGGCGCTTGCGCGACTGAAGGACGCGGCGCCGGCCAGTCAGAAAATGGTTACTCCCTATGTTTATACCCCAGCTGCTGAGGAAATACAGCTTTGGAGAAGGTACGGAGATCATCTGCGGCAGATAGGGTTTGAGGTGGAGATTGACGACAGTGACAACCTGGTGGTAAAGGGTGTTCCCGCCTATACTGAAACGCCCGTGTCTCCCACTGAGGTGGGTACGGTGCTCAGTGCCCTGCAGGATTCGCGTGATAATTTGCCGCCGGGCGAGAAAGCCGCCGCTGCGGTCGCCTCTTGTCACGCCGCATTGAGAGCGGGAGATGAACTTTCAATGCAGCAGATGCAGCAACTGCTGGGTGAAATGGCAGACCTCTGCGGGCCGCAGACCTGTCCTCACGGCCGTCCGACGGCAGTGGTTATCACCAACGGACAGATGGCCCGGATGTTCGAGCGGCGTTGATGTTACGGGGGTGATGGTGCTTTGTGTGATATCCGCATATATAAGGGAGAAGACAGCCGGCCCCGCCTGATAATCGTCATGGGACCGACTGCTGTGGGGAAAACCGAGCTGGGCATCGAACTCGCAGAGCGGTTCTGCGGGGAAATAGTGTCTGCCGATTCCATGCAGGTTTACCGCGATCTTGACATAGGCACTGCCAAACCGTCCCCCGAGCAGCTGCAGCGCATTCCTCATCACCTCATAGATGTAGTTGAACCCACCGAAAGATTCAGTGCCGGACGCTTCAAGAAAATGGCCCGGGAAGCGGTGCAAGATATCCGCAGCCGCGGGCTTCTGCCGGTAATCGTGGGGGGTACGACCATGTACATCAGATCCCTTCTTTTCGATTACCCCCTGGCAGAAGTCCCCCGGGACAGCAAGCTGCGCACCCGGCTTCGTAGGCAGGCCGCGCAGCAGGGTCGGAAGGCGCTTCATGAGCAGCTCGCTTGCGTGGATCCGGACAGCGCGAGGCGAATACACCCCAACGATTTGAAACGCGTTGTCCGCGCCCTGGAGGTCTACGAGCTGACCGGGGAGACGATGACTACCTGGCGTAAGCGCACACCTGACAGTCCGGTGTACGACGCCTGCAAGATTGGTCTGTGGCTGCAGCGGGACCGCCTCTATGAGAGGATTGAGCAGCGGGTAGACAGGATGCTTTCGGGGGGGTTGATTCGGGAAGTGCGCGATGTGCTGCAAAAATACGGTGACCTGGGTCCAACTGCCTCGCAGGCGGTAGGTTATAAAGAGACCGTAAAATACCTGCAGGGGGATATCGACTGGGAAGAATGCCGCGAGTTGATAAGCAAAAATACCCGCAATCTGGCCAAGCGTCAGTTGGTGTGGCTCCGTCGCGATGATGACATAAGCTGGATAGATATGACCGATGCTTCTGCAGACGAGGTGTCCAATTCGGCTGCCCAGCTGGTATCTCAATGGTTGTGAAACGAGCAGAATTCAGTGCTGCCGGGGGTCGGGTTCTGATGTGCAGCCGGGAGCAATATAGTACAGGTGAGCGAGCAAATCTTGCACACCGTCGCTGCGGTCCAGCACAGCTGCCGATATATTGAGCCTGTAGGGAAGAACGCACATTTTCTGCAGCCAGCACACCTGCCCAGCGTTGACGTAGTCTCAGCCAGTTCAGCAGGTGCCACCCGTCTGACAATGGGTGACCTGTAGGAAGGATGACTGCATGGCTACCCTAAGTGTTTCGGTGGAGTACCTCTGCCCCTTATGCGGTCACCAGGGGCTCAGCATCGTCAGGATGGAGGATGAAGAGCAAGGGGCAGACAGAACTGTTGTTACGGATGCAGGAGCTTTTTGCTGTCCGAACTGCGGGGGACTGACTCATTCAAGGGTGATGGGCGAGGGCGAGTAGGAAAGAAAACTTCAGGTTGCATTGTGTGAAATGGTCCAACAATCCCGGCAGGGTGGATAAGTCCCTCTGCCGGGGCTGTCTTTGATGCTGGACTGACATGGGCGATGTGAGGAGTTGCCGGACAGGGGGCTCGTAGAGCCATTTTGACCGGGTTTGCTGCCTGGTTATCTGGCGAGTGCTTATTCCGCAATAGTGTATGTATCCTACAGAGATCCAGACTTGCACTGAGGTCATCGCCTCCCTTTTCTTCCGCAGAATATCCGGTCATTTCACCAACACGAAAGAGTTCGCATTCCCTCCGGGGTGGGTCAATTTAGTGCGAATGGTGCGTCAGTATTGAGCGGGAAGTGAAAGTTCCGCATACCCCCAGCCCGGATGACCCAAACCAGGACTGCTCATGCTCATCTGCGAAGTACTGTTGAATTCTCGCCCACCGCACGCGGAGCCGCACATACGGTACGACGGGCACCCTAATCTCCGACCTCGCCTCCGTACTCGTACTTCTGAATCCACACGGAAAAATCGATAAAATCCGTCCCCCTGTCGTGCAGGAGATGGAGTTGGAGTGGCGAATACAATAGGTGGTGGGTAGTGGTGAGAAGTGGAGGACAGCAAGTAATCTGGACAAGTCCTTAACCTGGCGGGAGAAAAATGGGGGGTGCATGCAGGTGTTCATGGGGGAGTATGAACGCAATATAGATAGCAAAGGGCGCGTAATCATACCAGCTCAGCTGCGCGAAGCTTTGGGTGGTTCCTTTGTAATGACCAAAGGCCTGGATCAGTGTCTGTTTGTCTATCCCGACGAGGAATGGGACACCCTCACCGAACAGCTGCAGGAGTTACCCTTCACTCGCTCGGATGCCCGGGCATTCGTGCGATTTTTCTTTTCCGGAGCAGCCGACTGTTCCGCTGATTCGCAGGGACGCACTCTCATACCTTCAAATCTCAGAGATTACGCGAGGCTTGACCGTGAGGCGGTAATCATAGGAGTTGGCAGCAGGATAGAAATCTGGAGCCGCGAGGGATGGGAAGAGTTTCAACAGGATGCCGAACAGAGCTACGAGGAGGTTGCGGAGAAGCTCACTGACCTGAGCTCAGTACTGTGATGACAGAAGATTTTCACGTTCCGGTAATGAAATCCGAGGTCCTGCACCACCTTGCTCCACAGCGCGGCGGTGTTTACGTGGATGGCACCATCGGAGGGGGCGGACATGCTCGTGCGGTGGCTGAGCTGCTGTCGTCGCAGGACATGTTGATAGGCATTGACCTGGACCCTGAAGCACTCGAGTTCAGTGAAAGAGCACTACAGGGGGTTGAACCGGTTGTGAGGCTCATCCAGGGGAACTTCAAGAACCTGCCTCAGATACTGCGGCGAGAAGGTGCAGATCGGCTGGACGGCTGCCTCCTCGATCTCGGCTTAAGTTCGCATCAGGTCGATACGCCTCAGAGGGGATTCAGCTATCGCTTCCCCGAAGCGCCTCTGGATATGCGCATGAACCCGGAGTCCTCACTGACCGCCCGGGAAATTGTGAATGAATGGTCTGTCAATGATTTGACAAGGATTATACAGCGATATGGGGAGGAAAGGTGGGCGCGCAGGATCGCCAGGCGAATTGACAGCAGGCGTCAGCGGGAGCCCCTGGAGACGTGCAGCGATCTTGTTGAAGTGATAAAGGAAGCAGTACCGGCGGCCGCCCGTCGGTCCGGCGGCCATCCTGCCCGCCGGACCTTTCAGGCGATTCGCATAGCAGTTAACAGTGAGTTGACGGAACTTCGCGAATCACTCGAGCAAATTATTGATGCTCTCGGCCCGGATGGAAGATTTGTTGTGATCACCTTTCACTCACTGGAAGACCGTCCGGTGAAGCAGGTGTTCAGACGGATGGCCAGCAAATGCCGGTGTCCCGTCGATCTTCCGGTGTGTCGTTGCGAGGGAGCCATCGTCGAAGATCTGACCCAAAAGCCGGTTCGACCATCGGAGGAAGAAATAGCTGAGAACCGTCGGGCTTCTTCCGCAAAACTGAGGGCTGTACGAAAGATAAAGCCGGCAACGGATTAGATGGCATCTACTGAATGGATGCAAGGTTATATCGCCGCAGGAGGACGAGTAAAATGGCAGTAACAGCAAAAGATCTGCAAAGGCAGCATGAGTCAGGAGGAAGCGAAGGTTCAGCCTCCCCAGACAGACACCAAAAGGACCGGGGGGCAGCGCGGCGTCCGGACAGGTCAGATTTGACGGGTACCCGGGCACGCCGGAGCCCCACAGTAGAGTTGGACCCGTCCTTCAAGGTGCAGGCACTGGTCGCGCTGGGGCTGCTGTTCGCCATGATGCTGGCGCTGGTGGTTGGAAGGTCGATGATAGTAAGCCGGACTTATGAACTTGCCCAGATGCGGGAAGAACTAGTGATAGCCCAGGGGCAAACGGAGCAGATGAGGTCCGAAATTGCGGCCATGGAGTCGACCCAGAGGCTGTCGGATATTGCCACCAGTCAGCTGGGTATGACAGCCCCGAAATCTGAATCTGAGCCCGCGATGGCGGTTGCTGCTGATTTGGTCGGGGCTGACGAAGAGCCGGCGACGCCGCAGGCCATTGGTCAGGAGTCGGACTCGGCTGGAGAAACTGCCGGGGATGACTCGCGTGTGGTGGTCCTGCAGCTTGAGCCCGAAAGGGAGCAGGCTACCACCGCAAGCCTGCAGGATCTGGGTTGGTGGCTTCTGCGCTGGCTCAGAGGTGCTCCGCCAGTGCGGGCCGGACAGTAACGCCAGCGAACGAGACTGAGCTGATCCCTGGTCAATATTGAAGGGGCGGAACTGACATGCGTCAGCCAACCATCAGCTTGCGCCGCAGGATTCTTTATGTCTTGGCGGCGTTTTTGCTGATATTTTTGAGCTTGATATTTCGCGTTGGATGGATACAGCTGGTGCAGGGAGCTGAACTGAGGCAAGAGGCGCAGCAGTTCAGAACCCGGGAGATTCAGATCCAGCCCAAAAGAGGGACGGTCATGGACCGTGAGGGCAGAGATCTGGCAGTAAGCGTGGATGTCGATTCGCTTTTTGCCGTACCCACCGAGATTCAGGATGTTCAACAGACTGCCCGCGCGCTGGCCGACGTACTCGAACATCAAGAGGAGGAGTTGTTCGATAGACTGTCGCGCTCCGCCTCCTTTGTCTGGATCGCCCGGAAGCTGAACCCGGAGACGGCACAACAGGTCCGCGAACTTGATCTGCGGGGCCTTCATTTTACCCGTGAAAGCCAGCGAGTTTATCCAAAGGGGAGCCTTGCCTCTCATGTGCTGGGCTTCGCTGGCATCGACAGTCAGGGACTTGAGGGCCTGGAGCGCAGCTATGACGAGATACTTACCGGAGAGCCCGGCAAAATAGTGATGGAGTTTGATGCAGAGGGCAGGGAGATTCCTCAGGCAGTCTACCGTCACGTGCCTTCCCGCCAGGGAAAGCATATATACCTGACAATAGATGAAGTGATTCAGTATATTGCCGAACGAGAGCTGTCGCACGCTATTCAGGAGACAGGAGCGAAGGGTGGCAGCATTTTGGTTATGGACCCGAGCAACGGCGATGTGCTGGCTTTGGCAGCCCGCCCCGACTACGATCCCAACCAGTGGGCAGAATTTCCGCCTCAACTTTGGCGCAATCCGGCAATAAGCAACACTGAGCATCCAGGTTCTGTTTTTAAACCGGTGATTGCCGCTGCCGCGCTGGAGACGGGAAGAGTCACTCCGGAGACAACCTTCTATGATCCAGGCTATGTTCAGGTTCCCGGCGCCACCATCCATAACTGGGACCGGGAGGGACTCGGGTCAACCGATTTTGCCACGGGATTCATCAAATCCGCCAACGTGATATTCGTCAAGACGGGTCTGCGTCTGGGTCTGGATGAATTTTACCTTTATCTTGAGAGGTTTGGCCTGGATTCAACTACGGGCATTGCCCTGCCGGGAGAGGCCCACGCGATAATTCCCGAAAAAGACTCGGCACGCGAGGTGGACCTTGCTGTCATGTCCTTCGGGCAGACCCTGTCGATTACCGCCATTCAGATGACAACTGCGCTTGCTGCGCTGGTAAACGGCGGGATGTTACTTCAACCTCGCCTGGTAAGGGAGATTGAAGATGCTGAGACGGGTCAGGTGACGGAAAATCGCACCACAGTTCTCCATCAGGTGGTATCAGAAGATACATCAAGCACTCTGCGGCAGCTCATGGTAAATACAGTTGAGGATGGAACGGGGTCAAGAGCTCAGATTCCCGGCTACACGGCGGGAGGAAAGACCGGTACCGCCCAGAAAACAGTAGATGGTGTGGTTTCGCGGGACAGACACGTTGCATCGTTCGCTGGATTTGCCCCTGCTGATGAACCCGCTGTTGTGTGCCTTATCAGTCTGGATGAACCGCAAGAACATTACTACGGTGGATTGGTGGCGGCGCCGGTATTTCGCCAGGTGATGAAAGAAACGCTGCGGCATCTGGGGATTGCTCCTGATGATCCCGAATCGCTGCAAGATTCTCCGCCTGACGTTACCCAGGAGATTGAGCAGTATGATCCGGTAGCCGTACCTCAGGTGAAGGGAATGCCCTTGGATGAAGCGGGAGAGATTTTGCAGGAAGGCGGGTTTGAATACAGCGTAGTTGGTGACGGAGCTGAGGTTTTGCACCAGTTCCCCTCCTCCGGAGTGAAGATGCGTCCTGGAGCAACGGTAATGCTGTACACCGAGGAAGAGAAAGAGTATCTTGAAGGTGAGGCTGTAGACGTACCGGATGTACGGGGTATGTCTCTGCGTAGGGCGGCTGAACGGTTAAATGACATTGGCCTGCGTATTCAGGTAAGCGGCTCTGGAGTGGTAGTCGAACAGAATCCCCAGCCCGGTACAGAAGTTCAGCGTGGCGATATTGTCCATCTTTCTTTAGAGTCTCCCGGCTCATAATGGAATCGCGAAAATTTGACATACCCAGAAGGGGGGAAGCGGCAGCCGTACACGACCGCGTAAGCAGGGTGAAACTGACCAGAGTGAAAGAGGAATTAGCCGTAGAAGATGACCTGTTGACTGAGACCAAAGGACAGGTTGATGGTGTAGAGGTGCACGATCTGCACTACCATTCAGGCAGGGTTACTCCTGGGAGCATTTTTGTTTGCATAGTAGGAGAAAATGCTGATGGGCATTGCTTTGCCCAAGACGCAGTTGAAGCGGGAGCCGCAGCCGTCATTGTCGAACGGACATTGCAGCTGCCTCAGGGCACCCCCCAGCTGTTAGTCTCCGACAGCCGGCGAGCGATGGCGGTAACGGCAGATCTGCTCTACGGTCATCCAACTGGAAAACTCCTTCTGATCGGGGTCACAGGCACCAGCGGCAAAACTACCACGACCTACCTGACGCGGCACCTGCTGGAGTATTACGACCGGCCAACCGGGCTGGTCGGAACCGTTGCCACAATAGTTGGGGGCAAGCGACTGGATTCGGAGCTGACCACCCCAGAATCGGCTGATCTTCAGCGCCTGTTTCGCCAAATGGTTGATGCCGGTGATCAGTGCGCGGTTATGGAGGCGTCTTCCCATGCGCTGAGCCTGGCGCGTGTCCTGCGCTGCTCTTACAACATCGGAATATTCACCAACCTGGCCCCAGAGCACCTGGATTTTCACCGGACCATGGATAACTACCTTGAGGCAAAAGCCCGTTTGTTCAGCATGCTCAGCGGGGAGGGAGCAGATAATGAGCCTGCCGCAGTGGTCAACGCAGATGATCCTTATTCATCGACGATAGTCGAAGGGCTGGACGTACGGGTGGTGTCGTATGGAATCGAGGAAGGCGAGGTGCGGGCATCCGACATCAGGCTGCATCCGGACTGTTCCCGGTTCGAGCTCCATCTGCCTGGTGAGGTTCCAGTCAGTGTTGAAATACTGCTACCCGGACGATTCAACGTCTATAATGCCCTGGCGGCCGCAGCGGCCTGCTGGTGGACAGGTTTCAGCGCTCCTGAGATTTCAGAGGCACTGGCCACAGCCGAACCCGTACCCGGCCGCTTTGAGGTTGTGTCGGGCCCGCAGGATGATATAGTGGTTATCGTTGATTTCGCCCACACCCCCGACGAGCTGGAAAATCTCCTTGAGACAGTGAGGGATATAGCTCAGGAAAGGATCATCGTCGCCTTTGGTGCAGGTGGAGACAGAGACAAAACCAAGCGGCCGGTCATGGGGGAGATAGCCCATCGCCTGGCGGACTGGGTGGTGGTGACCTCCGACAACCCTCGCAGCGAGGATCCACAAGTAATCGCAGAAGAAGTTGTTGACGGAATGAAGGATACGGAAAACTGCGAGATCCGCAACGACCGGGCTGATGCAGTGCGGCGATGTATAGAGGTAGCCCGCAGCGGCGACGTGGTTGTTCTTGCTGGCAAGGGCCATGAGACGTATCAGGTATTTGCTGAAGAGACCGTTCATTATGATGACCGGCAGCAGGCGCGTTTCTTCCTCCGCGAGCGGAGGCGCCGGGGCGGGAGGACTCAAGATGAGTAGAAGAAGAGTATTTACTGCAGGACAGCTGGCAGAGGTACTCAACTCTTGCTGCCTTCGCGGCGGCAACCCCGATGCCCAGCTGACTGGTGTGGCCTGCGACAGCCGGGAAGTTGCCCGCGGGGATCTTTTTGTGGCCCTAAAAGGTGAGACAACGGATGGACACAAGTACGTCACGCAGGCTTTTGAACGTGGAGCACGGGCGGCGTTGGTGAACGCTGCCGGGTTAACAGAGATCGAGACTGTTGATGATGACCGGGCGCTGCTTTGCGTCCCCGATACTCTGCTGGCCCTGGGCGAGGCGGCGAAATGGTATGCGGGGAGGTTTTCTGTCCCGACTGTAGCGGTAACCGGCAGTCTGGGAAAAACTACGTGCAAGGATCTGGTCGCTTCCGTGCTCGGGACTCACTACTCCGTGCTCAAAAGCGAGGGGAATTACAACACAGAAATTGGTGTCCCACTCACCCTGTTTAAACTGGCTGAGGAACACCAAATCGCCGTGGTGGAAGTGGCCATGCGCAAACCTGGAGATCTCACCTACCTCGCGGAGATGCTGCAGCCGGAAGTGGGAGTGCTGACAAATGTGGCGGAATCCCACCTGGAGTTTTTCGGTTCGGTGTCTGAGATAGCCGCGGGGAAGGCCGAGCTGTTCGAGCACCTGCCTGCTGAAGGGTGGGCTGTTCTGAACGGCGAGGATGATTGGGGCAGATGGATAGCTTCTCAGACCGATGCGCGTCTGCTGTTTTACTACCGCGATAGGAGGACTGACCTTCCCGAGGGTGATGCGCCGGTGGTGACAGGAGCCAACGTCGAACTGGATTCGATGTCGCGCCCGGAGTTTGACCTTTACATATCCGACCATCAGCCGGTACGCGTCCGTCTTCCCGTGGCCGGAGCACACCACGTGATGAACGCACTGGCGGCAGCCTCGGTTGGAGCATTAAAAGGTATACCGCCCGATGATATCAGATGGGGGCTGACGGAAGCATCGATAACCGGTATGCGAACAGAGTGGATTCAGTGTTCAGATGACGTGCTGATTTTAAGCGATGCCTACAACAGCAGTCCGACTTCCTGCCGGGCGGCGCTGCGTACATTGATAGACTGTGATGCGGGTCACCGTAAGGTGGCCCTGCTGGGTGATATGCTTGAGCTGGGACAGATGCAGAAGCCGGGCCACATAGAGGTAGGCAAATTTGCAGCCCGGTGCGGGGTAGACTATCTGATCACTGTTGGTTCGCGGGCCGAGTTGATCTCCCGCGGAGCAAAGCAGGCCGGACTACCAAAACAGCGCCGCCGACACCTGTCGGATATTGAGTCTCTCATCCCTCAGCTGGACAACCTCATCGAGCCGGGTGATGCAGTGCTGGTCAAGGCGTCTCGCGGTTGTAGGCTGGAGCGCTGTGTGCGTGCGCTGAAGGGGATTTTCCCCCCGGATGACCGTTTGAGTGAGGGGCGAGGTTAGCAATGGAAATTCTTTTGGGCAACCCGGGCGAACCGTGGATATTTGCGGCAGTATTTTTGCTGAGCCTGCTGGTTATGCTCGGATTTACCCGGGCCCTGCTGCCTCTTCTGCGGCGCCTGAACCTGGGGCAGCGCATAAGAGAGGACGGCCCCGAACGCCATTTGCTGAAGGAAGGTACGCCGACCATGGGTGGTGTCGCCTTTGTTTTGACCCTGGTTGGGGTTACCGCGGTTGCTCTTCCGCGGCAGGAGGATGTGTGGCTTTTGCTTTGTGCGGTTGCGGGAGCAGCTGCTTTGGGTTTTGCCGATGATTTTCTGAAGGTGTCATTGAATAGACCGCTGGGGCTGAGGGGTAGGGCCAAACTGTTCGGACAGATACTGCTGGGAGTAGCTGTGGGATGGACTGCCGCTTTTTACCTGGGCAGGGGCACAGAAATTGCCGTCCCCTGGATAGGGACCAGCTGGGATGTGGGATTGGCCTATCCCGCCTTCTCCGCTCTGCTCTTTACCGCCACCACCAACGCGGTCAACATCACAGATGGGTTGGATGGGCTGGCCGCCGGTTCGGTGGCCATTTCCTCATTGGTGCTGATTGCGGCCGCTCTGGCTCGGGCTCAGCTCGGGGTCGCTTTGTTTGCTGTGGCGCTGCTCGGGGTATGTATTGCCTTTCTGTGGTATAACTTCTACCCTGCTCGCATAATTATGGGAGATACTGGCTCTCTGGCCCTGGGGGGAGCGCTGGCGGCGCTGGCTGTGCTGACAGCCACAGAACTCCTCCTCATCGTGGCCTGCGGACTTTTCGTTGTCGAGACGCTTTCGGTCATTATCCAGGTTGCTTACTTTCAGTGGACAGGTGGGCGCAGAATTTTTCGCATGAGTCCGCTGCACCATCATTTTGAGCTTGCTGGTCATTCCGAGACGACTGTCGTGCTCGGAATGTGGGCTTTTCAGCTGATCTGCGCAGGTCTGGCTTTCTGGGGATTGCGGGGGATGGGAGCATGAAGTCAGCCGGTAGCTCGAGCCGGGGAATACCCAAACCCCGGAGTAAACAGGCGCCCGACTTTATACTGCTTCTGACCGTCTTTGCCCTCGTGGGCTTTGGCGTGGTGATGGTATCAAGCTCCAGCAGTTATTCTGCACTGGTTCGCTTTGGTGATAGCCTGTACTATCTCAAGCGCCAGGGTCTATGGGCGGTGGCGGGGCTGGCGAGTATGCTGCTGGTTCAGAAGATCGATTATTGGGTTTTCCGTCGTCATGCCCGCCTGTTTTTGGTGCTTGCGCTGGTGCTGCTTGCTCTCAGCCTGATTCCTGGTGTGGGAGTCGAAGCCAGGGGTTCGCGGCGTTCGATAGTGGTTGGACCGCTTTCCGTCTCACCCGCGGAGCTGGTCAAGCTTTGTCTGGTGATTTATCTGGCTCACACCTTCTGTCGGGTTCCGCAGAAGATGAAGAGCTTCTTATTTGGGGTGCTGCCTCCCTTGGTTGTTGTGGGAGCGGCTGTGGCCATGGTGATGCTGCAGCCAGACTTAGGCACAGCACTTACCATCGCGGGGACGGTGCTGATTTTGCTTTACGCTGCGGGAGCCAGGGTGATTCATCTCCTCTTACTGATGGCCGTGGCTGCCCCAGCAGTGTATTACCTCATAATGGCTGAACCCTACCGCTACCGGCGGTTTGTGGCCTTCCTCAATCCCTGGGCGGATCCACTCGGTGCAGGATTTCACATTATCCAGAGCCTGTATGCTCTCGGCTCAGGGCGGCTTCTGGGAGTGGGCCTGGGGGGAAGCCATCAGAAGTTTTTGCACTTGCCGGAGCAGCATACTGATTTTATCTTTGCCATAGTAGGTGAAGAACTGGGTTTTGTCGGCAGCGGTCTTTTGCTAATACTATTTCTGATATTTGCCTGGCGGGGGTTCAGCATAGCGGCTCATGCCCCTGACCGGTTCTCTACGCTGCTGGCTACCGGGATTACGGTGATGATTGTGCTGCAGGTGGTAATCAACGTGGGAGTTGTCACCTCTGTGATGCCGGTCACCGGTATCCCGCTTCCCTTCATCAGCTACGGGGGTTCTTCGCTGCTTGTGGTATTAGCCAGTGCGGGGATACTTCTGAACATATCGAGCTATTGCGAGCGGGCATAGAGTTTTTCCAGGAAAGGAGATTGTGCTGTGCGACGGCTGCTGGTGACCGGTGGAGGAACGGGAGGACACGTCTATCCTGCTTTGAGTATAGCGGAGGGATTTTCCCGCCGGCACCCTGATGCCGAGGTTCTGTACGTGGGGGGGAAGCGGGGTATAGAAAGTGAGGTGGTCCCTGCTCATAACATACCCTTCCGCGCTCTGGAGGTCAGTGGGGTAGTGGGTAAGACAAGGCTGCAGCAGATTACGGGGTTGTGTTCCGTCGCTTCTGCTGCGTGGCGTGCCCGGGGCATATTGCGCCGCTTCCGTCCGGACGCCGTAGTGGGGACGGGAGGATATGCCTCAGTTCCGGCCGTGCTGGCGGCGCAGATCATGCGCATTCCCACCATGATACAGGAGCAAAACACCGTTCCGGGAAGGGCCAATCGGTTGCTCAGTCATTCGGCCTCCATCGTCGCTTTGCCCGCCGAGCAGACTGCTGAATACTTTCCAGAACGGACCGGTGACCGCCAGGTGATAACGGGCAACCCAATACGGCGCGATTTTGTCACTCGTTCACGAGAGGATGCCCGTCAGGAATACGGCTTCGGCTGTGATGACTTTGTGGTGGTGGCTTTTGGCGGTAGCATCGGTTCTGAGGTCTTGAACCAGGGAATTTCTGACTTTGTGTGGGAGCACTTCAACGAATACGATCCTTTGAAGATGATATATGTGACGGGACATAGATACCATCATGAAGTAATGGACAGGCTTGCTGCGGGGCGCACGGCAGGGGATGCTATCGATGAAGGTGCCCTGAAAATTTACTCCTACCTGGACGATGTGCCCGCAGCCATGGTGGCGGGCGATTTGCTTTTGTGCAGGGCAGGGGCTATGACCCTGGCTGAGGCTACTGCCGTCGGTCTTCCCATGATAATTGTGCCGTCACCGAACGTGAGCAACGACGAGCAGCGTCACAACGCGCGCCGCCTTGAGGAAGCTGGTGCTGCGGTTGTCATTGAAGACGAGGAGTTTTCCGGGCAAAGGCTGCATTGCTGTCTGCTAGAGCTGATAGAGGACACTGACAGGCTGCAGAGGATGGCAGTCTCAAGCCGGGACCTAGGACGTCCGCATGCACTTGACGAGATTCTGGACCAGCTGGAGCAGCTTATGCGCAGTGAATGGTGAGGGATGACAGATGGTGAGTTCACGACTCAGCGACGAGATTCGTAAGATGATAAGCGGACCGGTGAAGATCTCAGAGCCCCTGTGCCGGCACACCACGTTGCGGGTCGGTGGTCCGGCGAGGATCTTCTGCCTTCCGGCCAGCAGCCTAGAGATGCGGGCTCTGCTGAACTGGAGTGCGGACCGCGGCATATCCACCCGGGTTTTGGGGGGTGGGAGCAACCTGCTTGTGTCCGATGCAGGCGTCGATGATCTGGTTATCTGCACCACTTCCGCTTCCGACGGGATATCTACCGTCCATAATTCCGACTCAGCAGTCGATTGGCTGGTCGGGGCCGGTAGCCGGCTTTCTGAAGTGGTGGATCAGGCAACCAGGCGCGGATTATCAGGCCTGCAAAAGCTAGCCGGTATCCCCGGCACCGTGGGTGGAGCTATCGTGATGAACGCCGGTGCCGCGGGTAGCACCATCGCCGATTCTGTGATTCGGGTTGATGCATGGGACCCCGAGCCCCAATCGGTGATGGAGTTCGATGCTGACAGCTGCCGTTTTGGTTACCGGGACTCGGTGTTTCAAAGCAATACCGACCAGGTGGTACTGCAGACCCGGCTGCGGCTGTCCAAAGACGACAGTGAACGCCTGTGCCGGATGAAAGAGCGTCAGGTTGCTGTTCGCAGAAGAAAGCAGCCTCTGGGGTGGCCGAGTGCGGGCTGCATATTCCGGAATCCCAGCGAGGGGGCGGCGGGCTACTTCATCGAGCAGGCTGGCTACAAGGGTCGCAGGCTCGGAGGGGCTATGGTCTCTCGGGTCCACGCGAACTTCATCGTCAACTGCGGTAGTGCGGCAGCGGAGGACGTGCTTGGTCTCATAGATGAGATACGCGAGGCGGTGCTACAGCAGTTCGGAATCGAGCTGGAACTGGAAATCAAGACGTGGGGGGTGACCGATGGCTGACCGGGAATGTGGGTCGCCTTCCGCGAGGAGGTGCATCCATGTCCCGGATGGTAATTGAAGGCGGAAATCCCCTGCAGGGAGAAATCAGCATCAACGGGGCGAAGAATGCAATATTACCCATAATGGCTGCGTCGGTACTCACCGGTTCTGAGTGTCATATATACAGGTCACCGGATATAAGCGATGTCCGGGTGATGGGAAAAATACTGCAGCAGCTGGGCGGCCGGGTCTGCCAGGCTTCCGATGAGAATCGGATCACGATCCAGGTCGAAAGCCTCGCTACGGATAGGATAGATGCAGACCTCATGCGGCAGATGCGGTCCTCGGTGCTGCTGACTGGGCCTCTGCTGGTCAGGGGAGGGTCAGCCCAGATGACGTACCCGGGGGGGTGCGCGATCGGTCCAAGGCCTGTGGATATGCATCTTGCCGGCTTTGAGCAGATGGGCGCTCGGGTCGATGAACAGGGTGGCAACATTCGCATAACCGTTCCCGACGGCCGCCTGAGGGGATCTGACATTCATCTGGAGTATCCCAGCGTCGGTGCCACGGAAAATATTATGATGGCCGCGTGCGGGGCTCGAGGAACTACCCGCATTTACAACCCCGCCCGGGAACCGGAGATCGACAGTCTCGCTGATTTTCTCCGGAAGCTGGGGGCAAACATCAGTGGGACGGGAAGCAGCGTCATTACCATCGAGGGAGCAAAGCTGCAGGGCGGAACCTGTTATGAGCTGATCCCCGACAGGATCGAGGCGGGAACCTATATCCTGGCGGTTGCTGCTGCAGGTGGACAGGTGAGAATAAATCAGGTATGTCCCGAACACCTTCAGGCCTTCTTGGCAAAAGTGAGGCAGATGGGAGTTCGGATAAATCAGGCAGGTGAGGGCGTACTGGAGATAACTTCTGAGGGGCGTTTGAGAGCAGTTGACGTCCTGACGTTGCCCTATCCCGGTTATCCCACCGACCTGCAGAATCAGTTCATGGCAGTGGCCTGTACGGCTTGCGGTACTAGCGTAATTACGGAGACGGTTTTCGAAAACCGCTTCAAAGTAGCTGACGAATTTCGGCGGATGGGGGCCAGGATCAGGACAGAAGGAAGGATCGCGGTCGTCAAGGGGGTCAAGAGGCTACGTGGTACTACGGTCCGCGCCAATCAGGACTTACGCGGAGCAGCTTCTTTGGTTCTGGCTGCCCTTGGAGCCGAGGGACAAACGAATGTGCAAGACATCGAGCCGGTCGACCGAGGGTATACCAATCTGGCGGGGCAACTAAGAAAACTGGGTGCAGACGTGGTCCGGTACGACTGATCGGAAGAACCGGAGGGTTGGGCGATGAAGAATGTGCTAGTCTATGCGGCTCTGCTTGTTTTGCTGCTGGGGCTGTTTGCTTTCTTTCAGAGTTCATTCTTCCGGTTGCAGGCGCTGGAAATTCGGGGGATTGACCAGTTGACTGCAGATGAGGTTAAGGTCACACTTGGGATAAAAGGTGATCAGCACCTGTATTCCTTCACTCTCGGTCAGCTGCGTGAGCGCCTTTTGGATGATGCCAGAATCGCCGATGCTGGGGTTCACCGCGAGCTTCCCGGCAAGCTTGTTGTCACTGTATCTGAGAGATCTCCGGTGGCGCTGGTGATCTCAGGAGGAGTATTTGCTCAGATTGACAAAGGTGGAACGGTGATTGCTGTGGACGGTGAGTGGCCCGATGTTGAGGTACCGGTGATCGCTTCGGGTCAGCTTTCTGATTTAACGCTTGGCGAATCAATTTCCGACAATAGTAGTGTGGACAAGCTTCTATTTTGTGCTATTGTACTGGGGGATGCTCGCAGCCTGATATCGGAGATAGAGATGAAGGAAGGTCACGTGGCAATGCATACTACCGAAGGCACCACAGTCATGTTTCCCGAGGAAGAGGAGGGAATGCGCCGGGCGGCTCCCGTGTTAGGAGATATTTTGTCCGAAAGCGACATCATCGGCTACACGATTGACCTTCGGGTGCCCGACAAGCCGGTACTGCGCCAACCTGATGACTGAAGTTGATAGACAGACCGACCCGTAAGGGAACGGTTTTGTCATTGCACGGAGAGGACAACCAAAGGGGGTCAAAATAGTGCTTGAACTGGAAGTTGATAATCCGGACTTCGCCACCATCAAGGTTCTGGGGGTAGGCGGTGGGGGTAACAACGCCGTCAATCGCATGATTGAGGCGGGTGTTCGTGGAGTGGAGTTCATTGCGGTAAACACAGATGCCCAGTCTCTGTCTGATAACAAGGCTGACCACAAGCTGCAGATGGGAAATGACATGACTGACGGCCTGGGAGCTGGCGCGGATCCCGAGCTTGGAAGGCAGGCGGCAGAAGAAAGCAGAGACGACATCGAGGAGCTGGTGCAGGGAGCGGATATGGTGTTCATTACCGCCGGTATGGGCGGTGGAACTGGAACAGGTGCGTCACCAGTGATCGCAGAAGTTTCGCGTTCAGCGGGAGCACTTACGGTTGGAGTAG
>PUMD01000208.1 GCA_003551215.1 Clostridia bacterium | reverse complement strand
TAAACGGCGGCCGTAACTATAACGGTCCTAAGGTAGCGAAATTCCTTGTCGGGTAAGTTCCGACCCGCACGAAAGGCGCAACGACTTGGGCGCTGTCTCAACGAGGGACCCGGTGAAATTGCAATATCGGTACAGATGCCGATTACCCGCGACTGGACGGAAAGACCCCGTGGAGCTTTACTGCAGCTTGGCATTGGAGTTTGGTATATCATGTAGAGGATAGGTGGGAGGCTGAGAAGCCGGGACGCCAGTCTCGGTGGAGCCACCGGTGGAATACCACCCTTGATATGCTGGGCTTCTAACCTGCGCCGTGATCCGGTGTGGGGACAGTGTCTGGTAGGCAGTTTGACTGGGGCGGTCGCCTCCTAAAGAGTAACGGAGGCGCCCAAAGGTTCCCTCAGCACGGTCGGAAATCGTGCGCAGAGTGTAAAGGCACAAGGGAGCTTGACTGCGAGAGGGACACCTCGAGCAGGTGGGAAACCAGGGCTTAGTGACCCTGCGGCTCTGAGTGGCAGGGCCGTCGATCAACGGATAAAAGTTACCCCGGGGATAACAGGCTTATCTCCCCCAAGAGTTCACATCGACGGGGAGGCTTGGCACCTCGATGTCGGCTCATCGCATCCTGGGGCTGGAGCAGGTCCCAAGGGTTCGGCTGTTCGCCGATTAAAGCGGTACGTGAGCTGGGTTCAGAACGTCGTGAGACAGTTCGGTCCCTATCCGTCGCGGGCGCAGGAGACTTGAGGGGAGCCATCCTCAGTACGAGAGGACCGGGATGGACGGACCGCTGGTGGTCCAGTTGTCCCGCCAGGGGCACAGCTGGGTAGCTACGTCCGGATGGGATAAGCGCTGAAAGCATCTAAGCGCGAAGCCCACCCCGAGATGAGGTCTCCCATCCCTGAAAAGGGAGTAAGACCCCTGGAAGATTACCAGGTAGATAGGCCGGGAGTGTAAGGGCTGTAAGGCCTTAAGCTGACCGGTACTAATAGGTCGAGGGCTTGACCCATCAAACCTCGCAAACCCGAATCCGATGACTTCACCTGGGAGCATCACGCACCCACAACATTCTCACCTTGCACTTTCAAATCTTCCGGTGGCAAAAGCGGAGGGGCCACACCCGTTCCCATCCCGAACACGGAAGTTAAGTCCTCCAGCGCCGATGGTACTTGGGGGGAGACCCCCCGGGAGAGTAGGTCGCTGCCGGATACTCTTGCCCCACCCCAAAAAGGGTGGGGTTTTTATTGTGGAGAGGAGATAAAATTCTGTGAACATAACTTACATCAGTCAGTTGGATAATATCACCTGCGATATGCTCGATGGGTTTTTTGCTGGGTGGAGAGAGCCCCTCAGCTGCCGGCAGCATCTGATGGTGTTACGTGGAAGCGACCACTGTGTGTTGGCCCTTGATGAGGATAAGCAGGTCATCGGTTTTATCACTGCTGTAAGTGATGGAGTCCTAAGCGCATACATACCTTTGCTTGAGATTCTTGAACCGTATCAGAATATGGGGATCGGTTCTCAACTGGTTCGAAAAATGCTGGCCAAGCTGCAGCACTGCAGGATGATAGATGTCATCTGCGATCAGGAGGTAGTGTCCTTTTACGAAAAATTTGGTTTTCAACAGTCAAACGCCATGATTATCCGTAGATAGGGCCAACTTTTCACGCTCAAAGCCAGAAAAAGCAGGAAATCTGCAGGCAGGTTGCTGGTAGATAGACCATCCTTTTGTTATGATACAAGCTACGAAAGCAATCTTCACACTTGACAGCATCCGCAGTGTCAGTCGCTAACAGAATATCACAAACCAAGGGTGGAGGAATACTGCCTTGTTTATCTCACTGCAGCGCAAGTTAATAATCTGCGTGCTGGTCGTGCTTCTTGTACTGACCCTGTCATCTCACCGGATAGCGCGGGCAGACGACAAAGCTTGCTCCGATGATACACAGTTGATGCATATGGTGGACAAAACTGAGCAGCCGGACGGTGATGAGGTAGAGCGGCTTTACCAGGTTTTGAAAGAGGCTGTAGACATAATATCTCGACGCGCCCTTATACCAGTAGATGAAGAGGATCTGCTTATGTCCGCCATCGAAGGCATCATTGAGTCCCTAGACGATCCATATGCCGAGTTCATAGATGCCGAGCAGCTGCGGCAGATGATGGAAAGATTCGAAGGCGAACGGTACAGCGGCGTTGGTATGCAGATTGGTGAGACTCCTGAAGGTGGAGGACGCATAATTCAGGTCTTCCCGGACAGTCCCGCCTATGAGGCAGGTCTGAAGCGGGGTGACATTATAACCCACGTTGATGGAGAATGTGTTCGTGAACGGTCCATATCAGCTATCTCACAGATGATAAGGGGACCGGAGGACACTGAGGTATCAGTTGTGGTCCAAAGAGATGGCGAAGAATTGGATGCCGTGACGATGGTGCGCACTCCCATTGCACAACCAACCGTCTCCCGGCGAATGTTGGATGTGCAGGGGCACAAGCTGGGTTACATTTCCATATCACAGTTTGGCGAAAATACTCCCGATGAGGTTGCCCGGGCCCTGCGTGAGCTTGATTCTGCTGACGGGATCTTGCTGGATGTTCGCAATAATCCCGGAGGTATGCTGCATTCCTCTTTGCAGGCGGCCGAGCACTTTGCACCGGCTGGCCCCCTGCTGGAAGCGCGAGGGCGAGAGGGGACTATCTCTGAGTACACCAGCGATACCGAAGGCGTAGATGTCCCTCTCGTGGTGCTTATGAACTCCTATTCCGCCAGCGGAGCAGAAATCATGGCCGGCATTCTGCGGGACAGGTGCGAAGCAGTACTGGTGGGAAGCGATACCTTCGGAAAGGGAAAAGTGCAATCAATATTCAAACTGGATGATGCGGGATTGAGGATTACTACTGCCGAGTACGTGCTGCCTTCGGGATACAGGATTGATGATATTGGGCTGCATCCTGACATATATATACGGAGGTCTGGCAGGGCAACTGCCGCATGGGACAGGTGGACTTTGCCAGAGGAGGGTATAAGGCCTGGAGATAGTGGAGAAGATGTTCTCCTTTTGAAACTCCGGCTGCAGCAGCTGGGTTATTACGACAACTGCCTGGATGAACACTATGATGCCCGGACACGGAGGGCTGTGGCACTGTTTCAGCGTGCTCATAAATTGCCCGTTACCGGGATAGCCGACGAGACAACCGTTGATAATCTGATGGATTGTGACCGGTTAGAGGTACTTGCTGAATCGCCGGATTTCGACTTCGATAAGCTGCGCGAAGACCAGCCAGATTTACGTCTTGACCAGCAGCAGCTACGCGCCCTTGGAGTTCTGTGGCAGCTGATAGGCTACGATACTGAGCAGCTGGACCGCGCCAGTTAAGCTGCTGGACGATTACAGAAAAATTACAATGAGCTATCAGTGGAGGATCTGCATTCACCACTGCCGAAAAAATATGTATAGTAAGCGGGTGAAGTCATCTGACGTATACTCTACCACAGGAGGTTTTCTCCATGACGGAGATCTGCCGCCGTCAGATCCTCACTGTCGCGGCAATCGCATTGATAGCGTTTATGTTTGTCGGATGCTCGGGTCCTGAACTCGACCTGACTGAGGAGCCTGTGGAGCAGCTTCCGCTGCCGGAGGCCGTCTCGGATGAAGCCGTGGAGGAATCCAGCTCCCTAATCGAACGTGTTGATCTTGGTGAGGTGCAGCAACTGGACATAGATTCCAGCTGGTCCAGGGAATTTCCTCCTTCCTTCTCTTTTGCTCCCTATGCTAATGGTGGTGGAGTAGCTGTGGTGGCAGAACCCTGGCAGAACAGTCGCCGGCGGACAGTCTATCTGCTCAACAGCGTCGGCGATGAAATGTGGTCTTCCCGCTTCCCCGACAGCGGCTATGTGTCCGCCGAGGTGAGAACCTTTTCTAATCAGGCCCTGATCGGTGCTGCCGTCTACACGGCCGATGGCAGCGGTGTGTTCCGCATGCTCGACATGGAAGCCAATGAACTGCAGAAAAAACAGATTGAAGGGGTCAGCTGCTATTGGGCTGCACCCGACGGGGAACTTTTCTACCTCCTTGACCGGTATACTGGTGAGTTGAACATTTACTGCTCTGAGAGCGGCAACAGAACCGGGCACTCCTCTGTAGGTTCCGAGGCGGTAGTCGATTTCATCGGTGCGACAGGTCTTTTGCTGGTGCAGTCGGAGGATCACCTGCTGATCCTCAACCAGCAGGCCGAACAGATGTGGCAGCAGAAAGTTGAATTTCGCCTCCGTGGTGGAGTGGCGGTAACCGATGATGCTGAAAACATCCTCCTCACCACCCGCCAGGAGGACAGCTCGCTTTATATGTTCGATCAGTCGGGGACCTTACTGTGGAAGTACCTGCTTCCGTTGGGTGGCCGCAACGATTTGCATCTGAGTGATGATAATTCCCGTCTGCTGGTATACAATATAGGAAAAGAAGCTGGCGTGTTCCTCATGGATCTCACAAACAAAGAACCCGCCTGGCGTTACTCTTTCGTCGCTGAGTCTTACAAGGAGGAAGTGGAGGGTGATGAGAAGGAGCCCCAGGTGAGGATAAGGGATGTCGCCTTCGCCCCCGGCGGCGAGGTGATTCTTCATGCTACGGTGTCACGCATGGGCTCAGAAGTCACCGAAACACACAAGGTTTTGCTGATTGATGAAGAAGGAACTCTGCAGGGTAAGGTTGCGCTGGGTGACAATGTCAAGACTGAGCTATCGCGGGACGGGTCTGTAGTTGCTGTTGCGAAAGGGGAACGAGACGAGCATACTGGAAACAGAGTGTTAAACGAACTTCATTATTTCGATTTTACTCCCCTGCTTTCTTCTGAGGTCTCCGAGGACCGCTGAGCCTCCAACTGCCTGTTCAGTTTTCCAATTCGTGATTGGAGTCAAACATGCAAGCTGCATTCGACAGAGGTTTCGTCAGGCTATCCGTTATGAGCAAGCTGCTGCTGGTTATCGCTGTGGTAGTGGCGGTAGTGCTGATTTCCTGGCAGGTCTCAGTTCCCCCAGGCAGTGAGGTAGTGCAGGCGGCCTGGGCCGACATTCAGGGGCACTGGGCGGAGCCCGACATTCAGCTGTTGAGGATCAGAGGTGCGGTGGATGCGTACCCCGATGGTTCCTTTCGCCCTGACCAGCCCCTTTCCCGCGCTGAACTGGTGCATCTGCTGGTTTCTGCCTTTGGCTACCCCCACGCCAGACCGCTTGACGAATCGGACGGTATTATCTACCCTGAGGACTTTTATGATGTGCAGCCAGACCACTGGGTTCAGCAGTCGCTGCACACGGCGGTGCAGTTTGGTCTGGTGCGAGGGTATCCTGACGGTTCTTTTGCTCCACAGGACGAGGTGACCAGAGCAGAGCTGGCCAGCATGCTTTACCGCCTCATCGGTTCTGAAGTCGATTTAGACCTTTCCGAATACTTCGAGGATTCGGATCGAATACCTGATTGGGCAGATGAGGCGGTACGATGGGCAGCCGGCAGCCGGATCCTGCAGGGTTTTCCCGACGATACCTTCAGGTCCACTGGAACGACTACCCGCGCCCAGGCGGCCGCAGTGGTGAGGCGTGCGCTGGATCTGAACGGTGAGCTTTTTGATCTGCATGGCCAGGTCAGGGCGGTGTCACCGGAAGCCGACCAGATCCTGCTGGATATTGCGGGCGATCAGCTGGTCGGACTTCCAGTAGGTGAAGCACAGATTTACCGTGGAGGGGAAGCGATCGGACTGTCTGACCTCATGCCGCTTGAGCACATACAGCTTGCACTTGATGAGCAGGGAGAGGTGCGCTGGGTCGAAAGCACCGGCTCTGCTTTTGCTGCGGTGCTGCAGGAAGTGGATTACGATAAGCAGCGCCTCCGGGTCAGCCCCGTTCAGCCCACCTACCTGCAGGAGGGATCCGCTCAGCCGTGCTGGGATGGTGCTGCTTACTGGGCCGGTACGGGGAAGCACGACCAGACGAACCTGCTGGAAGATGAACAGTACATATATTGGAGTGACGGGTCGCAATTTTTCCGTCAGGGGGATGATTCGGATGTCGACCAGCTGCGTCCGGGTGACCGGCTGTACCTGACCCTGGCAGGCGGCGTACCGCTGGCCCGCACAGTTGACGCAGTCAGCTTTGACAGCTGGGGCAGGATAGAAGAACTGGATCCAGTGCAGAACGTGATGCGCTGGGAATACGACGGGGAGACCTCAACGGGACAAATCACTGCCAATTCCACCCTGACCCGCTCCGGGGAGAGAATATTTGCATCCTCCTTGACGGAGGGTGAATACGTGGGAGTGGTGTTTTCAGCCGACGGTGAAATGGTCATCTATGCTGAGGTGTTTGATGAAACACCCTTTGATGTCGAGCTCTGGGACAGGTGGGTCAGTTTGCCTGTGGCCACCGCTGAGCCGGATGAGTCCAGACATCCCGGGGAGCGTCAGGCGGTCCACCCAAAGCGGCTTAGCGATATATCTGGCTATGCCCGGAGCGAACTGCCGGATACCGTTTCACAACAACACCCCTCCAACAGTGAAATCATTGGGGCGAGCGATTTCAGAAGCGACGCCGGGGTTACCGGGACCGGCGTAACGGTTGCTGTAGTCGATACCGGTATTGACCCGGGGGTTGCTTCATACCTGGGGCACGACGGTGGAGCCAGACTGGCAGATTGGACAGATTTCACCGGAGGTGGCTCTATTGATCAGCGGGCGGAAGGGCAGGGTGCTGTCAGGTACGCTGAAGGTGACGTACGTACGGACACGTCGGTTACCGTCGTGGAAGGTAAATTTGCCTTCGACGGGCGCGAATTCGAGATTGAAGGCGCTCAGCCTGCCGATGGACAACTCCGGTGTGGTTGGTTGCACAGGTCGGCACTTTTTGAGGGAGATTACGCCAGGTTTGCCTCCGGCGAATCAGTACTGGTGGCTGCAGCACGCACGAAGGAAGGCGGAAGCTTCGATGCGGTTTACGTCGATGAGGAGGGAGACGGTGTTCTGCGGGAGTGGCGCACTCCCTGGCGTCGCGGTGATCCGCACGGGTCCATAGAGATGCTCAGGGGTGAAGACGTCTTTTCCCTCAGTTATGTGGTGGCTGATGTTTCCAGCTGCGGGAGACTGGTTAACCTGGGTTATGACACTAACGGTCACGGTACTCAGGTGGCATCAGTCATAGCCGGGCTACAAGGTCCCACCCGCCTGGAAGGCGTAGCTCCCCACGTCGAGCTGATGTCGCTGAAAGCCCTGGATTCGCGGGGGTCGGGAAGCTGGAATGACGTAATAGAGGCGGTTCGATACGCTGCTTTGAGGGGAGCAGATATAGTAAATGTCAGCGTAACCGGAGTTCAGGATTTGTCCTCGGGCGCTTCGCGTGAATCCCGGATGCTGCGGGAGATATCGCTTGAGCATGATGTCCTCATTATCACGGCGGTGGGAAATCGGGGACCAGGTCTGGCCACGACTTTCACGCCCGGAGACCCACGGGTCACCCTGGCGGTGGGAGCAGCCTCAATACCGGAAGTGGTGCTGCGGGACTATGGTTACCAGCTTTCCCGTCCTGTGGTCTGGCAACACAGTTCGGTAGGGCCGCGAGCAGATGGGGGGCTTGGTGCGAGCATACTGGGCCCCGCCAGCAGCCAGACAGCAGCTCCGGGTTGGATGGCGCCGCAGAGCACCGCATTTTTCGAGGGTACCAGCTGCGCAGCAGCCCATGTCTCGGGCGCTGCCGCCCTGATACTCGAGCGCGCCCGTTTGGAGGATATCGATGTCTCGCTGCAGCACGTCAAGCAGGCACTGGAGGATGGCGCCGTGAGATTGAGAGGATTTATGCCCATAGAGCAGGGTTACGGTCTGCTGGATGTGCAGCGAGCGTGGGATAGCCTGCGAAGCGGACCGCAGGTTGAGCCCATGCTGCGGGTGGATTCAGGTGTGATGGTTGAGCGTCCTGCTGTGGAGCAGGAGCCGCGAGGCGTTTACCTCCGCGAATCAACCCCGGGAGGTATAGACGTGACCGTAACCAACCCACATGATAAACCTCGTGCATTAAGCCTTTCGACATCAAATATCTCCCGAGTCGAACTTCCGCTGCGCAGGATAAAAGTACCGGGCCACTCGGAGATGTCTGTACCCTTGCGGTTTGGCAATGTGCCTGAAGGAAGTACGCTCAGCGGGTTCCTCACTGCCCGCAGCGCACAGGGGGAGGTCGATGGTCTTTTGCACACCTTGATCCGCCCGTACCGACTGGATTCAGAAAGACCAGTCATCACAAGCGATAACGAGCTCGGCCCCGGTCAGTGGGAGAGGTACTTCCTGCAGGTACCGGAAGGTGCATCTGCCCTCGAGGTCGACGTTGAGGTGCCAGGTGAAAATGAGGGCCGGGTGACCTTCCAGCTGGTCAACCCTGAGGGCAAGCCAGTATTTGACAGCCATCCGGTGGGCAGCGGCGCTTACGTGCAGGGTGGACGTCAGCGATCCAGTGAGTCAGCTGCGATCAGACTGCCTCAACCGGGTGTCTGGGAGGTCACGGTAGTAAGTGCGCCTTCCCTGTCCTTCTACGGCCTGGAATCAAGCAGATACGAGCTCAAGGCCAGCGTACTGCCCGAGGATGGACTGCTGCTTTCTCCTCCGCAGACTGAGCACCGGTGGAGCTACCCGGAAGAGGTTCCCGACTACCTTGAAATGGAGGTTTCAGTCAGGGTTGACGACAGTCGGGAGGAGGGTACCCTTCCCTGGGAAGTGGAACCGTTCGGCATGGGCTGGGTATCTGAGCGGGCTTCAGTTGAACCGGTTGCGAGACAGTGGTTGGATGCTCAGGATGAACATGCTGAGTATCTGGAGTTTGAGGTGCCTCCGGGTACTGATACCCTGCTTGCGTTTGCCCACGGTGAACAGAACCGATGCAGCGTTTCTGTCAGCCTTCACCGTTCCGGCAGCGCGGCGGAAGATGCGCCGCTGGCCTCGGGTGACGGGTTTCTGATGCTGAAAAAACCCGAGGCAGACTCCTATATGCTGAAAATGGATTGCCCTGCCCGCGACTGCAATGGACACGAAGTGACGGTATATGCTTGGCCGGATACTCACGATTTTCAGGTAAGCGGTCCGTCGTGGGAGGGTGGGCATGACTACAACCTTACGGTACGGTCTATGCTTCCTCGTGCCCGGGGAGACTACTGGGCAATGGTGGGACTACGTGACTCCGATGGTGAGGTGATTGCGTTCAGCTGGTTGTATGCTGAAATCGGTTCGTCGGATGTTGTCTTTTCACCGGCGGTGCGAGTTTCCGCTGAAGGATTGCGGCGGATTACCGTGCTGGATGCAGATACGTTACGGCCCGCCGAGGGTGTAGTCTTGAGTGATCAACGCTTGTATACTGTTAGTGAAAGAGGTACAGTAAAGACAAAGGATCATCCTCAGGATTCCCGCGCCAGCTGTGTCGAGGTGCGGTTCAACTCCGGAAGCGGTGAGTGGTCCACGCCCGTTAAAGCGTACATGCCTGCCTTCAGTCAATCCGAGATCTTGGGTTGGGATCAGGGGTTGGGGGCGAAACTGGCCGCGGGAGACTTGCATAATCCAGTTATTTTTACTCGTTTAACCAGGTTCCTTTCGGCGAGATAGAGGGAGGGAGAATTTTCCACTTATCTGACGGGCCCACCGATGAACATCCGTGGCTGAATCCCATATGCAGCCCGGTACAGTAATGCTGCCGGCAGCCTCTGCTGACCGGCCAGGCCTGTCCTGTGTTAAAAACCCATTGGAAGGGGGATTTTCAGTGCAACTGTACATAGACACAGCAAACCTGCAAGAGATTCAGGAGGCTAGCAGATGGGGAGTGATCTCGGGGGTTACTACGAATCCCTCACTGCTGGCTGCTGAAGGTATGAGCATGTCAGATGCCGTGGATGAGATATCTCGGCTGGTACCGGGTCCCATGAGCGTAGAGGTAGTCTCAACTGACGCCGGTGAGATGGTACAGGAGGCCCACGAACTGGCTCAACTTGCCGATAATGTGGTGGTGAAGGTGCCGGTTACGGCCGATGGTCTGCAGGCCGTTTCTCGCCTTTCTGCTGACGGAGTTGACTGTAACGTGACCTTGGTTTTCTCCGTTGCACAGTCTCTGCTGGCAGCACGGGCCGGTGCAGCATACGTGAGCCCATTTGTCGGGCGACTTGATGATATTGGGTCAGACGGGATTGAAGTGGTGAGAAAATCAGCGGAGGTTTTCGCATATTATGACTTACAGACTGAGATCATAGCCGCCAGCATCAGGCATCCGCAGCATGTACTGCAGGCGGCTTCGGCAGGCGCTGACATCGCCACTGTTCCCTATGCGGTGCTGAAGAAGATGCTTCATCATCCTCTGACTGATACCGGTCTTCAGCGCTTTCTGGATGACTGGCAGCAGATGCAGGATGAAAGCAGCTAGAGTTGTGGTGGGTGCAGGTCAGATGCCCAAATGAGCATTTCGAGATAGGAAGGTGAGCTTGTTGCAGGATACCACTTTGGACTTAGCTGAACTGGAAGACATGAATCTTCCGGAGCTTTACAGTTTGGCCAAGAATATGGACATAACGGGGTACAGCAATCTCCGGAAGAAGGAACTGATTTTCGAGATTTTGAAAACCAAGACTGAGCACGAGGGCCACATCTTCGTTGAGGGCATACTGGATGTTATGCCCGATGGTTTCGGTTTTCTCAGGCAGTTTTCCTATCTTCCCAGCGATGAAGATATATACGTCTCGCCCTCGCAGATACGTAGATTTGATCTGCGGACTGGAGACAAGATAGCAGGCCAGGCGCGACCTCCGAAGGATTCAGAGCGCTATTTCGCTTTACTTCGGATTGAGGCGGTAAACGGAGATAGGCCGGAAAAAGCTACAGAAAGAGTTCCCTTTCACGCCCTCACACCCGTTTTCCCCGACCACCGCTACCAGCTGGAAAACCACAATCAGGATGTATCTACAAGGCTGATTGACCTTATTGCTCCTGTGGGGAAAGGGCAGAGAGGTCTTATCGTCTCCCCGCCCAAGGCTGGAAAGACGGTGCTTTTGAAAAAAGTTGCCAACAATCTCAAGGAGAACCATGCCGATATTCACCTCATGGTCCTGCTGATAGATGAAAGGCCAGAAGAGGTCACCGACATGGAACGGTCTGTTGACGGGGAAGTGTTGGCTTCTACCTTTGACAAGATGCCGGAAAATCACGTCAAGCTTGCCGAGATGGTCTTGGAGCGGGGTGAACGCCTGGTCGAGCACGGCAAAGACGTGGTGGTTCTTCTGGACAGCATCACCCGACTGGCCCGCGCTCACAACTTGGTAATACCCACCAGTGGGCGCACACTCTCTGGAGGACTCGACCCGAGTGCGCTGCACAAGCCGAAGAAGTTCTTCGGGGCAGCGCGTAATATAGAAGATGGTGGCAGCTTTACCATACTTGCCACAGCGCTGATAGACACAGGCAGCCGCATGGATGATGTTATCTATGAGGAATTCAAGGGCACGGGAAATATGGAGATACACCTAGACCGGCATCTGGCTGAGCGACGCATATTCCCGGCCATCGATGTCAAGCGTTCCGGCACCCGAAAGGAAGAGCTTTTGCTTTCGGACAAGGAACTGGAGGTCATGTGGCGCGTGCGTAAATCCACTGCTGATATGGATTCTGCTGAGGTGATGCAGGAGTTTGTTCGCCTGATCAGGCAGACCAAATCAAACAAGGATCTGCTTGAGATTCTCCACTCGACTTTTTAGCTGTTGTTGCTGCTTGTAGATGCTGGATGAATAAATCACCCCTCCAAGTGTACCCTAAAACCTGACTTGTTGTGGTACAGAGAGGGGTGAAGACAATGCCTGACCTACGACTAACCGGATTAAGAAATATCAGCATCGTGCTTCTGACCGGTTTGCTTGTAGCTGCGGCGGCCTGCTTGGCACTGCCCTGGGTCCTCGACGGAGCAGATGTCGAGATTGATGACTTCGAGCAGGAGGCTCAATACAGCTGGCCTGGCCGTCTGCAGCAGATGGAAGACGAGAATCCGGGTAGCGTTGAGAGTCAGGTTTCGCGACAGGAAGAAGAAAATACATGTAGATTGGCCGGATGGACAGATGAATCACAGCAGGAGTCCGAGTCCGGGGCAGTATTGCCCAAGGTCGACAGTCTGCTGGGGATCGGCGGCACTGCACTGGCAGAGCATACAGTCAGACGGGGCGAAACCCTGTCCGAGATTGCCAGGCGGTACCGCGTCAGCGTGCAGGTGCTAGCATCCGGCAATAACCTCGCTGATCCCGACCAGATAACCGCAGGTCAGACCCTGCTGATTCCTCCAGATTACGGAGTTTACCACCGGGTGCGTTCCGGAGATACTGTATGGGCCATAGCTCAGCAATACGATGTGTCTGTGCAGAGCATCATAGAGTCCAATGAGCTGGACCGGGGGGCGATCATCCACCCCGGACAGGATATACTCATTCCCGGCGTCGGCGAAGGGAGTTCTTCTCGCGCCGTGGCGGCCTCGCGGGAAAGCCGCAGTTTCCGCTGGCCTCTTGCGGTGGAGGGCAGGATTTCTTCCCCCTACGGTCCGCGCTGGGGGGGCTTTCACTACGGGGTTGACATCGCCGCTCCCCTCGGTACGCCCATTGTAGCAGCAGCCAGCGGCACAGTAGTATACGCCGGCTACCGTGGTACCTACGGGCTCACCGTACAGCTTGATCATGGAGGCGGTTACGAAACGGTCTATGCGCATGCAGACCGCCTGAAGGTTAGCTCCGGACAACACGTAGGCACCGGAGATACCATCGCCCTGGTGGGCAGCACCGGGCGTTCTACCGGCCCCCACCTTCACTTCGAGGTGCGAGTGGAAGGAGAGCCCCGCGATCCAATGGATTACCTTCGCCGCTGATCAGCAGGACCGCACGCTCTGAGTAACAGGTATATGGTGTATAGTAATGGGTGCCTCTCTTTTACGGGGGCACCCTGATTCTGTTGGCAGCGGGTGTGGAGGCGGCGAGGACGCAGCCACTGGCGTTTTGGTGCTTGCCGGCTGGTTGTGCCTGCTGCTTGTTGACCCGGGCGAACTCGGGGTGTCTATGAGATTATAGTCCTGTAGCTGAGAGGAGAAGCTGACAGTTGTTCAGACTGGCTGACTTTGCTGGTTGTTTTTCTGCGTGCTATAATTCTATGGATACACTTCAAACTGCAAGCAGCTGATGCGGTTGCATAACGCATCATTGAGTAAATATCATGCTGAAGGAGGGAGCAATTGTGCAGCAGGAGATTCATCCGGAGTTTACTGAGACGGTTATTCGTTGTGCCTGCGGCGCCGAGTACCGGGCCAGATCTACAGGAGAGGATCTGCGGGTAGAGGTCTGCAGCAGATGCCACCCCTTTTACACCGGGCGGCAGCAGCGCGCCTCTTCTGGTGGACGTATCGAGCAGTTCCGCAAAAAGTACGGTTATCTGAGCGAGGAAGAACGCAGGCGGGAGGAAGAGCAGGACGAGGATAAATCGGCGGACGCCGAGTGAGCGGCCGTGCGCATTGGGCCGAAGCTTCTGCTATCCAAAGCCGGTGGACAGGCTGTTATAGAGGGAGTAATGATGCGCTGCGGGGAGCGCATGGCGGTTGCGGTACGCTCACCTGACGGCGACATCACCGTCCACAAAGAGAGGGTTCTTCTGTTTTCGAGCCGCTTGAAAGCCTTCACCTGGCCGATTCTGCGCGGGATCAGTGCTTTGATAGATGCCCTGCGTCTGGGAGTCCGCGCTCTGATGTTTTCGGCCAACGCCCAGGCCAGGACAGCTGAAGAAGAGCTTTCTGCGGCGGAGATGACAGCAACAATGGCAATCGCCTGTATCCTCGCGGTGACCTTATTTGTGGTATTGCCCACAGTCGTTGGATCTTTGCTGTCCCGGTTCATCACCCACAATCTGCTTTTGAATGTGCTGGAAGGGGTTTTCCGGCTCACGATAGTGGTCGGGTATATAGCCACTATCAGCCGCATGCCGGATGTAGGCAGGGTTTTTGAGTATCACGGGGCAGAACACATGGTGATCAACGCCTGGGAGGCCAGAGGCTGCCCCAGGTGCAGTCCGCCGGTAGAGGTCCAGCAGGCGCGCGAGGAGGATACAGTCCACTTCCGCTGTGGAACCAGTTTCATCCTGATGGTTGCCCTGGTGAGTATATTTCTGTATACGTTATTTGGCTGGCCATCCATATGGATGCGTTTAGTGGTAAGGTTTGCCATGCTTCCTGTTGTCGCTGGAGTGGCGTACGAGTTGATTTCGATTGGTTCGGAGAATCCGCGGGGAGTTGCTGCTTTTTTCCTGCTGCCGGGGCTCTGGGTTCAGCGCCTGACCACGCGTCCTCCCGACGACGCCCAGCTGCAGGTGGCCATTGCCGCGCTGAAGGGATGCCTTTGCGGGGAGGAGGGCGAAGATAGATGAATTCCGACGAGCTGAAGCTTATAGACGAACACGTCGATGAACTCAGGGAGCGATACAGTCAGCTCAATGAACTGATAAGCGATCCTGATATGATCGCCCAGCAGGGCAAATGGCAGAAACACGTAAAAGAGCACGCCCGTATCGAGGACATCATCGCGATTTACGATCAGCTTTCAGCGGCCAGAGAGAACCTGGATGAAGCCGAAGAGCTGGCTGAAGAGTCCTCCGACTCGCAGGATGCAGAGTGGATACAACAGGAGATAAGCAGCCTGCAGGCGGAGATCAATTCACTGTGGGTCAGGCTGCAGGAAAAGCTGGTGCCTGTGGACGAACGCGACGAGAAGGACGTAATTCTGGAAATTCGGGCGGGCGCCGGAGGTGACGAGGCCTCTCTGTTTGCCTCCGATCTTTTTCGAATGTACAGTCGATATGTCGAACGTCAGGGCTGGAGGATGGAGGCGATAAGCACCAACCCCACTGACGTCGGCGGTTTTCGCGAAGTCATCGCCTCCATATCCGGCGATGAAGTCTACAGCACCCTGCGGTTCGAAAGCGGCGTGCACCGCGTACAGCGTGTCCCCAGCACTGAATCAGGCGGCAGGATTCATACGTCCACTGCCACGGTGGCGGTCCTGCCAGAGGCACAGGAGATAGATGTGGAAATAGATCCGGGCGATATCGAAATAGACACCTTTCAGGCCAGCGGCCCCGGCGGACAGCACGTCAACAAGACGGAATCAGCAGTCCGCCTTACTCACACCCCCACCGGCATTGTGGTCAGCTGCCAGGATGAAAAATCGCAGCACAGAAACCGCGCTCAGGCCCTGAAGATACTGAGGGCCCGCCTGCTGGACCGTTACGAGCGACAGCAGCAGGAGAAGATGGCCCGGCAGCGGCGTTCTCAGGTGGGGACGGGTGACCGGAGTGAGCGCATCCGTACTTATAATTTCCCGCAAAATCGAGTCACAGACCACCGTATCGAGGTTACTGTTCGCCGCCTGGATGCGGTGATGGACGGCGAGCTGAGCCTCCTTATTGACGAGTTGAGGGCGGCCCGCAAGGCTGAACTGCTGCAGCAGGTGGTCAGCGGATGATTCCTCGACCCCGCCTGGCCTACCGCTGGGCAAACAGCCAGCTGAGACTGGCGGGAGTCGACAGTGCTGCCCGGGAGGCGTACTACCTGTTTTGCGAGGATGACGCCCAACCCAGGCCGGTGCTGGCAGAGGACCAGCAGCAGATGGACCCGGGCGATTGGCTGCGCTATGTTGGCTGGGTCATCCGCCGGTGCGACGGTGAACCGCTTCAGTATATTAAAAGGCGGGCAAACTTCTACTCGTTGAGTTTCTGCGTGAATCCGGCGGTCATGATCCCGCGTCCGGAGACTGAAATCTTGGTGGAAGCAGTCCTGCAGCATCCACGCCTGCCGCCTGGCCCCATCCTGGACGTAGGTACCGGCTGCGGGGCAGTTGCGGTGGTATTGGCCCGGCACATGCACCAAAGGAAGGTAGTCGCTGTCGATATCTCGCCTGATGCACTGAGGGTTGCCCGGCATAACGCCTGGCGTCTGGGAGTAGCAGACCGCATCGAGTTTCTGTGTGGAGATCTGTTTTCGCCGGTGTCCGGCCGCAGGTTCGCGGCTGTGGTCAGCAATCCTCCTTACGTCGCCAGTGAGGAGATGGCCCGGCTTCCCCGGCAGGTGCGGGAATTTGAACCTCCTGTTGCTCTCGACGGCGGATCCGGGGGGATGCAGGTCATCGAACGCTTGATAGCCTCGGCGGGCGAACACCTTGTCGGGGGAGCACTGCTGGCTTTGGAGATCGGTTATGGACAGGCCCGGGCGGTGCAGAGGGTATGCCGCGAGCATCTGGGTTCGGATATTGGCCTGGAAGTCCGCCAGGACCTCTCAGGCATAGAACGGGTGATCACCTGTGAACTGGCGTATGGTTGAAGGCACCGAAATTCTGCACTGGGGTGCAGCACCGCCTGAGAAGCAGAAGCGAATCATACTGCGCGCCTGTCATCACCTCTTGGCAGGTCGTCTGGTGGCCTATCCCACCGAGACTGTGTACGGCCTGGGGGCCGACGGGCTGAATGCGGAGGCGGTGAGGCGGATTTTTTTGGCCAAGGAACGTCCCCGCAACCGCCCGCTTCTCCTGGCGGTCAGCGGTTTCGAGATGATGCCGGCGGTGGTTGAGTCGGTTCCGTCTGTGGCGCGGCGGCTCATGCGGTCTTTCTGGCCCGGCCCCCTGTCGCTGATCATGTACAGAACCAAAGCGGTTCCGGATGAGGTCTGCGCAGGGGGTGATAAGGTTGGCCTTCGCTGTCCGGACAATCCGGTTGCGCAGAGGCTCATAGCCGGGTTGGGTCGACCCATAACCACCCCAAGTGCGAATATAAGCGGCCGCCCCAGCTGCACCACTGCCCGGGGAGTTATGGATGATCTGGCAGGAAAGATCGCCTGCATCATAGATGCCGGGAAAACGCCCGGGGCGCTGGAGTCGACGGTGTTGGATGTAACGGTCGACCCTCCCAGGCTGCTGCGGGCCGGGGCGATAAGCTCAACTGACCTGCAGGAGGTCATCGGAGAGGTGCAGTCCTCCGGTGCGGGGACTGGCCCGCAGCGCAACTTCCGTTTGATTGCAGTATTGCTGACCGGCGATGAAGGCTGTTGGTCTGATACCCCCGATTTGCTGACTGCAGGTAAGCGGAGACAGGTGGTAGTTTCGCCATCTTCCGTCGGTGAGTCAGTCCTGTCGGCTGTGTTGGGTGATGCCGCCGGCCGGATACCCAAGATAACCTGGGAGACCGGAGAAGCCGACGGTGGGGATGATCTGCACACAATTGTCCGCCGGCTGCAGGACCGGGAGGTGCATTCGGTTTACGTACTGCTGCCTGCAGGTGATGACAGTCGCGGGTGGCGCGAGCGCGTAAAGCAGATGGCTGATGAGGTTGTCAGCTATCCGGACGATCTTATCTGCGGAGGTGAAAGAGGTGACTCCTGACCGTCGTCGGTGCGATAGGCGCGATACTGTCCTGGTGGTCTGTACGGGTAACACCTGCCGCAGCCCGGTGGCCCAGCGGGTGCTGGCCGGTCGATTCTCGGGGGAGGATATCCGCGTGAGGTCGGCAGGAGTGAGTGCTGCATCTGGTGCTGCTGCCACCGATGAGGCGGTGGAGGCTGCCCGGCGGGCTGGCTATGAGCTGGACGAACACCGCTCACGTCCTCTGCAGGAGGTGAGCTGGAACAGGGTGTTTCTGGTGGTGACCATGACTCACCGCCAGGCAGTCTCTGTCAAGCGGCATCTGCGAAGGCAGCCTGGTTGCCCGCCGCCGGTGGTTCTTCTGGGGCAGCTGGCCGGCTGGGACAACGAAGAAGCTGAGGTGACTGACCCTTTCGGCGGGCCGCTGGCGGTCTACGAGGGTATGGTATCGCAACTTGAGCGGATGGCCGACCGAGCGGCAGAGGAAATTATGTTGGTCTACAAGAAGATGGGGAGAGAGGGTGATGAGGTCATGGCAGCAGACTGCAGCAGCGTTTCAGTTTTTGACAACGTTGCCCTGGGGTGCGATCATGCCGGTTACTCCCTCAAGGAGGAAGTATGCGGGGTTCTGGATGACCTGGGAGTGAAATGGGAGGATTTTGGCACTGATTCTACAGATTCTGTGGACTACCCCGAATTTGCCGGTAAAGTAGCCCGGGCGGTAGCAGAGGGACACTACGACGCGGGTATCCTGCTGTGCGGGACCGGAATCGGCATGTCCATAGCTGCCAACAAGGTGCGGGGGGTCCGGGCAGCTGTATGCGGCGATGAGTTTTCCGCCCGCGCTGCCAGGCAGCACAACAACGCCAACGTTCTGGCGCTGGGTTCCCGCACTACCGGTCCGGGTCTGGCGGCGGATATGGTCAGAATATTCTGCCAGACTCCCTTCGAAGGCGGTCGTCACGCCCGCCGGCTCAAAAAGATAACCGACATGGAAGATCAGTTCTGAGACGCTGAAAGGGTGAGGTGAAAATGACAACCGACTGCCAGGCGATCGAATCGCAGGTGAAGCGGGCGGTTCGGTCACTGTTCGAGATCGCCGATCCCCGGCCGGGGCAGTTTTTCGTTCTGGGCGCCAGTACCAGCGAGGTGAGAGGAAAAAACATCGGCAGTGCGGGGGATATGCAGCTGGGCGAAGCCATCCTTCGGCCGGTGAAGCGGCTGGCCTCCGAGGCGGGATTGCACCTGGCGGTGCAGTGCTGCGAGCACCTTAACCGCTGCCTGGTGGTGGAAGAAGAGACCATAGGCGAGCATCACCTGCAGAGGGCGACCGTACTGCCAGCCCCCGAGGCAGGAGGAGCAGCAGCCGCTGCTGCCATGGATAGCTTTTCCCGCCCTGCGGTGGTCCGTGAGGTGCAGGCTCACCTGGGGATCGATATAGGAGATACCCTGATCGGAATGCACCTGCGTCCGGTGGTGGTGCCGGTGCGAATACCGCAGCGACAGGTAGGAGGAGCCCACCTGACGCTGGCGCGCACCCGTCCGCCGCTGGTGGGGGGACACCGGGCACGGTATCCGGCTGACCCGTACGCCAAAAAGCCCAGAATGCGCGACCTCGACGACAGGCAGTGATGGGGGAAGAATTTTCCTCAGATGGTCGTCCGATGGAATTGTTCAGCTGAGGTAAACAGTGATACAATGCCTGTAGAGTAAAAACAGATCCAACGGACTTTTAGTAGTCTTAAGTCCTCCGGGGAAAGGGGCGAGAGCCATTCCGGACTGGATTCCTTTTATCGTGGCCGCCGCTGCCAGTGCGGTGCTGACGCCAGTGGTGCGGTGGCTGGCCATCCGTTGCAATTTTCTGGACAGGCCTATAGGCCGGAGTGTACATAGGTCTCCTGTACCCTACATGGGCGGTTTGGCTATTTACCTTGCTTTTCTGCTTAGCTGTCTGCTGTTTTGGGATCTGGGAGATCGAATGCTGCAGGGGGTTGTCCTGGCAGGAGGCTTTCTGGTTGGGGTGGGTGTGATAGACGATATTTTCCGTCTCCCGGCCTGGGCCAAGTTCCTCGGTCAGGTGGCAGCAGTCCTCATTTTGATCCAGTACGGGATCGTAATTGAGAAGGTCACCAATCCGTGGGGAGGGTTTTTTCATTTCGGGTCGTGGAGCATACCCGTCACCCTTGTTTGGGTGTTGACTTTCACCAACGCGCTGAATTTCATAGACGGTCTGGACGGCCTGGCGGCAGGGGTGGCGGTTATCGGCTCTCTGACCCTGATGTTTGTGGCCCTGCAGACCGGTCAGCCGGTGATAGCCGTTCACCTGACTGCAGCTTTGGCAGGTGCGGCCCTGGGGTTTTTACCTTACAACTTTCATCCGGCCAAGATATTCATGGGGGATGCCGGAGCGATGTTTCTGGGTTTTCTGCTGGCGGCAGTATCCGTCGCAGGGACCCTCAAGAGTACGGCGGCCATAGCGCTGGGTATCCCCGTTTTGGCCCTCGGATTACCGGTGATGGATGCCGCGTGGACGGTGTTCAGGCGAGTGAGCAATGGACAGGCCTTCTATCAGGCCGACCGTGGGCACCTTCATCACCGCCTTGTGCAGATGGGGATGTCGCAGCGGGATGCGGTGCTTTTGATGTACTGTGTAAGCGGGTGGATGGGAATCAGTGCCCTCGCTTTGACCAACCTGCGTCCCGGCCCCGGTCTGGGAGTGATGGCCTTTGCTTTTATGTCGCTTTACCTTGGTGCGAAGAAATTCGGAGTGATGGATGAGGAACGGGGAGAACATTGGCACTGAAACGGCAAAAAATCGCCTGTATTTTCGGCACACGCCCGGAAGCCATCAAGATGGCTCCAGTTGTGCGCCAGCTGCGCAGGCGTGAGGACAGATTTGAAACCGTGACCGTGGTAACCGGACAGCACCGGGAACTTTTGGATCAGGTCCTCGAGGTTTTTGACCTGACGGCTGACTTTGACCTGCAGATAATGACCCCCAGTCAGACGCTTACCGAGGTTACTGTGCGCTGCCTGCAGAGGCTGGAGGATCTGCTTCCCCGGCTGGATCTGGACCTGGTTTTGGTACATGGGGACACCGCCACTACCCTGGCCACCGCCTGGGCTGCTTTTTACCAGCAGATCCCGGTTGGGCATGTGGAGGCGGGGCTGAGGACTTTCGACCGGTATCAGCCCTTCCCCGAAGAGATGAACCGGGTGCTGACCGACCACATAAGCAGCCTGCATTTTGCCCCCACTGCGCTCAACCTGCAGCACCTGCAGCGGGAGGGAATCCCCGAGGAGAGAATTTTCGTCACCGGCAACAGCGCCATTGATGCGCTGCTGATGGTTACCGATGACGATTACCGGTTTTGTCATCCTGATCTGAGCGGACAGCCGTGGGGTGACCGAAGGCTTATCCTGTGCGACCTGCACCGCAGAGAGAACTTTGGAAAGCCCCTTCGCGAGGTGCTCGGCGGTCTGGCTGGGTTGATGGACAGCCGGTCTGATGCCTTTCTGGTCGTTTCGGTGCATCCCAATCCTCAGGTGGCCCAGCCCGTCGAACGACTGCTGGGGGGGCGGGACCGCATTCAGCTGATAAAGCCGCTTGATTACCGCGAGTGGGCCAACCTCATGTCCCGTTCTCACTTCCTCATCACTGATTCAGGAGGTCTGCAGGAGGAAGCCCCCGCCCTGGGCGTGCCCGTTTTGCTGGCGAGGGAGAAGACCGAGCGGCCGGAAGCGGTAAGGGCGGGAACGGTCAGAAAGGTGGGTACAGACGGGGACGTGCTGGTGGAGGTCGCCACCAGACTGCTAGATGATGGGGAGTATCACGGCGCGATGGCCGGGGCTCCCAACCCTTACGGCGATGGCCGGGCGGCTGTGCGCATTGCCGACGCCATCTGGTGGCAGTGGGGGCAGGCGGCCGAGCCGCCGGAGGAATTCTCCCCTTCTGTCAGCCCACGCGTGTATGACGGCGAAAGGGATTTTCCGGATGCAGTGACCGACGCGGACAAACGGGCGAGGAGGTCAGACCGTGGATAGCAACCTGTTTACTTACTTGTGGCCGCTTTTTAACCTGGTGGTGCTGCTTGCTGTGGGGATATATTACGGCCGGGAGCCGCTGGGGCGCCTGCTGGCCTCGCACGAACAGCAGGTGGCCGACAGCCTCGATGGTGCCTCGAACACCAGGGCGGAAGCGGAAGAGGAATTTGAGAGGCAGAAAAGCCGCTGGGAGGAAATAGAAGAAGATATCGATGAGATCCGCCGGCAGGCGGAGCAGGCCCGCGAGCGCCTGCGCAGAAGAAGAAGGCGGCAGGCGGAAGCGGAGCGGGAGCACATTACGTCCCGCGTGCAGGATGCCATGCGACGTGAGCGTGACGAGGCGGTAGAGCAGCTGCGGGAGGAGATGTCCAGTAAGCTGGTGGCTGGTGTACAGAGGGCAGTGAGTCAACTGGTTTCCCCACAGGATCACCGGCGGCTGGCCGAACACCTGGTGGACGAAATGGAGGACGCTTCATGAGTGCAGGTTCAGTGGCAGAGAAATACGCCAGCGTGCTGCTGGAGACGGCGCAGCAGGAACAGGCGGAAGATGAAGTGGCCGAAGACCTGCAGTGGCTGGTGTCTTTGCTTGGTGATTCGGAGACCTTCCGCCTAGTGTGGCTGCATCCAGTGTTGCAGCTGGAGACCAAGACGGAGGTGCTCCGACCGGCTCTGGCCGACGAGCTAAGTCCCCTCAGCTGGAGGTTTGTCCGGCTGCTTATGGACAAAAGGCGGGAGCAGATGCTGGTGGATATCCAAAGGGAGCTTATGCGGCAGCTGCGGCAGCAGCGGGGACAGCAGAGCGTACAGGTTCGGACGGCCATGGATATTCCGGAAGACGTGCTCGACCGTCTGCAGCGGGTGTTGAGCGATTACCTCGGTGCCGAGGCTGTCCTGCAGCAGCGGCACGACCCTCAGCTTATAGCAGGTCTGGTTCTGAACATAGAAGACAAAAAGATCGATGCCAGCCTCAGGCGCAGGCTGCAGGAGGTTCGCAGGAGTCTGACTGAGGAGGCATCGGACGGGCGGCAGTAATGACTGCCCGCATACTGCGATCACAGAAAAGAGGTGGAGTCAGTTGAGCGGCAGAATTGAAGAAGTCACGTCCATCCTGAAACAGCAGCTGCAGCAGTTTGAAGTCCAGGTGGAAGTAGATGACGTGGGTACCGTCATCGAAATCGCCGACGGAGTGGCGCAGGTACACGGTCTGCAGAGCGCCATGGCCGGAGAGCTGCTGGAGTTTGAAAACGGCGTTTACGGGATGGCCTTTAACCTGGAGAGAGACACTGTCGGAGTGGTGATCCTAGGTCCCTTCTCCGACATCAAATCCGGTGATGAGGTGCGCCGCACCGGGCGCATAGTGGAGGTTCCCGTAGGCGGGGACATGCTCGGGCGGGTGGTCAACTCGCTTGGCGAACCCATCGACGGCAGGGGGCCCATCGAGGAAGAAGGTACCCGGCCGGTCGAGCTCAAAGCTCCCGGCGTGCTGGAGCGGGAGGAAGTAAACACCCCCCTGCAGACGGGCTGGAAGGCCATAGATTCGATGATCCCCATAGGTCGTGGACAAAGAGAGCTTATCATCGGCGACAGGCAGACGGGTAAGACGGCACTGGTGCTGGATACCATAATCAATCAGCGAGATACCGATGTGCTGTGCGTCTACGTTGCGGTTGGGCAGAAAGCATCCACCGTGGCATCGGTGGTGGACACCCTCGAGCGCCACGGGGCAATGGACCACACGGTAGTGGTCTCTGCCGTAGCAAGTCAGCCCGCACCGCAGCTTTACATAGCCCCCTACACCGGCTGCGCTATAGGCGAGCATTTCATGTACGAAAAACAAAAGGATGTACTGGTGATATACGATGACCTGACCAAGCACGCCTGGGCGTACCGTGAGATGTCGCTTCTGATGCGCCGTCCCCCGGGCAGGGAGGCGTACCCCGGTGATATTTTTTACCTTCACTCCCGCCTGCTGGAGCGGGCGGCCAAGCTGAACGAGGAGCGCCACGGCGGCGGCTCGTTGACCGCTTTGCCCATCGTGCAGACGCACGGGGGTGAGGTAAGCGCCTACATTCCAACCAACGTTATCTCCATCACCGACGGGCAGATATTCCTCGAGGCTGACCTGTTTTACGCCGGCGTGCGGCCGGCCATCGACGTGGGGCGTTCGGTATCCCGCGTGGGCAGCGCAGCCCAGGTGGAGGCCATGAAGCGGGTGGCGGGTCGTCTGCGGCTGGACCTCTCGCAGTACCGGGAGCTGGAGGCTTTTGCGCAGTTTGGCTCCGATCTGGACCCGGCGACGCAGGCCCGGCTGGCCCGCGGTGAACGGGTCACCGAGGTGCTCAAGCAGGGAGAACGTCAACCCATGCCCGTCGAGGATCAGGTTCTCAGCATTTACCTGGGAGTAAACGGCTGGCTGGATCAGGTCGAGGTGCAGGAGGTCGAGGAGTGCGTTGATGAGTTCCTGCAGCATTTCAAGGGCAGCTACCCGGAGATGTTCTCCCGGCTTCAGGACACCCAAGAAATTGATGATGAATACGCCGAACAGCTGGATGAGGTCGTCCACGACTTCATCAGCGACTGGACCGGTGAGGAAGAGATCGAGGCAACGGAGGAACCCGAAGAGCCGCAGCGTGATGCGGGTTAGGAGGTGAACATCCGGGGTCTGCGGGCAGGCGCATTCCCCCAAGCTTATGGAAAATGCACGCGATATTCGCCGCCGGATAAGGGCGGTGGACAATATCAAGCAGATAACCAGGGCCATGGAGCTGGTCGCCCGCACCAAGCTGAGGCGCACGCAGGAGCAGGCAGAGGCGGCCCGCCCATACAGTGAGGAGCTCGGGCGTCTGATGAGGCGGTCGGTTCCCGCAGGCGGCATGTCCGCCCTGATGGCCGACGTCTCTCCGCTTTTGCAGGTGCGTGAGGTCCACAGCACTTTGGTGATTGCGTTCAGTGCCGACCGGGGCCTGTGCGGAGCTTACAACAACAACATAATCAAGCGAACGGCCCGGCAGATAGACCAGCTTGAGTCCGACGGTGAGGTCAAACTCATCCCCGTAGGCAGGCAGATACGCGATCATTTCCGGCGCCGCGACGTGGAAATTTACGATGAATTCACCGATGTGGGCGAGGAGGCCAACCTGAACCTGGCCCACACTCTCAGCCACC
This sequence comes from Clostridia bacterium, assembly GCA_003551215.1. Classification (GTDB taxonomy): domain Bacteria; phylum Bacillota; class Sulfobacillia; order SLMV01; family SLMV01; genus PUMD01. Next base: position 1,511 of record PUMD01000208.1, on the reverse strand, counting down.
TGGCGCAGCGCGAATTTGCCGAAGAACGCGTCGACCGGGTGCAGCTTGTGTATTCGGAATTTGTTTCAGTTTTCCAGCATCCCCCGGTAGTGCAGGATCTGCTGCCGGTTACTTCGCTCGAACAACAGACAGATGATGAAGGCGGCGGACCGGTGGAGGCGAGCTATCTGTACGAGCCGTCCACCGACCGGCTGTTTGAGCAGCTGCTGCCGCGGTATGTGGACAACAGTCTTTACCGGGCTCTCACCGAGGCGAAGGCCAGCGAGCAGGCCGCCCGGGTCTTTGCCATGAAGAACGCGACTGACAATGCAGGCGATCTTATAGAAGATCTCACCCGCCAGTACAACCGGGTGAGGCAGTCGCAGATCACCCGGGAGATCACCGAGATTGCCAGCGGGGCGGAAGCGCTGGCCGAGCAGAGACGGTAGTTCGTCGACTCAAAAGGAGGGAAGCATATTGTCAGGGGAGCAGATGAACGAGTTGAAGATCACCGGGGATGGTCCGAAATCCGGGGAAGATGCCCCCAGCGCCGGCAGGGTCCTTCAGGTTCTGGGGCCGGTGGTGGACGTTGAGTTTCCTCAGGGCCAGGTCCCGGGTATATACAACGCAGTCGTCATTGACCGCGACGAAGAGGATCAGCTGATCCTGGAGGTGGCGCAGCAGCTGGGCGATAACGTGGTCCGCTGCATAGCCATGGATTCCACCGACGGGCTGGTGCGGGGCACAGAGGCCCGCGATGCGGGCGGACCGATATCGGTACCGGTGGGACCGAAAGTCCTCGGGCGCATGTTCGACGTCACCGGAGCACCTATAGACGAAGGTGAGGATCTCAGGGACGAGGTCGAGGTCTGGCCGATTCACCGTCCGATTCCCGATGTTTCCGATGTGGACCCCGCCACCGAAATGCTGGAGACGGGTATCAAAGTAATTGATCTGATCTGCCCCTTTGCCCGTGGAGGAAAAGTTGGCCTGTTTGGAGGAGCCGGGGTGGGCAAAACGGTGCTGATCATGGAGCTTATACACAACGTTGCCTTCGAGCACGGCGGCTATTCGGTGTTCGCCGGCGTGGGCGAACGCACCCGCGAGGGTAACGACCTTTACAACGAGCTGCAGGAGTCTGGGGTATTGGACAAGACCGCCCTGGTGTTCGGTCAGATGAACGAACCGCCCGGGGCCCGCTTCCGCGTCGGCCTGGCCGGCCTCACCATGGCTGAATACTTCCGTGAGGAGGAAGGTCGGGACCTTTTGATGTTCATAGACAACATATTCCGCTTCACTCAGGCGGGCTCCGAGGTGTCAGCTCTATTGGGCCGCATGCCCTCTGAGGTCGGTTATCAGCCCACCCTGGCCACCGAGATGGGCAACCTGCAGGAGAGGATTACCAGTACCAGACGGGGTTCTATCACCAGCGTGCAGGCCATCTACGTTCCAGCCGACGACTACACCGACCCGGCCCCGGTCACCACCTTCGCCCACCTGGACTCCACCGTCCGGCTGGAGCGGGCCATAGT
>PUMD01000098.1 GCA_003551215.1 Clostridia bacterium | reverse complement strand
CGGCGGAAGGGCTTCTGCCTGCTGCCCGCCCGAGTACCACAACCAGACGGCTGCTCCCGCAGCCAGTACCACAAGTCCCATAAAAAGGGCAATCCAGCGTCTGTGCATGCAGTGCCGCCTCCTTTCTGTGCAGTATTGACTGCCAGAAGGAGCTTTTGTTCCCGGTTGCGCGGTGGACAAATATGTCAGCTTGATAAAGGATGGGGCTTCGGACGCCCCATCCCAACCAACCTATATGGCTGCCGCACTTCCGGCCTGCTCTGCCAGAGGCTATCTACCCTGCCCGGTTGGCCCTATCTGAGACCGGGAGGAACCCACCCATCTGAGTCATCTGCTGCTGCGCGCCCGGACGGCTGACCTGGCAGCACCAGATTTACTGTAACATTACCTTCAAGGTAGCCTTCATCCCCATCCCCGACGAGTACAGGCAGTTCGTATTCTCCTGCTTCACCGTCAAGCAGCTCAATCAGTTCTGTCCGGTCAAAGTGGCAAATCAGGCGGAAGGTTGCGTCCTGTACGCGGACAGCCTTTATCTCTCCATTCCCATTTTCCAGCAGGACTTCCGGAGCGCGGTGGAACCTGCGGTGGTCCTGGGTCTGTATCATGACCACAAAGTGCCCGCGGCTCCGTACGTTGATGGTATTGGGACGTGCGGTGGCGATGATGTCGCCTTCGACTGTCCTGTAGTCCCTTGCTCCCAAGAGGACAGCCACGGACTCGTCTTCGTCATCAATTCTTACCTCTATGGTATCGCGGTAGTATCCGTCGGCTCTAACTGTGACTTCGTAGTTGCCGGAGAGGAGGCCGTCGAACTCTACGGTACCTTCCTCATCTGTTTTGCCATCCCAGATAAGGTCGTAGTCCTCGGATTTCACCGCAACCTGGGCGTCTTCCAGGGCCTCAATATCATCCTCAATTTCACCTTCAACAAGCACCTCGAGTCCGTGGCCATCATAATCGAAGAAAACCGTTTCAGTGTCCTCCATGCAGCCCAGGGCTCTCACCGTTACCCGCTGCTCCCCCGGAGGCCATTCACCAGCATCAATGTCTACCTCAGCTGTTCCCTCGTCATCAGTGAGAGATATGCCCGCGAGCTTGCCGGCAATGTAAAACTCTACCTCAACGCCTCCAACGCCATCGCCATTGGAACCAATGACTTCCGCCTCCAGCTTTCCTTCTCCGTCCAGCTCGTGAGCACCGGTGTAGTTCAGCTGGGCAATCCAGGAGTCATAATCAACATCTCCCCGCACTGAATCGCCGGGGCCCTGTTCATCACCCCACCAGTTTTCGATTGCCAGGACGGGATCTTCATCTCGATTTCGCAGGTTGTAACGGTCGTTGTCAGCAATGCAGTTCCGCCAGACCACATTGCGGGTGCTTCCCTCATCAATCAAAATACCTCCACTGAACCACCATGGTCGACCGTTGCCATATATTACGTTTTCCTCGATAAAAGTACTCTCAGCATCGGAAAGCAGGTGAATGCCGCGGCGGCTGTTGTCAACGATTTCGTTGCGGAAGATAATATTGCCTTCACCCGAAGCGACGATTCCGTTCTCCCCACCAGTGATAGCAAAACCTTCAACTGCAACGTCATCCGCCTCGATAGTGAAAGCGTTATCGTCGACCGCCTCAACGATGGCCGCCTCATTAACCTGATTATCCCTGACAGCTTTGACCGTCAGTTTATCTTCCTGCAACAGAATGCTTTCCCGGTAGACACCCGGATAGACGTTTACCGTTTTTTCGGACAACGCATTGTCAACTGCATCCTGAATCCGACTGTAGATCCTCGGTACAACGATACCACTGCCGCGGACGACGACCGCCCGGTCAAAGGAGTTGTCTGCTAAAACCTGATCCACTTCGAGTTCGAGCTCCTCGGACCAATCATCCACCTGGATGTCGTTTTCTTCGAAGATGTTGTCCTCGACAACTGCATCCTTTGAAGACTTTACCTCAAGCCCGACCGCAGCCCCCCTTACAGCATTGTCCACGACACTCACATCTGCGGCGTCTATCAGTATCCCGAAATCGTCGCCATCGGCATCTACAGTGAACCCGTAAACAGAGGCGCCATCGGCCTCAATACAAATGCTGCCCTCAAGGATTACTTCGCCGTCAGCCTCCAGACTCAGATCTTCGGTATTAATCTTGAGGTCTTCTTCGTATCTCCCCGCCTCAACCTCAATGGTGTCTCCGGACTCAGCATCATTGATGGCATCCTGAATGCTCTCGCCTTCTTCGATTACTACATCAGCTGCCAGCCCCAAACTGGCGGCAGCCAGCACCATCATCAAGGCCAGTGTCAGTGATAATGCGAATTTCAGATGTCCTGTCACTTCCCGTACCTCCCGTATGTTCTTCATCTACCCCATGTTTCTGCGCCGGATTCGGTGAGCATCTCCGGCTGCTGCCCACCCCGGGGTCTGCTCATCCCCCTGGGTGATTCTAAAGGCAAATGGCTGTGGCTGCCGCACCCAAGGTGCGAGCAACGCCCTCAGTTCTCATCAGATGCCGCTATTTTTATGATGCTCGATTTGATAAAGCCATACACCAAAGAGTGTCTTTCATCCACCTAACAATCCAATTACGACATAACCCACCGGGCATAAGTCTTCTTCTGCATCAAAAAATGCAAGCCCGGATGCCGGCTTGCTGAGACTGTGCGACATAACAGCGGAAGGTCCAAATTGAACTGGCGGAGACCGGAGAATCAGCACGCAGCTAGGGCACCGTCACTACGACGTACGGAGAGCGATTGGCTGCACCTGCGCCGCCAGATCTGACTGCGAGTGCCACTGCTGACAACCAGTTGTACGCTACCTGATCAGTTCAGGTCGCGTCCGTCTACGGTCCGGTCTCTGCCCCGCTCTTTGGCTTCGCGGCAGGCGTCCTGCGCCAGCGTCAGCAGGTCAAACAGATTGTCGGCATCGTGCGGGTAAGTGGCGGTCCCGACAGAAACGGTGATGGGAATCTCCAGCGACTGGCTTTGGCATCTGACGGTATCTCGCAGCCGCCCCGAGACTTTCTGAGCATCATCGCGGCCGGTTCGCGGCAGGACCAGCAGAAACTCATCGCCCATGAACCACCGGGCGAGAAAATCCTCCGACCTCTTGCTGCTGCGAAGAAGGTCTGCCAGCCAGGAAATCATCTCATCACCGCGCCGGTACCCCAGCTTGCTGTTGTACTCCTTGAGGTTGTCACCGTCGACAAGCAGAATAGACAACACTTCACCCGAGGACTCCGCCTCGTCCTCCAGGTTCTCAAGGTAAATTTCGGCAGCTCGCTGATTGGGAAGCTGAGTGAGCGGGTCGGTGAGAGCGACCGTGCTCATATCTTCCAAAATGTCCAGCGTCTGCAGCAGCTGGTCGGCAAAAGCCGTCAGCAGCTGACTCTGAGAGCCAACGGGGTCTTCCGGTGGGCACGAGCCCACCTCGCATATCTCGGCAGCGTCTCCCCCCTGCTTTTTGATGCGCTGCAGGGCATCATTGGCTCGGGAGATAAGCTGCCCCATAGTAACTTTGTCTGCCCGGGCAACGGCTCCCCCCAGCGATACTGTGGGAACCACTTCCGTGGAGAAAACCTCGCTTGCGCGACTGCGGTAGGTGGCGACGATCTCATCGGCCCATCCATCCGCCGGATGTCCGCCATCGATCAATGCAAAGGTATCGCGCGAGAAGCGAAACACGCAAGCGGGGTCCCCCACCACATCAAGCAGAGTGGTCCTGGCCAGAAGAATTGCCTGATCGCCCTTGTTCCAACCCGCCTGAACATTCAGCTCACTGAGACGGTCTATGTCCACCAGAATAAGGCAGACGGTTCGGTCTTCCCTTGAACCGACCCCCTGCAGCACCTCATCGAGGGTAACCAGGCAATCGAACATGTTTCCAAGCCCGGTAAACGGGTCAGTATACAGTTTCTTGAATCGTTCAGCAGCGGTTATGTCCAGCTCGTCTGGCGACCCACTGGTTCCCCGCCGCAGGCCACGTCGGAGTTTCTCTGACATGTGCAGCACCTCGCAGATCTGCAGAAATGCGGTGGGTTGAATCGAGGTCCGCTTCACGCTTCGCTTACTGTTATATACGACATTCAGGCGTCGCATCCTCCCCGGATCTACCATTTGATCTCATGATGTCCGCCGCTCACTTCTTCAGTGCAGGCCCATTTCAGAATCTGACCCTTCACTTCAGGGAGGTGACCAGCCCACCTTCGTCAAATTATATATGAGGCGAGGAAAACTGAATTTTTGGGAGGAGATGCGATGAACGAGGTGCTCGATACCATTATGAATCGTGCCTCAGTGAGGCGGTTCAGGCAGCAGGAAATCCCGCAAGACACGGTGCATAAGATTGTGAGAGCAGGACAGCAGGCCCCTTTCACCGGACAGATGTATTCAGTGGTGGCCACACAGGAGGCCGACATCCGCCAGCAGCTGACTGAGTGTTTCGGCCGCCTGGCGCAGGCTCCCCTTTTTATGCTCGTCTGTGTTGACTTTTACAAGCTGGAGGAGTTCATCCGAAGCAAGGGACGGGTAAACCAGGCCGATGATTTGAGCATGCTATTTCTCGGAATACAGGATGCCGCTTATTTTGGGCAAAACATGGTCCTGGCCGCCGAGAGCATGGGGCTGGGATCGGTCTTTTTGGGGGCTGCTCCCTGGGAAAGCGATAGGCTGAGCGACATTTTCGACCTGCCCGAAAGAGTTTATCCGCTGGTTGGTCTGGTAATGGGGTACCCTGCAGAGGACCCACCGCCGCGTCCCCGCATTCCCACCGACCTCGTGTTGCACTGGGACAGATACTCACCAATGGATGATGAGGACACCGAGCGCGCGCTGAAAGTTATGGACGCAGGGCTGCTGAGGGAGGGCTATTATAAGAAGCTCAACGCCAGGATTCCCGCCGAGGATGAAACAAAGGAATCATCCTACGATGAGTACGGATGGAGCGATCACGTCTCGCGCAAGTACGGAAAGCGGCGCCGTTCCTTTATGTCACAGCTCAAGGAATCGCTGGCCCGACAGGGAATTGACCTGGAGTAGACCGTCTTCCGACAGCACAGCGCAGTTTGGGTTCCCGACATCCGCCAGGGCCTCTGCAGATTCTGAGGGAGGATGACTGCCGTGCGTAACCCTGCCGGCATCCGGGCAGGCGGCAACGCCCGGCCCGCCTCGCAGCCGCCGCCTGTCTGCAAACATTCCGCTGAAATACCACAGTGCTCGGGCCGCTACAGCCGCATCTTCCCGACAGAAACGGGAAATGCCCCAATCTCTACAGCACTATTTTCGGCAAAGGGCTTCGAAGTTCTCGCGGAGGACCGACATAACCAGAACATCCACGTACTTCCCATCGCGATATTCGTGCCTGGGCAGCCTGCCCACCACCTCGAAGCCGCACTTTTCGTAAGCTCTCTGTGCTCTTTCGTTGTCCGCAAGGACAGTGAGGTCTACCTTTTGCAAATTGAGTGTGTCAAAGCTAAACTGGAGTATGGTTCGCAGCGCCTCCGTGCCGTAGCCTTTCCCCCATTCATCCTTCTCTCCTATCACGATCCCCACCACCGCCTTACCTACCCGGCGGTCTATGTCGTGCAGACCCAGATTGCCCAGATAGGAACCATCCAGTTTCTCGATTATGAATACTCTGTCCGTCGGATCATCACCGGAGGCTGCACGCTCCACCCACTGTTCCTCCTGTACCCTGGACATGGGAAAGACGAACTGAAGGTTCCCCGTCACCTCCGGGTCGTTGACCCACTGCATGAACTTGTCAATATCCTCTTTTTCCACGGCTCTGAGCCTGATACGGTCTCCGTAAATGTGGGGCATGTCAGTCCCTTCCCTCCAATTTGTCCGCTGAAACCAATTTTATCACACAGCTTCTGGATGATTTCGCTACTTCATCTCCCATTTCCTCCCCGCCGCCGGGAGGCCTTGACCCTGAGGGGGCAGGGTTGGTGTATGATAGGGATTGGATGCAGGCTGCAGGACACAAAATATTCAACAGGGTGAGGTGGATCAGGTTGGCAGATCAGAGGCGGCGGTGTGAGTCTTTTGACCTGTGCGGGGGTTGCGGCTGGCAAGATGTCCCCTACCCAGAGCAGCTGGACCGGAAACACAGATCAGTCAGAGACAGCGTAAAGCAGGCGGGCGAGGACCCGGAAGTGGTTCAGCCTGTATTGGAGGCTCCTGCCCGCTGGCGGTACCGCAACAAAATGGAGTTTACCTTCTCCCCTGACGGCGATCTTGGTTTTCACCAGCGCGGCCGCTACGATCAACACGTCAGAGTTGATGGCTGCCTGCTGGCCTCGCGGCAGATGGAGCAGGTCCTGCGGGAGGTCCAGAGGTGGTCGGACAGCTGGAATCTTTGCGGCTTTCACAAGCGGCAGCATCATGGCCTGCTTCGGCATTTGATGATGCGGGAGTCTTCAGTGACTGGCCGACTGATGGTCGTGCTGTACACTCACCGCGGCGAGGAGCCCTCCAACTGGGAGGTGGTGCTTGACGATTTCGTCCGGCGAATGCGGGACTCCCAGGCCAATGTAGCCTCCGTCATGTGGGGATGCAATCCCCGGGTGGGAGACGTCGCAGCTGCGCCAGAAGAACAAGTCCAGCTGCTTTTCGGAAGCGACCACCTGCAGGACAAGCTGGCAGGCTACTCATACCGCATTTATCGTGACACGTTCTTTCAGGTGAACCACGACCAGGCGGAAAGCCTCGTCGATACAGTGGTTGGTTTATCAGGGGTAGAGCCCGATTCAACCGTAATGGACCTTTACTCAGGTATAGGAGCACTCTCTTTGCCGCTGGCCGATGCCGCCTATCGCGGCATGGTAGTCGGTGTGGAGATCAACCGCACCTCCACTGAGTCCGCGGAGGAAAATGCGTCACGTAACGGAATTCGCAATGCCAAATTCGTAGCCGGCAACGCCAGGCTGGTCATTCCAAAGCTGCGAGGAGATTGCGGCAGCTTCGATCTGGTGGTTCTGGACCCGCCTCGTTCCGGTGCAGGAGGTAAGGTAATGCGTAAGATTGGCAGGACCCAGTCTCCGGTGGTGGTTTATGTCTCGTGCAATCCGGAGACCTTCGCCCGGGACATAAACGAGCTGCTCCCCTTCCGCTACAGGCTTGAAAGGGTCGTCCCCCTCGACATGTTCCCTCATACAGAACATGTCGAACTGGTGGCGTTGCTGAAACACAAAGCCAGCGGATAGCTGGCCTGCAATCTGCAGCAACGGGTTAGATGAAAGACGACTGTCGTCTTGCTTTGACAGGGGCAGCCAGCAGCGCGGATGTTCACCATCTTCGGTGAGGGCATTTGACAACCCCACCAGCCGCTTTGCTATCATGAGCTAGCATTAAATATGATAATTGCTCTGAGTACCCAAGGAGAGAGAGTGACCGAGGGGGGAAGAGCTATTTTCACACTGCTTCTCGATGCTGCGTTATTCGCCGTGATATTGTTTCTGCTGTACATGTCTGGGCTGGCCGTGGCCGGACTCTTCAACAAGCCCTTCTACCGATCGGCCCAACCCCACCATCGGTTCTGTGTTATTGTCCCCGCCCACAACGAGGAGGCAGTTATCGGGCATCTTCTGGATAACCTGGAGAAACTCGACTATCCAGACCACCTGTATGATGTGGTTGTTATCGCCGACAACTGCAGCGATCAGACCGCCCGGGTGGCCGATCGGGAGGGAGTGCGGGTTCTTCAGCGCACCAACCACAAGCAAAAAGGAAAGGGTTTCGCCCTGAAATACGCCTTTGAACGCCTGGGCTTCATCGGTGATGAAGCCGGCAACCAATACGATGCTGCGGCAGTATTCGACGCAGACAACCTGGTCGCATCTAATTTCCTGCGGGTGATGAATACCCGGCTTCTGAGAGGCGAAAAGCTTATACAGTGCTTTCTGGATAGTAAAAACCCTGCAGATACCTGGATAAGCAGCGCCTACAGCATCATGTTCTGGCTTAACAACAGGTTCCTGAATCTTTCCCGCTACAACCTCGGCCTGTGCTCAGTGTTCATGGGAACGGGGATGTGCATCTCCTCTGAGGTGCTGAAGGATGTGGGATGGAACACAAAGACTCTGGTTGAAGACCTGGAATACTCCATACAGGCACTGCTTGCCGGTTACCGCACCACATACGCCCACAACACCCGAATATACGACGAAAAACCTCTGACCTTCCGCGCTTCCTGCCGCCAGCGGCTGCGCTGGGCCCGGGGGCAGATAGATGTGCTGTTTACCTATGCCGGACAGATGCTCAAATGCGGACTCAGCGGAGCCTCACCGGTAAAAACTGAAGCCGGATTGCGGCTGCTTCAGATCCTGGTCCTGGTATCCGCTCCGGTGGTAATGTGGCTGCACGGAATCCTCGGTATCGAGGGTGCCACCATGCAGCTGCTTATGGACATTCCTCACCTGGGATTTCTGGTGGCGTACTTTCCGTACATGTTCATCGGGCTGATGTTCATATTGGACGGGCATGATCCAAAGGTGCTCAAGTACGCCCTGCTGTACCCCATATTTACCCTGAGCTGGCTGACTCTTCTGGTAGCGGGCTTGTTCACCTACAAGAGAAAAGAATGGATGCCCACAGAGCACAGCCGGGGCCTCAGCTTTTCGCAGGTAGCCGACCGTGATGGTCAGCTTAACTACCCCGATGCTCATCTGGAAAGGAAGTGCCCCGACCAAGCCGGAATCAGCAGTCTCGCGTACATGGCCCAGTGGCCGGAGTAGAAAACAGCCTGACCAGCGACCGGGCAGGGTGGCCTGCTCCCCTGCCCGCATGCCTGACCCAAACTTACCCTGTTTATTTTTGCGATTTCTGCCGGTAGTGCTGAATTGAGCGCCTCCGGGGTGTCTGATATACTAGCTTCGGTCAACTGAGTGACTGCCAGAGGGGGGCGCACGTGGACTACCGTGACAGGCTGACGCAGCTGGCCCAGAGACTGAGCAAATTCAAACGCTGGGCACTTTATGCGGCAGTATGCTTCCCAGCAATAGATTACCTTCTGCGGAATGTACTTCAGATCGGCCCTGCTGCCGCATTGTGGGACCAGGCGCTTTTGGGTTTCTTTTTGCTTTTGCTTGCCTTTGATCAGCACAGCCGTGCGGACTCCCTGCAGCCGCATAAGATGCTTCCGTCTGCCTATCCTCTGGCAGCGCTTTGCGCCGCGTATCTGGTGGCTGACCTCAATCACTTCGCGGTGTCGGTGGAAGGTATCCGCGCCACCATACAGTTCATTCCCTTTTTCTTCGTCGGCTATCTGATGATCGACGACAGCGACCAGGCCCTCTCCTTGCTCAGAACCACAGGAGCTTTGGCTGTTGCCGTTGCTGCGGTGGGGCTGCTGCAGGCAGTGGTGGGAGTGGATATGCCTTCGGGGTGGGTGGATGTGACCGAAACGGTAACAGTGAGGATTTACTCCATCGTGCAGAGTCCAAACGTTCTGGGCAGCCACATGAGTCTGGGGATATTCCTCTGCGTGGGCCTGATGCTCTATGAATCCTCGCGACGGGACAAGCTGTTTTGGGGGGTGGGCTGTCTGATCATGCTGGCCGCCCTGCTGCTTACCTATTCTCGAGGAGCCTGGCTCGCCTTCGCAGCAGCTGCCCTGCTGGCAGCATACTTCTGGGACCGCCGTCTGCTCGTGGCTGGACTGATTTTCTGCCTGGCGGCGGCAGTGCTTCTACCGTCGATCAGCTCGCGCGTACTGGCCGTCGTCTCAGACGAATACCTGGAAAAAAGCCTGCAGGCGGGCCGGCTGGGCAGATGGCTGGACGCCTACGATCATCTGAGGATGAACCCGCTGTTCGGACGGGGGCCCGGCCGCCATGGGGGAGCAGTGGCCGCCCGGGCTTTCGGCATACCCTATGCAGACAACTACTACGTAAAGCTGGCCGCTGAGCTGGGTCTGGTCGGCCTTGCAGCCTACCTCCTGTGGTTGGGCAGAACGCTGCTGGAGGGCTTCCGCAGCTGGATGAAGGTGCGCTCGGACCGTAGATTCTATCTGCTGGGCGGTCTGATGGGAGGCCTGGTGGCGGTAGTACTGCACAACGGGGTGGAAAACATATTTGAGGTCCCCTACCTGAACTGCTACTTCTGGCTGCTTGCCGGACTGCTGGCGGCCTACCCGCACCTCACCGGTCCAAAATCCGGGGAGGTGGGCAAATGAGTCAGTCGGATGGGCCATCGCCAATTCTGCCATGTTGCGCAGTGTTCCGCGGCCTTTTTTGGACCCTGATGGGCATTTTTGCGCTGGCCTTTTATCACCTGTGTCTGATACCCGGTCTGTTGGATTACTCCCTGTACGGATTCGGGCTGTTGGCTGCCGGAGTCGGGGGGCTTTTGCTGATCCTGCCTGCGGGCAGCCGACGTCAGCCTCTTTCTTTCCTGCTGGCGGTAATCTTTGCGTATGAGGCGCAAAGTTCCATTTCCTTTTGGGAGTTTCCCGGCCGCCTGCTGGGGGCGGTGATCATCTTCGCGGCAGTATTGATGGTGGCCCGGACATACGGTCGTCTCAACCGTATGCAGCTTGCTGCCTTGCTGCTGGCGTCACTGGTCATCTTGGCCGTTGGCCCGAAATCCGAAATCAGACTATACAGCAATTTTGCCTTGCTGTGGGAAAGCCCCTCCCTGTACGCTGATGATATATTCCCTTACTTCCCCCTTCACACCGGTGATCTCACCGGGGACGGAACTACGGAAATACTCACCTGGGGAAACCGGGACGAGACTCCTTCACCAAGGGAGACAGACGAGCAGGCTGACCCGCCTTCTGAACCCGCAGTACTGCAACCTGAAGAGATCTACCCGTATATGTTTTCCTGGGACGGAACAGCACTCAAAAGGACCCCCCAGTCTGATATGCCCACGGACGTCACCCGTCAGGCAGAGCGGCTGATACACAATCATTACCCCGGTTTTCCCTATTATGCTGTGGGCGACGGAAGGATAGACCCGCTGACCACCCCAGAGCAGCTGGCGGCTGGAGTCATGCGTTTCAGTCAGGCCCCCAGTACTGCTATTCAGCTGACCGCACATGCCATCGACGCCCGCGGACAGATCCCGTTGGACCGGGCGAAGTTCCCCGAGGATGGTTACGATGAGATCATCCTGCAGGATGGTCAACTGCAGATCACAACCAGTGGAGAAACACTCAGCACCCCGAGCGATGCCACGCAGATTATAGGTCCCGTCCGGACAGCAGACGGAGACCGCCGGCTGGCCCTGCTCGGCCCCACCCTGCAGCTTGTGTCGGTTGAAACCCAGCAGCAGATGCGCATAGAGACCACACACGTATTGGGCGATGATCAGGTGCAGGAGGCGGGTCTTCTCGATGTCCTGATAGCCGATGTAGACGGAGACAAAACAGATGAAGTGTTGCTTTCTTCCCGACATGACCCGGCACGCATACTCAAACCGCTGCCTGACGGCAGCTGGCAGGTACTGTGGATGGCGCAGGCCGACGATGCCGTGTTCCGTTTTGAGGAAGTTATCGACGACGGACACGGGCCGGCAGAAATAATCGCCCTTCGCCCCAGCCTGGTGCGAGACGACCCCCACCGCTACCTGACCGGCTACCACCTGTTCGACGGGCAGCTGGAACCGGTCTGGCGAAGCATGATGAACCTGGTGGACGTCCGCGGAGGCGATGTAACCGGTGACGGGCATGCCGAGCTGGTCGGCCTCCGCTGGGGCGAGCACAGATTCTGGGTGCTTCAGCCGCACGGAATCCCAATCACGCAGATACTGTGGACCGCAGCAGCGCTCGCAGCCGGCCTGGGGCTGTATTTCCGCCTCCGCAGCCTGTCTGCCGCCGACCGATACCGCCTGCTGGGCGCCGTGGTGGCGCTATCCGCAGCGGCCGGTATCCTGTGGGCAGTGCAGATCATGCCGCTTCACACCTACCAGACAGCAGAAAGCAGGCCTCCCGCCCGTGTGCCTGCGGTTGAAGAACCCTATACAGAAGCTCCCGAGTTCACCCGGCTGCTGGAGGATTCCGTCCTCGCCAGCGAAGAGCAGCAGAAATTCTGGTATTCGGGCTGGATCGCCAGTTATGTGGGGAAAAGGCAGATAAACAGCATGTATGAGGGAACCGTTCACCTGCCGGATGGCTACGTTAGCAGCATGCGGGTGGTGGGTAATCCGCTGCGTCTGTTCCGCCGTAATGATACCACCTACCTTGAGGAACGCGATAATTTCTTCCGCGGGGAGACGGCCGGGGAAATTATGCCTCCCTTCTCTGAGCTGATGAATCTGCTGACGGAGTCTGACCGTTTCACTCCCCTGCAGCCAGAACCAGTGATGGGAATGCCCTGCTGGACGTATGAAAGCACGTTAACGCTGCCGGAGTGGGTGCAGATGATGTCACATCAGCAGTACGAGGAATGGATTCCGGATGGCCGGGTAAGCAGCCTGCTGCTGCAGGAGGGCACGGTTCACACCCAGATCTGGATAGGTAAGGCTGAGCCATTCATCCACCAGTACGTCACCACCATACGAATGCCGCTTCCCGGAGCCGGGCACATCAAGCAGGAAGTGCTGTTCCGCTTTTATCGTTACGGGGATGAAAACATTCAGCCAGTGGATTTGCAACGCCTGGAGCGCTACCTGTCCGAATGAGGCCAAGCATCAGTCACGTTACTGTGAGATCCCCTCAGGTGATCAGTCCATCGAGTATTTTGGCCAGCTGCCCGGCCTGATGGTCGCGGTGGAAACGCCGCGGTATTCCGGAGGGGTCGGGAAGGGATAGCTCGTCAAGATTCCCCTGCTGCCACATGCCATAAAGCTTCTGCAGATTCGCAGTAACGCCGGCGAAGTCCTGCGGGTCAGAAAGCAGGGCTCGGTTGTACCGCTGCAGCAGTTGTCTTCCTTCGCCGGGCTGCATTGTCCCCACCACCGGCTTACCCAGGGCCATGTACTCATAAACCTTGCCGGGTATGTACTCGCCTGCCCGTGGGTGAGAATCTCCAACCATCAGCAGGGCGTCAGCGCCGGCCATAAGGGCCAGTGCCCGGCGGTGGGTGAGATGCCCCAGCACCTCGACTACCTCACCGAGTCCGAGCTGTTCGACCAGGTCGCGGTTTTCACTGTGCCCCGGATAGTCAAAAATGCCGCAGAAAGCCAGCCGCAGGCTTTCTGGGTCGACGACCCCGCGGTCTATCAGTTCGCCAACAGCACGAAGCAGCAGGGCGGGGCTTCGTTTGGGATAAAGTGCCCCAGCATAGACGCACACCATACGCTCCGATTCGACTTCCTCGGAACTCAGGTCGCGGTAGTCGTCGGGGTCAAGCCCGTTGTATATCAGCGCCACTTTATCCAGCTGTTCGGGTGCATAACGCCGCAGAAAAGAGGAGGCAAAGGCGCGCGTAACAGTGGTCACTGCTCCGCATTCCTCCACCACCTGGCGCTGCATCTCCCCCTCGCGCCTGCGTCGGTGTGCGGGCAGCTTTTCGAAATGCAGGTTTCCCACCCACGGGTCGCGAAAATCAGCCACCCAGGGCAGTCCGGTCTCTCGAACGACATCCAGCCCTACCAGGTGGTTGGTGGCGGGCCCGTAGGTGGAAAATACTGCGTCCACCGGGTACCTATCGATGACAGTGAGAGCCTCTCGCACAGCCGATACCCGCCAGATGATCTGCTCATCGGGGATCAAGAAATGGTCGCGCAGCCGGTGCAGAATGCCCCGGACAGCCGTCTTAACCGGCCGCAGCAGGCCCTTTGAAGAGGAGCCGTTCTGCGCAGAATCGGACTCAGGTTGCGCAACCGTACTGGAGCGGGCCCGATCAAAAATTCGCCGCCAGATAGGGGCTTCTTCCACCCGGTGAACGGTCACAGTCTCAGGGATCTCCTCCAGCAGCCCGCGGTCCTCCACCGGCATCTGTCCTCCGTCGACGGTCAATACCCGCGGAATCCACCCGTAATGCGGAAGGTACCGGGCCATCTTGCACACGCGTTGAACCCCTCCTCCGCCGGCGGGTGGAAAGTTATAGCTGATCATCAGAAGATTTCTTCCTCCGCCCTCACCGGAGGTTTCTGCCGGAGAGGGGACTATCAGGCGCGAAGACTCGTCCTGCAGACTGGATGTCATGGCTAAGACTCCTTTTTGGTGGCTGAACGCTGCTGACGGACAGCTCAGATCTTCCACAGGTGCACTTCCTCAGGAAGACCGTCTTCGCTGACGCAGTTGCGAGTATCCATGATAACCGGATCATCGGCCATCTTACCCGCTATCTCTACCCAGTCGAGGCGATCGAAGCACCTCTGGCGGGCCGCCACAATGAGACCGTGCGCGCCCGTTACGCACTCCTGCAGGCTGGCACAGCTGTAAGGGTAGCGGTTCGGCACGACCGGATCGTATCCTCTTACGGCCGCACCTGCACCCAGCAGCTGTTCTGCAAGCCTGCGGGCAGGGCTGTGCCGGTCATCGCTGGAGTAATCCTTCATGGCCAGCCCTAGTATTCCCACCTGTGCCTGCTGCATTCTGCGCCCGCGTTGAGCCAGAAGGCGACGCATCGTCTGACAGAGATGGGCCGGCACACCGTCATTGGTTGAACGGGCCAGTCGGGAAAGGGGCAGGTCCAGATCCAGTTCACTGGCCCTGGGAAGAAGGTAGTACAGGGCGTTGGGCAGACAGTAGCCTCCCACCCCGGGACCGGGTCTCAGCAGGTTAACCCGGTGGTGGGTGTTTGCGATGTCGATCATCTCGTGGGTATCCATTCCGAGCGCCTCGGTAAAGCGGGCAAACTCCTGAACCACTGCTATGTTTATGTCGCGCTGCAGATTCTCCATTATCTTGGCTGTTTCCACCGTGCATATCTCGCTTGTGTGTATCTCGGCGCTGCTTATAAAGGCCAGCAGATCCACCGCCCGCCGCAGGCTGTCTTCATCCACAGCACCCACCGCAAGCGGCATGTTCATAAATTCTTCAAAGGCCCGGCCTTCGGCAATCCGCTCCGAACTGTAAGCAAGGAAAAAATCCGAACCGCAGCACAGGCCGCTCTCCTGCTGCAGGGTCTGGCGAATCAGGCCTTCAGTAGTACCCGGCACCACGGTGCTGCGGATCAGCACCAGGTCACCGGGCTTGAGCACTTGCCCCAGCGAACGACATGCAGACCGCAGCTGCGACATGTCGGGGTGTCCGTCGACTATGGGAATGCCGACAGTTACCATGTACGAGTCAGCGTGGCTGGCAGCGCGTTCGTAGTCAGCAGTGGCGAAGAAGCGTCCGCTTTGCAGCTGACGGCTGAGAATCTGCTCGATGCTATCTCCCTCGTACGACTCCTGAAGGGAGGTTCGTCCTTCGTTTATGTCCTTTACCAGGTGCCTGTTGACATCTACCCCCACCACGTGCGCTCCCCGGAGGGCATAACACAGAGCCAGCGGCAAACCGATAAATCCCAGACCTACGACAGCCAGACGGGGTGGCCTTTGCTCCATAATTATAAATCGCTCCGTTTCCATACCCAGTCGATACATGTGCATCCGAATAATACTGCGAGCCCACCAACCAGATGATCTGACGGACAGGCCACGACCCATTATAGCAAAACACCTGCCCGAGTGAGTAGGCCTGACACCAAGGACAGATCCGGGATCAAATGCCACATCCTGCTGTTGTGTGGTCTGGGTTTTCGGTCCGCTCAATACCGTCCAGAGGCTCCGCACCCGCAGGCAACCGCAGTCGTTCAGCTGCCATCCGGTGGCCCTTCCTCTGAGAGCACCTCCAGCAGGGCCCGCACCGCCTGCGGGTCAAACTGCGACCCTGCCTGGCGCTGCAGCTCCTCTGAGGCTTCACAGTGGTCAAGCGCCTCCCGGTAGGGGCGGTCGTGGGTCATGGCATCGTAAGCGTCCACCACCGCCAGAATGCGGGCCAAAAGGGGGATTTCCTCTCCCTCAATTCCCCGCGGATAGCCCCGTCCGTTGAACCACTCGTGATGAGAAAGGATGGCTTCGGCTATCGGGGCCAGCTCGACGGTGGTACGGGCAATGCGGTATCCAATCTCCGGATGACGCTTTATCTTCTGCTGCTCAACCTCAGTCAGCGGCTCCTGCTTCAGCAGGATTCTGTCCGGTACGGCCACCTTGCCGATGTCGTGCAGCTGCGCCAGCAGAGCCAGGTTGTTTATCTCGCTTTCCCGCAGCTTCAGCTTCCTGCCCACGGCCGCCGCCAGCCGTTCGAGCCTCTCGGTGTGACGTGTCGTCTCCTGCGTCTTTTCTTCCAGGGCGTTGGTGAGAGACTGGATTATGGCACCGCGGACGCTGTCCTGTCGGAGCATCTTATCCCGGTACATGCGCTCTTCGGCCCGGCTGAGTACACCCCAGACGTCCTCATCGACTTTTTCCTTGGTTGCCCAGCCCAGCGAAAGAGGAAGCTGCAGCGGTTCTCTGTCCTGGCGGCTGCAGGACGTGCGGATCCTCGCTGCGATCTCCTCAGCAGTCTCCGCGGGGGTCTGAGGGAAGATCACTGCGAACTCATCCCCTCCTATGCGGGCCACTATATCTTCCTGGCGGCAGCACCCCCGCATGATTTTCCCCACATCCACCAGCAGACGGTCTCCCTCCTGATGGCCGAAGGCATCATTTACTACCTTCAGTCCGTTGACATCGACCATCACCACTGACAGGGGCAGCTGGCGGGGGACATCAAGCCGGTTGAGCTCCTCTTCAAAGAAGGCGCGGTTATGAAGTCCGGTCAGCTGGTCGTGGAAACTCAGATAGCGGAGCCGCCGCTCGGCCTGTTTTCTGCGAGATATATCCCGGGCGATGGTCAGGGTGGCAGGCCTGCCGTCAAGTGTGATGCGGCTCACGCTCACTTCCATGTGCACCTTGCTGCCGCTTCTGTCGATAAAGGCAATCTCATACACATCAGGCACAGTCTCTCCGCGCCGACGCATTCGCGCAAGCTGTTCGACTCGTCCGCGGTCATCGGGATGGACAAACTCAAGCCAATCCGAATGCAGCACTTCGTCGTGCTCATATCCCAAAACATCGCTGACCGCCCGGTTGATGTACACGTGGCGACCATCCTGCACAATGGCGATTATGTCGTTGGCGTTCTCCGCCAGGGTGCGGTATTTCATCTCGCTTTCCAGCAGGGCCTTCTGCGCTTTCATCTCTGCTGTCCTCTCCCGCACCGAACCCACTATCTGCACCGTCTTGCCCTTTGTGATTATGGGAGAAAGCCGGATTAGAAAGTGACGACGTCCTCCGGCAGAACCGTCTCTCCCGGCAGTAAAAGACACCGCCTGCTTCTGATCGCGGCATCGCATCAGGTGCTCGGACATCTCCGACCATACCTCGCTCCGGGCGGCCTCATCATCGCAGGCCCGGGCCTGTCCGACAAAAGAGATTCCCATGTCCCGCAGCGCAGAGTTTGTCTTCTGTACACAAAAACCGTCGTCGGGGTCCACCGACAGCAAAAACATGCCGTCCTGAGTTCCCTGGAATATCACTTCATACTCAGCGGCCAGCTGCTCTGCCTCTTTGCGCTGCCTCTGCAGGCGTCGCTGGCTTCGAATCCGCTCAACGGCGGCGGCAATGTGAGAGCAGAATATCTCGATGGCCTCGATGGTCTCTGCGTCGTAGGCACCCCGGCGGTCGGAAGTGCACTGAAACACACCGAAATCACCCACCGGGACGCTCATCATTGCCCGGTAGTCGGTACTGGCTGGATCTGCCACCTCATCCGTCTGCGCATCCTCGGTGACCTGGGTTTTCCCTGTCCGGTACGCCCTGCCCACCTGACCCTCATGCACCAGACAGGGCTGCACTCCTCCCTCGGGCACGCCCGATGAAGTGGCCTGCGGTATCAGGACGTTCAGCTCGGCGGTGACTATGGCCGACCGCATAAGGTCCAGTATGTTCTCGGAAGCCTCCACCGCCAGCTGGTAGGCCTGCTGCTCATCGCTGACATTCTCCAGCCGCAGGACAAAGTCGTGCAGCTTTTTTATCCGCTCCCTGGTCTCGAGGAGATCGCGCTCCAGATCCTTGCGGTCGGAAATGTCGCGCACCGCGGCCAGCACCAGCGGTCGTTCATCCGCCTCAAAGGGGGTAAGGTGCACCTCCACATCGAAAACAGAGCCGTCATCAGGCCTTCTGGCCTTCCATTCGAATAATTTCTCTTCGCCAGCGAGCACCTCCCGCCAAAGCCGCGAAAGCCTGTGCGTGGGAGCATCAGGCGCAGAATAATCCTCAAGTATGCTCATCTCGAGCGCCTCCGGCAGGCTGACGCCATACATCTGCAGCGTCCGCTGGTTGACGTACAGTATGTTACCCTGTCCATCGTGAACAAACAGCGCATCAGAAACGGCATCAAGCACACTCTGCAAGGCGGTCAGTCGGGGCAGAAGAATTCCTCCGGCCTCTTCACTACCCCGCGCTCCCTTGTCCACGCCACATACCCCCTGCCGGTTTCACCAGATTCCATCCCAGCTGCGCACTCATAACCTTCTCCCTGGGTAATTGACAGCCTTGTTGTCCCGCGTCAGAATCCGCCTGCAACATATTACTTCTATTTACCAGTGAATTGTTCCTTCCTGCTGCCGCCGACCTGGACCGGGGCCAGCAGACACAGATATCTTTCTGAGGGGGAATTTTGGGTTGGCGCCGCAGCTGGCTTAGGGGGCTTGAGATACCCCCCCTCGATAAAAAACACCTCCGGGTCGTCTGTGACAGCTCATACTCCCTCCTGGGGCTCTCCCACCTGAACTACGATGTTGTCAATCAGGCGGGTCGAGGACACGTATATCGCCCCGGCCAGCAGCACACACCGGCGGAGCCTTTTGGGACGGCTCAGGTCGCCTGCATCCCGCGCCTGCAGGTAGTCAATCTCCACCTCCGTATGTTCTCCGACCACCTGCCGCATCGCTATTTCGATCTCTTCGGGATCCCGACTCCCTTCCTCAACCATCGCCCTGCCTCGCTTCAGTGCGCGGTACAGGGCCAGGGCAGATTCCCTCTGTCCGGCACTGAGGTGCTGGTTGCGGGAGCTCATCGCAAGCCCATCTGCCTCCCGCACCGTCGGACACCCCACCACTTCCGTATCGAAGCTGAGGTCCCGGGTCATGCGTTGAATCACCAGGTACTGCTGATAATCCTTCTTCCCGAAATAGGCCCGGCCGGGTCGAACCACGTTGAAAAGCTTGCTGACCACGGTCGTAACCCCGCGGAAATGCCCCGGCCGCGAGGCACCGCACAGACAGTCGGTCATTCCCTCCACCTGCACATAGCTGCAGTAGCCTTCCGGGTAGAGATCCGAATTGTCGGGGGCAAATACTACATCCACCCCTTCCTGCCGCGCCAGCTCGAGGTCCCGCCGTTGGTCGCGGGGATATCTGTGGTAATCCCGCTCATCGTCAAACTGAATCGGATTCACAAAAATGCTGACCACCAGCAGGTCGTTTTCACCACGGGCCCGTTGCATAAGCGAAAGATGCCCCCGGTGAAAGTGACCCATGGTGGGCACCAGGGCCACCGTGCAATCCGCAGGCAGGCTTTTCCGCCACCTGCGCAGGGCCTCTATTTTTTCTATCTCGCGCATCAGTGTTCCTCCCCGGCAGACCATTCGTCCCGCAGCCTGCGCAGCACGGCCGGATCGGTGGAGAAGCTTTCCTTCTTCCCGGGGAAATCGCCATTCCTGACGTCGGCGGAGTAATCGCAGACTGCTTTTTGGATCAGCTCACCGGCCTCGGCATAGCGGCGCACGAACCTCGGGGTAAAATCATCAAACATCCCCACCAGATCGTGAAAGACCAGCACCTGACCGTCGCAATCGGGCCCGGCCCCTATGCCGATGGTGGGAATTGACAGGTTGCGGCTGATCTCGGCCGATATTTCCGCCGGGATACACTCCAGAACCAAAGAGAATATGCCCGCTTCTTCCAGCAGCTGAGCATCGACCAGCATTTCCTTGGCCGCCTGCACTCCGCGCCCCTGCACCTTGAATCCTCCCAGCTGGTGCACCGCCTGCGGTGTCAGCCCGATGTGCCCCATAACCGGGATACCCGCCCGGCGTATGGCGCTGACCTGCGGCAAAACTTCCTCGCCCCCCTCCAGCTTGACCGCCTGAGCGCCGCTTTCCTTCATCAGCCGGCCAGCGTTGCTCACGGCCTGCTCCGCATTAACCTGAAAGCTCATAAAGGGCATATCAGCCACCACCAGCGGACGGCTCACGCCCCGGCAGACCGCTGCAGTGTGTGCAATCATGTCCTCCATGGTCACCGGCAGGGTGTCCGGATGCCCCAAAACGGTCATCCCCAGTGAATCCCCCACCAAAATTACGTCCGCTCCTCCGCTTTCCACCAGGCGGGCGGTGCAATAGTCGTAAGCGGTGAGCATGACTACCTTCTCTCCTCTTTCCTTCATTTTTCTCAGAGTAGCAACAGTAACCCTTTCATCAGAGTCACTCATTTTCGTCTCCTCCAATCGATAGTATCTGCCGCAGACTTTCGGCCTCTGTGCAGCTGATACTCCTTTTCTGACGGGCCAGCTGGACAGCCGCCCGCCCCAGGCTGCGGTAGGTTTTCTCTGCCTTTTCGCCGGCGTGAGGCATCGCCTTCAGATGACTGCGTACAGTCTCAATATCTCCGCGGGCAATGGGACCAGTAATCGCCCCGACAGTGCCGTGTTCCTCCACATTCTGCAGCGTCGCCAGGATCAGAGGCTTCAACGCGGCCAAGGCCTGCTCTCTGCTCAGACCTGCCGCCTCATCAAGCGCAAGAGCCAGGTCCAAAAGCACCACCAGGTAATTGGAGGCGACACAGGCCGCGGCGTGATACAGCGGCTTACCCTCCGGCCTTATGACCTCATACGGCATGTCCAGACTCCTGGCCATACAAACGGCCTCCCTGCGTCCCCGGTCGTCTCCCTCGATTACCGCCAGGCTGCCCGGCAGCATCCTGCGGGCAGAAGCAAAATCAGAAAAAGTTTGCAGGGGATGAAGCGACACAGTCGAGTAGTTAACTTCGGCGGGCCGCCGGAGAATGCTGCTCGGATGCGCCCCGGAGGTATGCATCAACACAGCATTCTCAGCCAGCTTCTGCGATGCGGCCACCTTCTGCCCCACCTCCGCGATGGCATCATCCGGCGTGGTGATGAGCACCACGTCAGCCTCCGGCAGCAGGTCCTCAATCTGCCCGACCGCCCTGCCGCTGCCGACCCTGCTGACTGCCCGCTGGGCAGATGAGAAGCTGCGTGAGCAAAACCCCACCACCTGATAATTTCTGCTTCGGGCCAGAAAATAGCCCAGGGTTGTCCCGACAACCCCGGCCCCGATGAAAAAGACTCTATGTTCGGACATCAAATCATCTCCCACGGATTATGCTGCCTGCGCACGCACCCAAAGGACGCACACGACATCCTCTCTGCCAATATACCACAACAGTAGATCCAGAACATGGCCTGCCCCGCATAAAGGAACTGAGGCGGCAGTCGTCGAATTACTTTTAGCAAACCAGGCTGCCGAGAAACGAGAAAGGGGATAACCTTGTCGGAAAACAGACAGAGTGTCCGCCGCAGAGATGAAAACGACAGCCCGACTGCCTCACTCCGGGAATCGGAACATTTTCCCGCAGTCGTGCTTCTGGGCATAACCGCAGTATTTCTGCTGGCCTGCTGGGGGGCTGTGTACGTAAATGATGTTTTCGGATTGACCGGCTTTGCCCCCGAACGCGGCCTGTGGTATCACCTTTTCCGCAACCGCGGGCCCGTGGAGTGGATGCAGTGGATCTACATGAGCATCACCTTCCTGCTTTCGGCGTACCTCGCCGGGGCAGCCTCCGAACGGGGCCGAACCCGCGACCGCATATTCTGGCTTCTCATAGCGGCAGGCTTTACCCTGATGCTGATCGAGGATGCCGGCGATGTGCGTTTGATATTTGCCCACTACGGCCGCGAGCTGTTCGGCTGGCAGCGTCATTATATCGAGATGCTTTACTTTCTATTCACCGCTTCCCCGCTGCTTATCGCCTGGTTGAAGTACAGGAAAACGGTAACAACGATGCCCACACTCCTTCCCTACATATACACCGGTACCTTTCTTTACGCTGCTGCTGCCGGGGCCTCCGCCCTGCGGGAGTTCCGCAGCTTTTATTATGTGATCGGTGATTTTCTCTCGGTGGTGCTCACCGCAGAGACTATCCAGGGCTTTTTCCTGGTGGACTTCATGATGGAAGAAACGGTGGAGCTGATGGCGGCGGCTCTTTTGTGTTCTTCTGTCATTTTATACCAGACAAAAACGGGGCTGGGCAGCTCCGGCAAGGAACCAGACAGCCTCGAGTGATCGATCCCCGCTGGCCAAACCTCCAGCTGGCCGCCTGTCGCCCGCATCCCGCACGAGGTGACCTTCATTTTTCAACTCCGTTCGACATACAAAGCAGGAAATTGTCACCTGAAATGAGAAAAGGTCAAAAGAGCACAGAAATCATCATAGACCAAAGCAAAAACACAACGGAGTGAGACCATATGCAGGAGAAAATATCAGGCCGAGCCTTTCTCAGAACGTGGACAGGGCTCATATTTGTCGGGCTGGTCTGTGTTGTGGTCTCCCTTTACCCCACCTTCCGTGCGGAGCGTCCGGCGGCCCTCTTCGGGGCTTTTTTGCTGTTCGTGCTGGCAAGCGGGCTGCTTTTGCGCCTGCTGTTCACCAGATGCCGAAATGTGCAACAGAAGCTGGCCCGCCAGAGCACAGAAGACCCATTGACCGGCCTGAAAAACGTGCGCCATTTCCGTCGGAGCCTGCAGCTGAGCATCCAGAGGTTCCACCAGCATGACCAGAGCTTTGCAGTGGCCCTGCTGGATCTGAATGACTTCGAAAAATACAATCGTCGGCTGGGTCATCCGGGCGGCGATAAGGTGCTCAGGCAGGTGGCGAGGTGTCTGGACGAAAATTCCGGCGACCATGATCCCCCCGCCCGTTACGGAGGAGACGAGTTCATACTCATGCTGCCCGGGACTACCTATCAGGAGGCCAAGCGGTATGTCGAGCAGCTCTGTCGGTCCGTTGAGGAGGCCGTATTTGAAGTTGACTGCGAGACTGTATCGCTGAGCATGAGTGCGGGAATAGCCTTCTGTCCGGAGGACGGCGAATCGGAACAGGATATCGTGCGCGCTGCTGACCGCAATCTGCACCGGGCGAAAAGCAGCGGGCTTTCGGTGTTTACCTCACGCACTATAGATAGCGCCCAGGACCTTTTGCAGTCGAACCGGCCTCTGGCTGTGCACTCCGAAGGTGACTACCTGGATAAGGTGGCCAAGAAAACCACTGAGATGTACCTGCTGGCCAAAAACGATGATCTGGAGATTATCAAGCAGACGATAGCGCCGGACAAGATGATCCAGATCCAGGGGGCAGACGATGAGAGCTTTGAGTTTTTTTACCTTCTGGAGGGAGAAGTCCTCTATCCCAGGGAAGATCTGGTCCTCAAACCCGGCGACTTCATATCCGTTCAATCAGCCCAACAGGAGGAGTATTTCAAGACGCTGACGCAGACTACGTTCCTCGACGTTACCACCACCGCCGCATTCAAAAGCAAGCAGAAACAGATAAGGCGCCTTCTCTCACTGAACCGGGAAGTGGCCAAAAAGGATCAGCAGACTGACGAGCACAGCCGCCGGCTGCAGGAGCTCAGCAGGCGGACCGGCGAGGAACTGGGGCTCAGCGAAAGGGCACTGTTCTCCCTGGGGTACGCCTCCTTTCTGCACGATATCGGAAAGGCAGAAGTGCCTGCATCCATTCTGAGTAAACCAGGAGAGCTGACCGAAGACGAATGGGAAATAATCAAACAGCACCCCCGTTGGGGCCGCGACCTCATCCTCGAGCACCTGAGTTCCAGCCTCTTTGAGCGAGTTGCCGAGATAGTCTACCAGCACCACGAACGCTACGACGGCAGGGGTTACCCGCGGGGGCTCAAGGGCGAAGAAATAGCCGTAGAAGCTCAGATCCTCGCTACCGTGGACGCCTACGACGCCATGCTGCACGACAGGCCTTACCGCGATGCCATGCCCCGGCAGGAGGCCCTGCAGGAGCTGAAGCAGCATAAGGGCAAACAGTTTACACCGCAGGTGGTAGAGGCTTTTCTGCGGGCAGAGGAGGAGTTTTACTGCAGCAGCTGCCAACAGGCAGAGCCAGCAGACGGAAACAACAAGCAGTGAAGGATAATCCCAACGCCTGCAGCCAGCTTATGGCTGACCTTTTGAATCAGGTGGACTGCTTTCATCGCCAGACTGCAATAACGGCTCGTACATCATGATGGCGTGGTTTTCGGTCACGTACTCATCATCAATCAGGTTGTCCTGTCGGTCTAACACCCTGCGGTGTATGATATTGTGTCTGACATAACCGCCCCAGCTGTGATGCGTTATCCAGTGCTTTTTTTCGTATACCTCATAGCTTCTGTCGGGCTCACACTCTGCCCTCCACTGCCCCACCAGGTGCTCATCGGATACCCACACCACCAGCTGGTAATCCTGCCCGGTGCGATTTTCGACCTCGAGGTCGATGTATGGATAGCAGCAGGTAGCTCCGCTGCCGAAGGGCTGCGTTCTGCCGGAGTCGGGAAAAACATCATAGGAATGACGGTAGCGCTCGACCACAGTGAGCGGAGTATGCAGAGTCATCCAGTATATGAGGTTGGACATCTGACATAATCCTCCACCTACTCCGGAGTCGATCTCACCGCCGGATAAGACCATACCTTCCATGTATCCCCGGGCTGCACTTGGCCTGCCCACCGACTGCCAAAAGGAGAATCTCTCCCCGGGTCTGATCAGTAAACTGCTGAGCTCGGCTGCCGCCAGCTTCAGGTTGGTTATCTTGTTGTGCTGCATCCACATCTTGTGGCCGGGCAGGTCCCTGATCAGCGGCGTCCGGTGCTCGAAAGCCACGCACCGAAGCGGTTCGGCGTACTCATCTGCCCACCTTATCCGACTCAAATACCAGCGCACATACCTCGCGGCGGTGTAATAGAGCCTGCCCGCTGCCAGTCTGAGCCGTGATCTCTCACGGGGCTGATGCACATTACCCCTCCCGCATCTGAACTGTTTCAATCCCGAGTGTCGGCAGATCCATCCGCCGGTCTCCCGGTCGGGTGAGGCTACGAATCAACGCCGGGAAGGAATTCAGACACCTCTGCGGCCATGCTCTGGATGGGCATGGTCTGAATCCACACTTTACCCGGTCCCTCCAGGGTGGTCAAAAACATGCCCTCTCCACCGAACAGTACGTTGGATACTCCCCTCACCCGCTCAATATTCATGGATACCGTCTCCTCATACGCCCCCACCGAACCAGTCTCAACCTTCATCCTCTGCCCCGCCTGCAGCGCCATCTCAAAACACTCGCCGTCGATCTCGACAAAGGCCTCACCCCGGCCGGAAAGGCGCTGCATCACGAAACCCTCACCGCCGAAAAATCCCGTGCCCAGGCTCCTTTTAACCTCAATGTCAAGCTCAACCTCTTCGCCAGCAGCCAAAAAGGCCCTGCGCTGGCAGATGACCGGACGCTGAGAGATATCGAAATGTAGAATGTGTCCGGGAAAGGAATTGCCAAAAGCTATAGTCTCTCCGTCCCGCCCGGCAGAAAAATGGTTCAAAAAGGCGCTCTCTCCGGACAGCGTCCGCTTGAAAGCACCCATAAGTCCCCCATCCATTCCCGTCTCCATCTGTATGTCTGAGCTCATCCATTTCATGGCCCCCGCCCGCGAGTACAGCTTCTCTCCTGTGTTGAGGGTGCAGATTACCACCGGCATAGTTGAACCAAAAATCTCATAATTCATTTTTCTCCTCCCTGCAATTCAACAAGATATAGTTAACCGGACGGGTGAATCGCTCGCCATCCGGTGACGTCCTAACATCGCCCTCAGCGTCAGATGCTTTTCTGCATGTAGGCCTTTCATCCGGGGCAACTCAGGGCAAGAACCTGAGCGCACGCAGCCACCAAAGCGGAGGCCGCAGCGGGACTGCCTCCCCATCCAGCACGCGGCGAAAAATCTCCCGCGCCAGCCGCGCGCGCCCCTGCAGCATGGCCTCACCAGCGTCGGCTGACCCCTCAGCCGGAGACCCTATATAAGATGGATGCTCGCGCTGCGAACTCCACCTTACTATCGCACCAAGAGTCCGCACCTCCCTGGCCTTGTTGTCCATTCCCAAAGCCTCCAGGATCCCGGCAGCGGCGGCAAACCAGCCAGATGCGGCGGGAGGTGATGACCGGGGCAGGTCCACGCGCAGGTCTCGCACTGCCGCCGGCTGCGCCCGCAGAAGCAGGGATGTCTCATTTGTGCCGCCGTGAAGGTCGCTGAGATCGCCGCATTTTCCCTCGCCCAGACCGGTCTGCTGCAGGAGTTCACTGCCGTCTGCCTCCAGCATGAGGGAAAAAGCCCGGATGAAGGGGTTGACCAGGTGAAAACTCCAGCGGCGGTAGGCGCGGCGTGCTGCTGCCTCGCAGGCGATGAGGTGGCGG
>PUMD01000133.1 GCA_003551215.1 Clostridia bacterium | reverse complement strand
AGCGCCACGAGCCACTACCTCATCAGGGTTAATCTCCTTGCTGGGCTCCTTACCCAGAAGATCCTTTACCCGTCTCTGCACCAGCGGTACGCGGGTAGAACCACCAACCAGCAGAATTCTATCTATATCGCCGGCTTCCAGTCCCGCATCGCTGAGGGCCTGACGGATCGGCCGGATGCTATCACTGACCAGATCGTCGATCAAATCCTCAAACTTCGCCCGACTGAGAGAGGTTTCCAGGTGCTTTGGGCCCGACGCATCTGCGGTAATAAAGGGCAGGCTAATGTCTGTCTTGGTAGTTGAGCTCAGTTCTATCTTCGCCTGCTCTGCTGCCTCTTTCAGCCGCTGCAGGGACTGCGCATCTTCCCGGAGGTCTATGCCATGCTCCGCGGTGAACTGTTCGGCCAGCCAGTCGATTATGCGCTCATCAAAATCATCACCACCCAGCAAATTGTTGCCGCTGGTGGCCTTTACCTCAAAGACGCCATCGCCAAGTTCTAAAATGGAGACGTCAAAGGTGCCTCCACCGAGGTCGTATACCAGTATGGTGTCCTCGTCCTCTTTGTCCAGACCATATGCTAGCGACGCAGCAGTTGGTTCATTAATAATGCGTAGAACCTCCAGGCCGGCTATCTCGCCGGCATCCTTGGTAGCCTGTCTCTGACTGTCGGAGAAATAGGCTGGCACCGTGATCACAGCCTGGTTGACCTGCTCGCCTAGATACTCTTCCGCATCTCGCCGCATTTTCTGCAGTACAAAGGCCGATATCTCCTGCGGCGAATACTCTTCTCCGTCGATATTTGCCCGATACTCTGAACCCATACGCCGCTTGATGGAGGTTACGGTTCGCTCAGAGTTGGTAACCGCCTGCCGCTTGGCAACCTGACCAACCAGACGCTCGCCATCCTCCGTGAAAGCGACTACGGAGGGAGTAGTGCGACTTCCCTCGGCATTCGTCAACACCGTGGGTTCTCCGCCCTCCATAACTGCCATGCACGAGTTTGTCGTACCGAGATCTATTCCCAGGACCTTCGGCATAGTCTATCTGTCCTCCTTTGCTGCTTGAGTGGTGCAGTCAGTCTCCTGTGACTCAGAATTGTCCGACCGGCAGCTGCGGGCAACCGTAACTTTTGCTGCCCTGACCAGCATATCATCCATACGGTAACCAGGGAGCAGCTCGTCGACAACTGTCCCTTTTGGATGTCCGGGAGCTTCAACCTGGGCAACCGCCTCGTGCCAGTTGGGATCGAATTTCTCACCGCACGTCCTAATCCTGCGGATGCCCATATCCGCCAGCCGGCCCTCGAACTGCCGCAGGATCATCTCCACACCCTTTCTTATCGGATCATCTTCATCATCAGTCGCCGTCAATACCCTGCGCAGATCATCCAAGGGAGACAGAATGACTCCAACTGCCTCTATCTTTGCCCTTTTCTCTGACTTTTTCTGGCTGCGCAAGGTTCGCTTCCGGAAATTATCAAATTCAGCCTGTAGACGCTGCAGACGGTCATAGTACTCCTCTGAACGTTGTTTCTCGTTCTGATACTTGCTGCGGATATGTTGAACTGCTCTGCGCAGCTTGTCAACTTCAGCCTCAACTACTTTGCCCTGCAACTCAGAGGAATCCTCGTCCTCATTTGAAGGGCAGGACTCTCCAGGGGCGGCATCCTGTCTGGGGTTAGTCTTCTGTTCCGAAGCAGCTTTACCGCAAATTTTCATGGGATCACGCTCCTATCTCCTCCGATTATGCGCCCGGGTTCCCGATCTATACCCCGCAGATTGAGCAGTTCCCAAAAGACACAAGGATCAAACAAACATCCGGCCCCCGCCATTTTAGGCGGTGACGGGCCGAAGGATCTTCCCGGACACTGCATCCGGCGTTATCTATTTAGCACCTCACTGAGCAGGGAGGTCAGAGTCTTGACCGTACCCATAACTCTACCGTAGTTCATCCTCCGGGGCCCCAGCACTCCTATTCTGCCAGCAGACTGGCCCCGAATAGAATACGCCGAGGTAACTATACTGCAGTCACGGATTCCTTCATACCTGTTTTCGCTACCTATAAGAACGAACACATCTTCGCTTCTGACGCTGCGCAAAAGATCGTTGATTACCGACTGCTGGCTCAGCACCCTCAGCACCTTCTGTGCCCTGCGAACATCCTGAAACTCAGGCTGTTTCATAATATTGGCGGCACCCTCGAGTCGGTATCGGGCCTGTACGTCTTCCGAACTGTAGGAGCTCAGAATGTGCATGACCATATCCAGTAGCTTTCGGCAGTGGTCAAGCTCCGAACGAATCCCCCGCACCACTTCGCTGCTGAGTATGTCTCCCAGAGTGTATCCCCGGAGATATCTGGTCAGCACGTGAGAGACGTGGTTCATCTGCTCGGACGATACATCATCCGGACAGTCAAGCATTCTGTTGTGTACCAGCCCCTCTCGGGTGATAACCAGAAGCATCATCCTGTCGGACTCAAGAGGCACTATCTCGACGGTGTTTAGCACGGCTCCACTGGGAGACGGTTCAACCACAACGGATAGACAGTCGGTAATCTCCGAAAGCAACCTTCCCGCCGCCTGCAGCACCTCGTCGATCTCTGATGCCTGCTGCCCGATGGCCCTCCGCATACGCTCCAGCTGCAGGTGGGTAGGAGAAGATACCCGGGCTATCTCATCAACATAGAAACGATAGCCAGCATCCGAGGGCATGCGTCCTGCCGAAGTATGCGGTTGCTCAAGGTAGCCGAGCTCTTCCAGATCAGCCATCTCATTCCGAATAGTAGCTGAGCTTACCCCCAGATCATAATCTCTGGCTATGGTCCGTGATCCCACCGGCTGAGCATTGGCCACGTAAGATTCGACTACGGCTCGCATAACCTGCCGTTTTCTCTCATCCAGCCGGGTCACGCTGACACCCCCTTCGACAACCAGCTGACCAGCGTTAATGCCGACTAAAGGCGCTGATTTAGCACTCTATGGACGAGAGTGCTAATCACATTTTAAGTTACCACGCAGGGTAATAGATGTCAACGAGCGAGAAACGTCGCCCCTGCAATATGCCCGGCAATACAAGCAGAAAGCCTCGCCAACTCACAACCGGGTACCTGATCGCAATTCTGTGACAGTACTTCAGGTGCCTGACTCCGCCTGATGTGCCAGAAGTTTTCCCGCTTTCGTCGACTTGTTATTGGGCGGTTCGACCAAGACTCCACCAAAAATCAATCAACTTGACGTATCAGCTTCGGCTCAGTCGCCCATACTACGGATAAATCAAGCATGCGAGGTGATTTTGTGGTACCGACCCTGATACGCTTTGCAGTTTCAGTCCTGGTATTATTGCTCGTGGGTTACGTCGTACCCGGATTCAGTCCTTTGACCATAACGAGCGCCCTTCTGGCAGCCCTGGCCATATCTGTTGTCTCATGGGCCATAGAAGCTATCGTGGGACAAACGCTGAGTCCCCGAAATCGCGGGCTCATCAGCTTCATTGTTGCCGCTGTTGTCATCTGGAGCGTACAGTACGTTGTGCCTGCGATGAATGTGACTATACTGGGGGCCCTGCTGGCCTCGGTAGCAATAGGGCTGGTAGATGGCGTCGTCCCTACCACGCTACGTTGATGACATCCACTGTCACCCAGTCGGGGAGTGACCGCTCCCCGACTTACGCATTCTGACTCAATAAATTTCATATCATCTGTCGGTTACCAGTACCATTGAATGAGTGCATTGCGCATTCATACGGTCATTCTGTCTGTATGGCTGATCAATCCTCTGGGGGTGCTACTGGTGCGCTGGCAGTTGGACCGGGTCCCGGTACTGGTGTTGGGCGCTTACATAACCACTGTTGTGGTCTGTTTTGGGCTAATGCTGGCTGCCTCGCGCGCCCCGGACCCCTTTGAACAGCAGGCGACACCGGTCTTTGGTCCTGATGCAGAAGTCGAACCGGAGTCCAGGCCCCCGGATGCTGGCTTTTCATTGCTGCAGAGATTGCGCCTGCCCACCTCCATTTATCGCAGTCTCCTCACATACGGTCTGCCCGGGTACGTCAACGGTCATCACGGCATAGAACCAGCCTGGGGGACCATGCTGGACGAAGTTCTCTATATCCTCACCGACGTCCGGCTCTCACAACCATTCAGCTATTTGCGCAGCTCATACCCAATGCTGTCTTTGGTTACGCCACCGGGACCGGGAACAGTTCCGCAATATGTCGTCCACCTGCCGTCGGATGAACCGCAAGAGATAACAGACGACGAACCCAAATCTGCGGAAAAAGATGATGAAGATCAGCTCTGGTTGGGGCTCGATGAGCCAGCTGTGATCATATATCACACTCATACCCAGGAGTCCTACTGGGATTCAGTCCGTCGTGCCACCGGGGAGGATGAGCCGCGCGAGCCATTCATCCAGGATGACGAACACAACGTTCTTCGCGTAGGAGAGGAGATGGCCAACGAACTGAATCAACGCTACGGTATTGCCACCATTCACGTCCGGGATTATTTTGACACGCTTCCTGACGGGCGGGGCATGAACCGAGTGGGTGCCTACGCCCGATCCGGTGAAAGGATAACCGCCCTGCAGAAGGAATACCCCTCAGCTCAGATTCTGCTTGATGTTCACCGCGACGCCACCCCCAGGGAAATAACAGCGTTTCAGGACACAGAAAGTGGAGATACTGGGGCAAGGATCATGATGGTTGTGGGCTCCGACCGGCATCTTGACCACCCTCATCACCACCTGAATCTGCAGTTTGCCGAAGGCCTGTCGGAAATCATGGAAGAGGAGTTCCCCGGCCTGTTTCTGCGAATAATGCAAAAAGATTACCGCTACAACCAGCACCTATCGCCCGCAGCTTTACTTTTGGAGGTGGGAGGCGTGGAGAACACCATGGACGAAGCCCTCAAGAGTGCCCGCATGATGGCCAAGGTTCTCGCTGTTGCCCTGAAAAGGGACCTGGTTCCTGATGCTGTCCAGTAGCGTTGAAGCCGGGCCGGTTGTGTGCTAATATGCTCTAGGAGGTGAATTAATTGCCCAAGCTCAAGTCTTCTGCCAAACGGGCGAGGTCTTCTGAGAAGCGGCGCCTGCGCAACAAGCGGGTAAAGACCCGCATGAAGACGGCCATCCGCCAGTTTATGCAAACGCTGCAGGATGAAGAACTGGACGAGGCTTCCCGGGCCCTTCGGAATGCGGTAAGCTGCATCGACCGTGCTGTATCCAAAGGCGTCCTTCATCGGAACAACGCTGCCCGTAAGAAATCCCAGCTTCACACGAGGTACAACGAGTTTGCCGAAAGACAGTCGGAGGAAGATTGAAGGCCAGGGTCTTCTGCGTCCCTTCGGCGAAGATTCAGTGATCTATTGTGTGCCGTCGCCGAGCAAAGGGGCCAGGTAGATTTCTAACCATCTGGTCCCAGGCCGGCCTTCTCTGTTCTGACCTCGGGATTAGCCAGCATAACCACAAGGCGCTCAATAGCCATCTCTGCTGGCCAGCGCCCCTGCTTTATGCCCAGATCGCATTCCCGCATAACCTCCATAGTTGTTTCCAGCTGCCTGGGAGTAAAATTGCGGCTCTGCCTCACGTACTTGCGCACCACCCAGTCGGGCAGCTGCATCCGCGAAGCTAACTTGCTGACGGTATAACCCCTGCTCAGGTAATGCTGAGTGTGCCAGATCAGCCTTATCTGGCGTGCTATCATGCCCAGTAGCATCAGAGGTTCTGCCCCGTCTTGTAGCATTCTCTCGGTCTGCATAACTGCCTTTTTTGAGTCCCTCTCACCGACAGCATCCACCAGATCGAAAATGTTCTGCTGTGGAGGGAGGCAGGCCAGAGCTGACACGTCGTCTGCCGAGATGGTTCCTCGGTCACCAACGTACGTGCACATCTTGTCCAGTTCCTGCCGCAGGAGGCTCAGGGGGACGTCGTAGTCGCTCAGCATCTCCAACGCCCGGGCGGAGATGTCCTTGCCCCGGCGTGAGAGCGTACTCTTTATCCACTTTTTGAGCTGCTTCCCCTGTGGTCGTTCGCAGGGCACAGCCCGAGCATGCTGATATTCCGCTGAACTGACCCGTCGATACAGCCTGCGCCGCTTATCTACCTTGGCAACTGCGATACACAGGCAGTTGCTCTGGTTGGGGTTTTCCACGTAAGAAACCCACTTGCGGGCCTCCTCCTGATCCCCACCTTCAAGATCGGGCGGATCAACAGCAACCACCAGCCGGCTTCTTCCATCAAATGTACGGGTACTGCAGGCGGACAGGACAGCATCAGCAGTGGCACTGTCGCCGACGAACTTCTGATAGTTCAACGAAGATGTATCATCATCAATGCCCAGCCTGCGCCGAAGACGATGCAGAAATTCACGCCTTCGCTCGTATTCCTCACCGTACAGGAGATAGACTGCGGCCACGTGGCCTTCATTCACTTCTGAAAGGATGCTTTCAAAACTCATGGTATCCCTCCGGAGTCACAGGTCAATTATCCTCCATAACAGCAGGCTGTCCGGTGCATACGCCTGCTCGTCTGCCGCGAATCTCCAGCCGCAGTTCACCCAGCGCCCTCTGTGGGCCCTTTACCACCCATTCGAGCTTCTCGGAGCTGGCAATAGCGCGTCGTTCACTGGCGCTGCTGCGGCCGGCCAGATGGGGTAATGGGCCCTGAGTTTTGCCCTTTATTACCTCCACTGCATCAGGCAGGTACAGCCTGTACTGCATGTCGTCTCCCTGCTGACGCCCCTTGCTGGTCACCCAGGTTCCCAGCCAACCTCTGTTGCTCACCGCCGCTGACAGCACATAAACAACAGTATCAGACACCCGACGACATGTGAAATCGTCTATAGCCAGCCGGGGAAGGGCTTTACTGAGAGTCAGCGCAGCCATTGCATTTTTGTGACACTCCTGCGACAGAAAGTCAACCGGAGGATTAACCAGAGTGAATTTTCCTTCAACCCCGCCGATTTCTACCTGACCCAGCTGGGGGTGCTCGAAAGGGGTCCATGGATGAAAGGAACCGGGAGCGTGTTCATCGAGCCACTGAAGAGTTTTCAGGTCGTCGGTCTCTTTTTCGGCGGGCGACATCAGGTAACGGTCCTTCGGCGATCTCTGAGGAATCCCGGCTCTTTGCCGCAGATTCCAAAGCTCCGGAGCAAAGGCCACCAGCCCGTGCATCTCATAGGCGAAGTCGATGAAACTCCCACAATGCGGCCTGCTTTTGTCCAGAGTCATGGCATCAAAGACCGACTCGCAGGGATACCCGGTATGCTCTGCTGCAAGCCTACCCAGCTCGGCAAAAAGGCGAAGGTCTCCGTAGTTCATCTCTCCGTCTGGATGAATACAGGGCGGACGCAGGTATATCCCGCCGGTTGTGTGATATGAGGTTGCGGCAGCGATATTTGGGTGCTGAGAGAAAAACCCGGCAATGTTGTGTGTCTCCGGTTCAGAGAGGGGATACGGTCCAGCTCCCCTCTGCTGACGGGCATCCTTCCAGTTGGCTGGATAATTGCGGTTGAAGTCCAATCCCCAACGGGGAGGAGCACTATCAACCGTCACGCCGTCATAACCTTCAATAATGCCTTCGGTCAGCAGGTCGTAGTATTCGCCGCCTTCCTCGTCGGGATCTCTGCGGACCATCAACCGCGGGTCCTCGTCGGATATACGCCAGGCGCCGTCGGGGTTGGGTACGCGCATCTGCAGTATCAGGTCGTCTCCGTTTATATCCTCAGGCTGCAGTCCTTTTGTGCTGTGATTTTTGGGCCAGGGCCTTACGCTCGAACGGAGGGCATGCGGCGTGTTGAGGTACTTTTCGGAACCATCCGGGCTCACCCGGGGTACCAAGTAGTGGGTGCAGCGTCTCAGCAGGCGAGTGATGGATTCATCGATGCCGTAGTTGTCGGCCAGGTAGCGGATGAGGTAGAGGATGACCATAGAGCCAGTCACCTCGCCGGCATGGTGGTTGGCATCAAGGTAGTGAGCCGGTTTGCTGTCCGGACATCCGGTTTCCCGATCAGTTACGGTCACCAGCCATACGTCTCGGCCCTCGTGGCTTTTCCCTATCGATTCCACCGAAACCAGCGATGGATTTTGCTCAGACAGGTCATGCAGCTCCTCGGTAATCTGTTCATAGGTGTAGTAGCCTGAAAACTCAAACTGAGGTTTTGACATGTCGCGCGGTGGGCAAGGCCCTACCGCCTATCCCCCTTTCTTACATGCAAACGGAAAATGCCGCCTAACTGTAGATTTCCGCACAGGACCGCAAGTTCCTTCCCCTCATGCGGTAATTCAGTCCGCGGCTGCATAAAGCATCGTCTGCAGCCACCAACGAGTTCCATCTGTATGAAGGATTATGGCTCCGGCACGCTTGGTACTGAGAACGCGGGCTCCAGAGGCCTCAAGCCGCCTGATTGTGTCCGCGCAGGGCATGCCGTAAGGGTTTACACCGACCGGGATCAGTGCCACCTGGGGCCTAACCTGACCGAGGAAATCCTCGCCGCTTGAACGTCTCGCCCCGTGATGACCAACCTTGAGAGCTGAGGCGGACAGCTGTCCCCGCAGCTTGTGCACCAGCATATGTTCTCCTAACCCCTCGACATCCCCCATGGCCAGCATGGTCCAATCTCCATAGCTGATCCGTACCGCCATACTCCTCTCATTGAGATCGAGGCGCGGGTCCACCTCGCTGGGCGGCCATAAAACCTCCACATTGACACAGCCGACCTCGAAATCATCACCAGCATACACCCACCTGATCCTATCAGAATACTCCTCAGCCCACTGCCCCCACACGTCGGGGCACACCCCATCGGCTTTCCTGCCCCTGTCAGCTGTAGGCAGCCAGATATTCTCTGCATCCACTGCACAAAGGAGATCATCCGCCCCTCCTATATGGTCGAGGTGACTGTGGGTCAACAACAGGTAATCAATGGAACTTATCCCCCTGCTCAAAAGATAAGGCAGCACTTCCCGCTGCAGTATGGAATCATCGCCGCTCCAATCAGGGGGACCGGTGTCAATCAGCACTGTTTTTCCCCCGGGTTCCTCAATCAAAAGGCAGTCTCCCTGGCGAACATCAAAGAGCGTCACCCGCAAAAAGCCCCCGCCAGGGTGCGGGGCCGTCCAGACCAGCAACAAAACCACCAGCCACAGCAGCAGGAGCCTGGCAGTCCTTAAGAAGCGGAGCTTGCCGGTCTGCAGCTTTGTGACCTGATCCTCGAGCAGAACCTCCCGCGGAGGAGGAAAGGAAGCCCACAGGGATGAGTATACAAACAGCAGCATCATGGGCCGCAGGGTTACCGTGTAGCCAGTCGATGCACCGGCAAGCCAGCGCACCACCGCCGTCAGAAAGGCCAGAGGCCGCGTGGCGACATAAGGAACAACTGCTGGCAGGCCGAACGATGCCCACAACGCCGCGATCCAGGCACCTATCATCATGGGAGCCAGCAGCGGAACAAACAGCGGATTAATCATCAACGCCAGCAGGGAGCTTTCACCGAAGTGATACAGGATCAAGCCAACAGTAGTCAGGTAGGCGGCAGTTGATGCAGACATCGCCGGCACGAGATACGACTGAAGAGGACCATTGCCAATCAAATGGGACATCCAGGCATTGATTCTGGGGCCGATACATACCAGCCCCCAGCATGCAGCAAAGGACAGTTGAAACCCGATATCAAACAGGGTGCCTGGATTCGCCACCAGAAGCAGCAGGGCTGCCCCACCCAGGGTGTTAAGCGGCTCTATCCGATGTGCCGCAAGCTGCGAACACAACCACCCGGCAAATACTGCGGCAGCACGCCAGACGGAGGGCCTACCTCCCACCAGGCAGCAGTATATCACTAGGGCGGGGATGGCTACCACAGGTGTGTGGTGTTTTGACATCACAAGATAACAAAGATGAAGCATGCCCATGCCAAAAATGGCCAGATGCATTCCAGAGACGGCTAGCAAATGGCCCAGGCCGACCGTACGGAAATCCTGCAGGAGAGATTGAGGTATGCTGTCGCGTATACCGAGAGTGAGTGCCAGCACAATACCGACGATGGACTCTTCTGCAGCAGGAGTCAGCGACGAGTAAATCCGCCTGCCGAGCTGCTGCCTGAGTCGTGCTATGCTCCATGCAGGCGGAGCCCTCAGCTGAGAGACGTCCTCCGCGTACAAGACATAGCCGACGCCCTGATGTAAAAGGTACTGACGATAATCGAAAACACCCGGGTTCCTGGCTGCACGCGGACGTGTTATTGTTCCCTGCACCCGGTAAACTCCTCCGGCCTTGATCGACTGCCGGTCGGAAAAGACCATGACACTATGTCCGATGAGGTCACGCTTAAATCCGCTTTCTGCAGCTGGCTGCCGGTCCTCACTGGGGAGAATCTCCGCCTCCCACCGCAGCCCCCCTGCTGCAGAGGTGGGTTCAGGGTTGCCTGCAGCCGTGACTACTACTTCTGCTGCGCGCTCCTCATCGCACAGCAGCGGTCCTCCAGCCACAGAAGAGACGTGCATAAGATATCGCAGTGATCCACAGAAGAACACTCCCAGCAGAAGCAGGCCCCACACAACACGCCTGACACGCCTGCAGCTGCAGTTAACCTGTCTGCGGGCGGCCCAACAGAGTACCATAGCGATACACGGGGCACCAACGGTCACCGCTGCAAACCAGCGAGGCAGGACGGTCCAGGTGCTGGCTGCCAGGATACCGGCTGCAAAAGAAACCGACATGTAGTAAAGCGGACGCCGCAGAATTGAAGAATCAGTCTTTCATAGGGTCAGATGATTTGATTTGTTTTGTACCATTATATGGAATACAATGGGGGCCGTCCACAGGTAGGCGGGATTTGCTCCGGTAAGAGACGCAAATTGTGCAGCTTATCATACACAGCAGATGCCGACGGAGTGGCCATCTCAAAGATGAAAGGCCCTTCCGACGGCATTGATCTGGCTCATCTTTCGCACTGGTGGTCTATCAATTCCTGATACGCCCGATAAACGGAACGGAAGATCGGACCCGGTTTTCCGTCTCCCACTTCGCGACCGTCTGCCCGAACTACCGGCAGTATTTCGGCTACCGTTCCCCCGATGAAGATCTCATCGGCTCCCAGAAATTGCGCCACCGGCAAAGCCTGCTCCTGCACCGGCCAACCATTTTCTTCGGCGAGACGCAGGACACACAACCGGGTTACACTGGGCAGTATATTGGCCAGAGGATGGGTGTACATGACGTCGTCTCTGACGCAAAATGCGGTACGTGCGGTGGCCTCAGTCACAAAACCGTCACGGACCAGCAGGGCCTCAAAGGCTCCCTGGCGCTCCGCTTTCGTGCGAGCTATGCAATTGGGCAGCAGACCAATCGTCTTGATGTGACAAAGGCCCCACCGATTGTCCGGTTGAGTTATGACTGATACCCCACGGTCTACTTTCTCTCTTGCCGGCGGAGATACGCTGCGCACAAACACAAAAACAGTAGGCTCGCAGCTATCAGGAAAGGGGTGAGACCTGGGAGCCGCTCCACGAGTGACCTGCATGTAGATCATGGCCTCCTGCAGGTCGTTGGACTGCAAAAGACGGTCGGTTATGTCGGCAAAATCCGTCCTGCTGTAAGGGATGCTTATTTCCAGCTCTTCTGCCCCGCTGTACAGGCGGTCGAGGTGCTCTCGCATGCAAAACGGTCGGCCGTTGTAGACTCTAATGACCTCATACAGCCCATCAGCGAAGTTAAACCCTCTATCCTCGGGCGATATGTTCACTTCTCCGTAGTGCATAAATTCACCATTGAAAAATACTTTTTGCACATATATCTCCCCCGCATCTTGTAGTTGTCATGGTTGACAAAATAGTGGGTTAGCTTTGCAGTTGTCAGGGGGTCTATGGACAATGAACTCCAAGCGACGGTTTCCGGGTAGTTGCTGCTTCTCCGTATTGTTCCTCAGTGACCCAACTTCTCGCGTGAGAATGTTGCGCTCTGAGGACAAATCCCTGGCGTATGCTGTTTTGCACCGGCACTCCCTGATTCAACACCAGGGCCACATCCGGCCTGGCAGGTGAGCTCTCATCGCGAGGCTGTTGATCCGTAAACCACCCAGGGATAACCTGACGCATTCAACGCTGCTCACACCTCACGCAGAGGAAGAACTCCTCTTTACGTAAACTAATGCGCCTGGTCTATGCTGCTGAGCACAGGCCAAATATATCGCCACCAATGAGGTAATAGACATAAACTCATAGCTTATTTTCCTGCCAAAGATCTATCCAGCCGGCTGCTGGCAGATGATGACTTCCACCGGCATGGTCTCCCTATACCAGCATCGTCATGTTTATTCTCGTCACACCGCATTTCTTTTGCGTGCTGCATGGCATTGCAGCCGAACCTGCCGCAGTCCTAGGGGCGAATGGGCAGATTCACCTCAAAGGTGGAGCCCTCGCCCAACTCGCTTTCGACTAAGATGCGGCCCTGGTACTGCTCCACCAGCCGCTTAACGATTGCCAGTCCCAGGCCAGACCCGCTGATCTTTGCCGTCTGACGGCCACGAACGCGATAGAACTCATCAAAAATGCTATCCAGCGCCTCAGGCTTGATCCCGATACCGGTGTCAGATACCTCTACGACGATATACTCGCCGTCGCTTCCGGCCTTGACCCATACCTGCCCATCATCCTGATTGTACTTAATTGCATTCGAAATGAGATTGCCAAATATCTCGGACAGTTCGCGCTTGTCAGCCAGCACCGGCAGATCCTCAGGTGCATGAAGATCAATGGAAATATTTCGCTCTGCGGCAACCCCTTTCTGCAGCTGCACTATTTCATCGAGGATATCTGTCAGGTTGTGCTTCCTTAGCTCCCGATGAACCTGTCCGCTTTCCAGTCTGGAGAGGTCAAGCAAATCATTTATGGTCTGCTGCAGTCCCTGAATGCGTTCGCGACATCTGTGCACCATGTGGCTCCGCTCGGAGGGGTCCTGATCTTCATCATCAAGATAGTTCAGATAACCCTCTACCGCTGCCAGCGGAGACCTCAGCTCATGTGAAACCGTCCTCACCAGCGCTGTCTTCATTTTCTCAATTTCCTTGCGCTCGGTGATGTCACGCAGCACAATCACCACGCCCAGGTAACGGTCATTTTCGTCCCGAACGGCAGCCCCGGCGGCATGGATGAACCGCTCACCATCTATCTCTAGCTCAACATCCTGCTGGTCCAGCTGTTCATCCTGTTCTATCGCCTCAACAAGCTGCAAAAGGGCCTCCTCCCTGACGGCTTCCTCCAGCGCTACTGGGGGCTGTTCTTCATTGACTTGTCTGTCCTTCAGCACCCAATGCAGGGCGCTCGGGTTGAAAAGTACCAGCTGTCCCGATCGGTTGATCACCAGTACTCCGTCAGACATAGCGTTCAGAACGGTTATCAGGCGGCTTCTTTCTTCAGTGAGGGTTAGGAGGTTCCGTTCTCTTTCTTCCCGCAATCGCCGGTTGGCAAGCTGGAGAAATCGCCGTTCCAGTCCCCGGTTGACCACATTCCGCAGCTCCTCGGGAGTAAACGGCTTCGGTATATAGTCATAGGCCCCAAGCTTGACGGTCTCAACGGCAGTCTCAAAGGAAGCGTAGCCGGTGATCACTATCGTCACCACATCTGGCATCGCATCCTGCATCCTTTCGAGAACTGATATACCGTCCAGACCTGGCATCCTCAGATCCACCAGTGCCAGATCATACTCCTTGCGATTGAGCATCTCCCAACCTTGCACACCATCGGCGGCAACGTCTACCTCCAAGCCCTCACCCTCCAGCGCTTTCTTACACCCCGAGCGTATCGATTCCTCGTCATCAAGAACAATTATCTGAGGAGAACCGTCTTGCTCATCAAGGATGTTCTGTACGTATTTTTGGGGATCCTCAGGTTTTGTCACATTATCGCCCCTCTAACACGGAGACCGGGTGGAATTCCACCCGGTCTCCACAGCACTAAGTCGCACCGCTCATAGGCCTGATCCAGCAAGCGTCGGACGTCTCCAGCAGGACGCTCCTGGAAATGAGGGTCTTCGAATAAGCGCCACTGCTATCCATCCCTGGCTCGCCAGCATCTAAAAAGCCTGACCCCATGTTGCGTGTTCAATGCGGCTCCGGTCAACATCATCACCGGTACTTCCTGATTTCGGGATTTGATCTCGCATGCATAGTGGAAACCTGCATCACTGTGCGCCATCATCAAATCCAGCTGGATATCGTCAGACTGCTCATACTCGAGACCTCATTACCGGATGCCCCAGGTGCTCTCCTCTTTACTCCCGCAAAGCCTGCGTCATCGTCTGCTGAGTCTGTGCGACGCCAAGTCAGTTCTGTCAGATGCTACCGTTTGAGGGCATCTTCTATCTTTTCTAGCAGCTCCTCAGGAGACACTGGCTTGTTGAGGAATACGTCCACCGGGTTCCAAGTCTCGTCCTTGTCATACTCTCCGAGGGCACGGGGCAGCCCGTGCTCAGGTGCATTTATGGACGTAAGCATGATGATCGGGGTGTGCTTGGTCTTGGGATCATTGCGCATATCCCGCGCCACTTCAAACCCTTCTGTGGAGGTAGTCATCATAACGTCAAGGACTATTGCATCCGGCTTGATATCTTTGGCTTTCTGCATGCCCTCTTCTCCATCATAAGCAGTCTCCACTTCGTAACCAGCATCCTCCAGAGCCTTTTTGTTCAAGTCTACGAAATCGGCATCATCATCAATCAGGAGAACAGTCTTTCCTTCTGTCATCGATTTGACCTCCCTTCCCGTAAGGACTCGGTCTATGTTAGAAGATGCAAACGACCCTGCAGACCGAGCAGAAGATCGTTACAATCGGTTTTCTTACTGGCTGCTGGTCAGCAATGCAATTATACTATGTCTCAATCTTGCAACTCAATCTTGTTCGATCAATCACAATCGCCAGATCTTGATGCCCGCAATCTTTAGATAGGAGGACTTTCCTCCAACGTTATCAGGAAGACCTCTGTCTGTCACTGCGCAGGGAATCACCATAACCTGAGCTGATATGGCGTGAAACGGACTGAACCCGCATCTGCAGACAAAC
The DNA here is from genome assembly GCA_003551215.1 of Clostridia bacterium. Classification (GTDB taxonomy): domain Bacteria; phylum Bacillota; class Sulfobacillia; order SLMV01; family SLMV01; genus PUMD01. The sequence continues at coordinate 55,926 of PUMD01000133.1, read as the reverse complement.
CGCACATCGCTTCAGCGAATCCTGCAGGCATCTCTTATCCTTATATAATTCATACTGCTCGCGATAAGGAGCTGGCGTGCCGTTCGGCATAACTACGTTTGCCCCTCTGTTCCATCCCTTCTCCCGGGCCTCGGCATCCAGGGTGGTCAGGGCGGTAGTCACAGGTATGTGAACCTCCCTTAAAACTATACGTGCCAGCGCAATCATCTTGAAAGTGTCCTCTGCTGTACCCTCCTGTGCCTCACTCAGGGGAGTATCCGGATGAGGGATGAACGGACCAACGCCAAACATATCGGCTTTGAGTCGTCGGGCCAGATCAATATCCAAGGCCAGATCTCGGTAAGTCTGTCCGGGAAGCCCCACCATGGGTCCAGTGCCGATATCATATCCCAATTCGCTGAGCGCATGCAGCATTTCTACTCGGTCGCCGAGTCGGGAATCTGGGTGCAGCTGAGAGTATAGCTGGCGGTTTGCAGTTTCATGGCGCAGTAGATAGCGGTCAGCACCCGCCGCCCGGAAAGCGATCAGATCCTTTTGAGATCGTATACCCACACTCAGGGTAATGGCTATATCAAAACGCGATTTTATCTTTTCAACGAGGGAAACCATCCGCGCCTGTGTGAAGTGCGGATCTTCCCCCGACTGCAATACCACGGTCTTTATACCCCGCTCCGCCATGGCCTGCACAACTCCCAAAACCTCTGTTTGATCCATCCGATACCGGGTCAGACGACGGTTAGCCCTGCGCAGCCCGCAGTACAGGCAATTTCTGCGACAGTAATTGGAAAACTCTATCAGTCCTCGCAGGTGAATCCCATCACCTGCCGTATCTTTCCGAACCTTATCAGCAATAGCGTAGAGAGATTCGAGCCCGTCGGGATGACCTATGCTGAGCAGCGCCTCGATCTCCCCTACGGATAGTTCCGGGCCCTGGCAGTGTGCCCGTTTTAAGATGTTGTGGATATACTCGTGACTGTATGCTGTCTCACTAACTGACATCATCTTCACCTCGCCTTGCATCGTCACCAACGCGCACATCATCCCCGATGCCACAATATTGATAAGCAGGTTGTTTGCCCAGTATCGGTTGAAGGGCTCGTCCAAGGATACCGTTGAGGTAGGCGAGGAGCATACCATAGTTTATTACTGGAAGTGAGGCCTCCTGGGCTTCGCCGAGACGCGACAGAACTTCTGTGCGATTCAACATGCACCCGCCGCAGTGCAACATTAGATCGTAGGGATCGAGGTCATCGGGAAAATCGCTGCCGGAGCAGTAATCAAATATAAATGCTCGATCGGGGTATCGGCTGCACAACATGCGCGGGATCTTGACGCGCCCTATATCCTCGTGCGTAACCCTATGCGTACATGCCTCGGCTACGATGATCCTCGTTTGGGGGGCAAGTCTCTCCAACTGTTGCAGGCTCCGCAGGTAGAATTGAAAATCCCCTTTAAGTCGCGCAAATAAAATGGAGAAGCTGGTCAATGAAACATCCCCCGGCAAGCACTCCTGTACCCGGGGAAACACCTGCGAATCACATATAACCAGACCCGGCGGCGACGATAATCTGCTGAGGGCCAGAGGTAGTTCGCTTTCTTTCGTCACCAGCGCAGGACAGCCATGGTCCAACAGATCGCGCAGCGTCTGCACCTGAGGTAAAATCAGCCGGCCCTGGGGAGCAGCCTCATCGATATGAGTGACCAGCAGGCACAGATTCCCCTCCGATACAAGGTCCGCAGCGATGGTATCTGCCTTCGCCCTGCGGGGAAGATGGGCCACTATCTCATCCCGCAGTGCATCAATGCCCCTATGCTGCTCGGCACTGACCCGGACTACCGGGAGATCCAGCCCGTTTCTGACTTCTCGCCGGATACCTCTTAGATCCTTTCTTTCCGCTCGATCAATTTTGTTTATGACTGCCAGCACAGAAACTTTATCGCGGTTAACCTCTGACAGAAAGTCCGTTTCCCACTCGCCGATTCCCTGCCGCGGATCGACCACCAATAAAGCCAGATCGGTCCGGCGAAGCACACGCCTGGTGCGGTTCACCCGTACTTCCCCCAGGTCGCCCGCATCATCTATTCCGGCAGTATCAATCAGCACAACCGGTCCGAACGGGTGAAGTTCCATTGATTTGTAAACCGGATCAGTTGTGGTACCCGGTACCGACGAAACCACTGCTACGTTTTGGTTTGCCAGCGCGTTGACCAAGGTGGATTTACCAACATTGCGCCTGCCGAAAACTGCTATATGTGGACGAGTTGCTCTCGGTGTTTTCTGAATGGCGATCACCTCCTACAGGTAAATGTCGCGTTCCCCCCGTTGCATGCGGTCGAAGGCCCGCTCAATCCATTGGGCTAGCTGTTTATCTCCGCTCTTGATTTCCCGCAGATGGTGGTTGAGACAGGCCTCTCCTGCCTTTGTGGTCACTTCATCGGCATAGTTCGTGAGATATTCCTTGAAGGTCAACATGGCATTCGGCTTGCAGTAGTTGCTAATCTTGCCCGGTATGGCCAGATCCATGAAAGCCTCACCGGTTCTCCCTTCTCTGTAGCAGGCAGTGCAAAAACTGGGAATATAGTTGGCCTTGGCGACTTCAGCCACCACTTCGGACATAGGACGACTATCGTGCAGAGTAAACTGCGCTCGCTTGCCGCAGCCCTGCTCGTCTTGCTGGTAGGCACCGGGGGCAGTCCGGGAGCCGACGCTGATCTGAGAAACACCGTGCATAAATAGCTGATTACGCAGGGAAACCGGTTCCCGGGTGCTCAGGATTATCCCGGTATAAGGGATAGCCAATCGGAGCACGGCGACCAATTTCTTGAAATCCTCATCGGAAATCGGGTAAGGGGACTTGCGTATCGGTGCCTCGGCAGCGGGCTGCAACCGCGGGACAGATACAGTGTGCGGTCCGACTCCGTAGGTTTCACTCAAATACTGAGCGTGCAGGAGCATTGCCACCACCTCATAGCGGTAATCATAAAGACCAAAAAGCGCTCCGATACCCACATCGTCTATACCAGCACGCTGAGCGCGATCCATAACCGTCAGACGCCAGTCGAAATCTGCCTTCCGCCCTCGCGGGTGCATTCTCTTATAGGTGGGGCGGTGGTAGGTCTCTTGAAAACAGGTATACGTACCTATATTCGCTTCCGCAAGAGACTCAAACTCTTTGTCGGTCATGGGAGCGACCTCGACGTTGATCCTGCGAGTCTGTCCTCCCTTTTTGGTCTGCACCTGGTATGCAGCAGCTATTCCATCCAGCAGATAGTCCAGATCCGCATCCCGCTTCTCGCCGGTAAGAATCAACAGCCGCTTGTGTCCTTCCTTCTGCAAAGCAGAGACTTCTTTTTTTATTTCCTCCATCGACAACCGCCGTCGTTCTATTTTCTGGTTCTCTTTTCGGAAACCGCAGTAAAGACAGCTGTTATGGCAGATATTATCCAGATAAAGCGGAGCGAAGATCACCAGCCGCTTTCCGTAAATCTGTTCCTTTACCTCTCGAGCTGCCTGCAGCAATAGCTGCCGCAGATCCTCTTCGTCGATGGTCAGCAGAACTGCCGCCTCTTTGGGGCTCAGACCTTGTAGGTTGCGGCCCTTGTCTATGATGCGTCCGGCTTCCTGCCGGCTGGATCCGGCAGCATCCGAAAGCACATTGAATATTCTCTCCTCCGAAATCACCTCCTGCAGCTGCTTCACCTGCATCCCTCCCCGTCTGTCTTCACTCTCTTTGAGGTCATTCCGGACTTCACTTGAACCGAAGGTAGATTCCCCAACCGACCAGTAAGAGCTCCCATCTGATCTGCAGTGCCCTGTACGATAAGCGCGATCACCGCCAAGTCATGGTCCGGACGCGGCACCCCAATTCTGCCGACGATAACATCCCCAAACTGGCTCAGTATTCGGTTAACCTCAGGTGCGATGCACTCTCGGTCTTCTATCACGATCCCCACCACGCCAATCCTTTGATCCATGGTTTGCCTCCCATTCCCGAAGCCTTTGCTCACTCGCTCTCGTCACGTTGTCTTAGTTGACTGGCAACACCGGCGATTGACGTAAAAAGCCTACCCATGCAGAAACACAGGTAGGCCCTTGGTATGCATGGTGCCTCCCTGTGGTTCAGGTGTCCTTTGCACCACCCTCGACTCAGGAGGTATGTTGTACTGAAAACTACCCCTCACTGCCAGAATGTCTCTGACCAGCTCAGGAAATCTCCAAACCTACCAACAGCGTCCAAAATACGTAACCGCAGAATAACACAACTGCCCACCGCAGGCTGTTTACGAAATTACGTCGGATGAACCTTCCTTGCGTGGTTCACCTGCGCCGACGATTGCCGCAGCTCCCTCAGTGTCCCTAGGCAGCGTTACCTTGACCTCTGTGCCCGCTCCCACCTCAGAGTCAATTTCAATATCACCCCGGTGCATCTTCACAATGCCATGGGCCATAGGCAGCCCCAGACCAGTTCCCTTACCTGGCTCTTTGGTTGTGAAAAATGGGGTAAACAACCGCTGTTGGTTCTCTTCCGATATGCCCTCACCATCATCCTGGACGACCACCGAGACCTCCTTGGTGTACTGATTATAGTGAGTTGCCACTGTCACTCTGCCCGATTCATCCACTGCATCCACAGCATTGTCCAGAAGGTTTGTCAGCACCCTCTTCATCTGCTCGGGGTCCAACTGTATCTGGCGGTCGGCGCTGGCATGCAGGTCGAGCTCAACCTCCACTTGCTTTGACATCTGGCCTCGATACTGCTCTACCACCTGTTGCACGTACGAATTCCACCCGACTGGCTGCTTTCGAAGTCTTGATTGTCTGGCGAAGTTCAACAGATTTTGAACTATATCTTTGCAGCGGGCAGCTTCCTTCCTGATGGTCTGTACGTGTTGGTCATCGTTCCGCTCTACCTGGTCGACGTGCAGGAGGATGCCGCTGAGCGGATTGTTAATCTCATGGGCCACTCCCGCCGCTATCTGCCCCAAGGAGGACATCTTTTCCGCCTGCACCAGCTCTTTCTGCGTCTCCTGCAGCTCATGGTACATTTCATGCAGCTCTTCATAGGATTCTTCTAACTGCTTTACTGTCTCCTGCATTTTCTCGAGCATATAAGGAAGGCACATTTCCGCCTCTGCCAGTCCCCGGTGGACAGCTACCGCCTTATCCCGGCAGGTACCGTAACCACAAGCCCCGCAGTTCAGCTCATCTTCGGGCTCTGACTTCCCCACACGTTGCAGTATTGAACGTATTTCCTCCTCTGATGGGACCGCAAGATGCTGTGCCTGCGGCTCGAAAGTCCTTCTAAGGTGCTCCAAGGGAAAACAGCTTTCCGGTGGACTACCACGCCTCAGTTCACTGCTTCCTACCGTGCTACGCGTGTAGTTGACCACCTGTTCGCGTCGTTTTATATAGGGCAAGTCACTGTCTATCACCGGACCGGCAATGCATCCTTCACACAGCAGGATATCAACCAGGGAGGTGTCTACCGACTCACCATTGGTCAACGAATCAAAGAGCTCAACCACGTCGTTTTTACCTTCAACCACTTCGAAATCAGGATTGATCAGATCCGTACGTTCCCCCGTCGAACGCAACAGTCCCCCGGAAAGAGGAAAAATTCGGGCTACCGAAGGATGGGGAGGGTCGAATTCGGCCGGCTGTAGCGCTTCGATATCAATATCTTTCTCCTCGCACATCTGACGGAGTTCTGCGAAGGTCAAAACCAGATCGACGTCACCGCGCAGATTAGGGTCGTCAACTTCGCTTTTTTTCGCCACGCAGGGACCCACGAACACCACAAACGGCTGCGGCTCTTCGCTCCTGTCGGCGCGCCAGCGAAGAAAACGGGCCAGGGCAACCATGGGAGAGACAATCGGCACCAGATGCTCCAGCAGCTGAGGGTAGTGAATCTGAGCCAGATTGACTATCGCCGGACAGGCGCTGCTGAGGAACGGTGGACGTTGCGTGTGGCCATTCTGATTTGCTCCCGCACCGTTGTTCATGACTTCATTGATAAACTGCTCATACGCCAAAGCCGTCAACTCGGCTCCATAGGCCACTTCCACCACCTGATCGAAGCCCAGGCGCTTGAGGGCTGCTACCACCTGACCGGGCTGCACTTCGGTAAATGAGGCAACAAAGGAGGGTGCAAGCATGGCCACGGAGTGACGGCTGGCTCCCAGCTCTTTTTCACACTCTGGAACCACATTGAGGTAAGTCTTGGCCCGCAGCTGACAGTTTCTAACACAAGTTCCGCATGAGATGCACAGCTCCTCAATCACCCAGGCCTGACCTTCTTCCACCTTTATCGCTTTCACCGGGCATTCACGCACGCAGTGATAACAGCGACGGCATTGATCCAAGACCGTGTAAACTACCTGCTGTGCCACGTCACCTCCTCCTTTCTGTAGGGCTGCTAATCCCCCCTGGCGAACCGCGGTTTGACCCTTCTCCCTCCATCTCCCCTGAAGGCCTGCATCAGGCACTCAACAGTCGGGGCTTCCATCCACATAGTTGTAAACTGGTTCCCCAGATCTGACAGAGTGTGGGCATCAGAAAAACGTACGGTAGCGGCCGAGTCCGGTATGCTCAAACCATCATCACCCGGAAAATTGGGCGACACCTCGACTGCTGATATGTCCAACGACTCCGGGACGAATCCCAACACTCCCAGAAGTCCGAAGCTGCGACGGTCAACATGGGCCGGAATACACACCCCTCCCAGCACCGAAACCACCTCAAAAACTGATTCCAGGGTCAAATCCGCGCTCACCAATAGCAGCTGGTTTTCGCTGCCCGACAGTATACCCGATTCGTCGTACAGATGCTGGCGCCCGAAAATCTCCTCATCATTGGCCCGATCTGGCAGGTGCCGGTAGACATGCTCTTGCCATGCCGCAACGCTCTCCAGATCATCGAAGACGCACAGCACATGTACCTCTTCGGAAGTCTGAACTTCCAAGCAAGGCAGCACGACCAGGTCAAAGCTGTCGGCAGCCGCCACCACCGCCCGCACATTCGCCGCTGAATTATGATCAGCTATTCCTATGACGTCGAGATTGCGTTCTCGAGAAGCAGCCACAATGTTGTCCGGTGTCATATCATCACTGGCACACGGCGATAGGGCGGTATGGATGTGCAGATCCACCATCCAGGACCGCAAGATTATCGACCCCTACATTGTCAAGCTGTGCAGTTTGGCCGCCACTGTGTACGAATCATCCTCGGCAATCAGCAGTGGGATGTTCTCCTCTTCAGCCCTCACCACAGTTCCCGGGCTGGGTTCGCGTCCTCCGCAGACCACTATGGCTCCAAGCGAAACCATGAGGGCCACCGCCACAATATTCTGGTGGGTCTGAATGGTAATCCACAGGCTCCCCTCCCCAGCGTTAGCCATTACATCGCTGAGAAGGTCTGAGCAGTAAGCTCCTCGGATCACACGGGAGTCCAGGACATCTTCAAATGCCACTGCCCAGAGCTCCAGCTCGTCTGCAACATGGCTGAGAGTGAGCTCATCAAACACTTTCCGCTCCTCCTCGGTGCTCATCATCGGCATGCGCCTCTGGACAATTGTGCTTATCTGTTCAGCCAGGGTAGAGACCTCTTCTCGCAGTTCAAAAATGCAGTCGGTTCGGACTGACAACCCCTGAACGATATCTTCAGCCAGGGCACGACAGGTAGGAGCTCCACAGGAACCGCAATCGTAACCAGGCAGTTCCTCGCTCAATTCATCCAACCGGGCCATTTTGTCCATAGCTACGTTGACATCCTCATCCAGGCGCATGGCTGGGCGAGCGAGGATGGGTTCGGTAAGATCGAATTCCCCGCGGTCAAACAGCTGGGTAGCTTCTGCCATGTCCACACTAGGCTCGTATCTTTTGCCCGGATCCATCTGTTCCACCATGCGCTCCACCCGCGAGCGCGCCAAAAACGGGTTCTGAACCATCAAAGCCCCACCCACGCAGCCACCGATGCAGGCCTGACACTCAATGTAATCTACTGACTGCAGCTCGCCTTTTTCCACGCCGTCCAGGACTGAAATGGCACTCTGAATCCCATCTACCGCCAGAAGGACTCCTGAGTTGATGGCCTGATTTTCACCACCGGAAAACCCCCATTGAGCCCCCAAACCGGATGCTCTGCTCAGGTTTTTCTCTTCGCCGCGCCCGGTCTTGGAACGCACCTGGCCGTAAATTTCGCCGACACCTATTGCCCCGTCCACATCTGTCTCGCTGGTTCCCAGCGGTTCCTTGACAGCGGTGACCTTCGCCGGGCACGGACTGACAAAAAACACTCCTATATCCTCAAGGGCTAGATCTCGCTCATCGGCCACTTTCCTTTTGGCCAGTCTGGCAGCCATGTCCATCGGAGTGTGAATGGGTATTATCTGATCCAGCAGATCAGGGAACCGGATCTGGATGAGGCGTACAATAGCCGGACATGCCGAAGATATAAGCGGTGAACGGCAGGCGGCTCCTTCAATGTATCGGCGAATCGCCAGGGTTACCGCTTCAGCACCAACTGCCACCTCAAACACATCGTCAAAGCCCACGTTAAGCAGACCCGCGAGGATGTCATCCGCCGTTACTCCCTGATCAAATTGCCCAAAAAAAGCGGGAGCTGGTATAGCGACGTTATACTGAAAGCGTCCGAGCGCCTTCAGATCATCCGTAACCGCCGTCTTGACCTGATTCGGGCAATGCCTTATGCATTCGCCGCAGTCGATGCAACGTTCCTCAAATATCTGTGCTTTGCCGTCCCGTACCCGAATGGCCTCGGTAGGACAATTTTGAATACAGTTGGTACAGCCCTCACACTCGTCTTCTATCAGCTTCACGGAGTGAAACTTCCCTGGCACGACTGAACACCACCTTTCTGTGGGTAGCCGTAGTAGACTACCGCTTTCAAACATGTACCCTCACCCTCAGTGGATTCCAACTGCAGGGAATTAGCCAGCCTCTTGATGTTTGTGAGGACCATACCCGCACCGAAACCCATTTCGCGCACGTGCTCGGGCGCCGTAGAGAACCCGTCCTGCATGGCACGTTCTATGTCCTCAATCCCTGGTCCCCGGTCCCGGGCTGTTATCTCGATCATGGTCGTATCTATATCCACTATAAGGCGTCCTTCATAGGCGTGTATTACGATGTTCATCTCCGCCTCATAACAGATAACCGCAACGCTTCTGAGGGTTGTCGAGTCGAGGCCCAGCTGCTGCAGCCTCTTCCGGACTCTAGTTGAAGCCTTGCCTGCATTCCGGAAATCCATCCCCTTTACTTCATATTCCAGCTGCAAGAGGACACCTTCTTCCGTATCGAATTGCCCGACAACCACCCGGGACAAAAGGTCCAGCCCCGCATATACAATGGGCGATATCGGAGGGCTATCGTCGTGCCGGAGCGAGAATATCGCTACGCCGCCCGACACGACGATTCCCTCGTATGGGCTTCTCGCACAACCAACTCAATCCTTCTTGAGTACCCATTCACCTACTATCTGCCTATTGATCAGGTGCTGTACCACTATTTTCCTGGCCCGATCTGGTGTCACCTTTCCGTACACTACGCGCGGCTGGTCCTCGGTGATGACTTCAAGGAGGGGTTCATGTTCACACAAGCCAGCACAACCGGTCTGTGTAACATCAACTCCAACAATGTTTCTCTCCGCCAGCTCCTCCAGTACCGCCGAGAGTACCTCACGCGCGCCAGCAGCGATGCCGCATGTGCCCATGCCCACTACTATCTTGACATCGCCGCCTTCCCGCACGCTGATGCCTTCCTTGGCCTGCTCCCGGACTTTGCGGAGATCATCCAGAGACTCAATCTTCATGTCAGCTTCACCTCCAGGCTCTTCCATATCAGCCGATATACCCGGCGTGCGCCTCGCGCCTCAAATAATCGGTGTGCAGAAGCTCATGTGACTTGTCGCTGAGAGGTTCACCTAGATATTCCTCGTACAGAGCCTGCACGGCCGGGTTCTCGTGCGATTTACGCAGGGGCATGTCTCTATCAACCTGATAGATGGCGTCGATCCGCTTCTGTCTGATCTCGTCATCCGTGGGTAGGGGCTGACCGCCACCGCCAATGCAACCTCCCGGACAGCACATCACTTCCACAAACGTGTAGTCGGCTTTTCCTTCTTTAATGGCGTCAAGGACACCGCGTGCCTTGCTCAGGCCGTGGGCCACCGCCACTTTAACCGTGGTACCCTGCAGATCAACTTCGGCTTCCTTGACTCCTTGCAACCCACGGACATCGTGAAAGTCCAGCTCCTCAAGCTCCTCTCCGGTAACCAGCTCGTACACCGTGCGAAGAGCCGCTTCCATCACGCCACCGGTAGCGCCGAAAACAGCCGCGGCACCAGTTGATATCCCGAGAGGATCGTCGAACTCTTCCTCCTCGAGATGTCTCAGGTCTACTCCGGCTTCCGAAAACATCAGCCCCATCTCGCGGGTGGTCAGAACGACATCCACGTCGGCGTAACCGCTGGCTCCCATTTCCGGCCTCTGGGCCTCAAATTTCTTCGCGGTGCACGGCATTACCGATACCACAAAAATATCTTCCGGTTTGATTCCCGCCTTCTCCGCGTAGAAAGTCTTGGCCAGTGCCCCGAACATCTGCTGCGGAGACTTGCACGTAGAGAGATGATCCGTGAATTCCGGATAGAAATGCTCCACGTATTTTATCCACCCGGGGCTACAGGAGGTCAGCAGCGGGACCGTACCGCCTTCGTTCAGGCGGGCCAGCAGTTCGCTCCCTTCCTCCATTATAGTCAGATCAGCTGCGAAATCAGTGTCAAACACCCTGTCGAAGCCCAAAAGACGCAGCCCGGCCACCATCTGTCCGGTTACAATACTGCCAGGCTCCATGCCCAAAGTTTCACCAATGGACACCCGGACAGCGGGAGCAGTCTGAACCACTACGTGTTTGTCAGGGTCGCTCAGAGCACCCCAGACTTCCTCTCTGTAATCCTTCTCAGTGATTGCACCAGTGGGGCACACGAGAATGCATTGACCGCAATTGACACAGGCTATCTCGTCCATGGTCTGCTCAAAGGCCGGACCGACCTGCATCTGAAAACCGCGTCCCACGGTATCGATGGCCTCCACGTCCTGAACCTGCTTGCAGACACTTGAGCACCGCTGACAGAGAATGCATTTGTCTGGATCCCGGACCAGTGAAGGACTGGACTCATCTCGAGGGTGGCTGGACATCTCTCCCTCATATCTGATTTCCCGAATTCCGAGGTTGCGGGCAATGGTCTGCAGCTCACAGTTCATGCTGCGGCTGCAGGATAGACAGTCGCCATCGTGGTCTGAGAGGATGAGTTCAACATTGGTTCGACGGGCAGCTCTCACCTTCGGACTGTTAGTGACCACGGACATTCCATCAGTCACCGGGGTCGTACAGGCAGCCAGCAGGCTGCCCTCACATTCGACAACACAGACCCGGCAGGCGCCTATCTCGTTGATCCCCTCGAGATAGCACAGGGTTGGTATATCAACATCGATCTGCTTGGCTGCCTCAAGAATCGTTGTCCCGGGAGCCGCAGATACGTCACGTCCGTTTATGGTTAAAGAAACTTCACTCACTGCACTCACCTCCGGTCATTTAATTCGCAGCCTCGCCCGACGACTGAGACACGTCTTCAACATCGCACCTGAGGCATCTTCTGGCCTCCGCCACTGCTTGCTCTGGGGAATACCCTAACTCGACAACCGAGAATCCCTTTCGCCCGTCAGCGGCAACTTTCGGCATGGCCACGCGCTCGGTCTTGGTTTCCAGCAGTTCGTGACCGATCACTCGATCCATGGCAGGCTTGCGTACGATCTGTCCGTCGCCTCCGAGATATACGTCAATGGCCGCGGCCGCCCTCTTACCAGCTGCAACGGCTTCGATCACAGTATCGGGGCCGGTTACGCAGTCACCGCCTGCGAATACTCCCCGAACGTTGGTGGCCAGAGTGTCTTCATCCACCGGGAAAGTATCCCAATCGGTGGTCTCCACCTGTTTACCCTCCAGAGTGAACTCACCTTCTGGCTGCTGGCTGATGGCCACGATCACCACATCCACGTCCAGGTCGAAGGTGGAGCCTTCTGCAGGAATCGGTCGGGGCCGGGCGCTCTGATCGTATTCGCCCAGCTGCATTTGCTGGCATTTGAGGGTTCTTACTCTACCGTCACGGCCTATCACCTTCGTCGGGTTAGCCAGAGTTATCAGCTCTATGCCTTCGGCCAGGGCATCTTCTATTTCCTCATCCAGCGCCGGCATATCTTCTTCTCGGCGCCGGTAGACGATTTTCACATCTCGGGCCCCCAAACGACCAGCCGTACGGGCTGCATCGACTGCTGCATTACCACCGCCGATTACCGCCACGGAAGCACCACTGAGGTCGGTCTGCTGACCTACGTTTACGTCACGCAGAAACTCGATGCTGTGGGTCACGCCGTCGAGATCCTCGCCGGGTATACCCAGCCGTCGGCTCTTGTGAGCACCAACTCCCAGGAATATGGCCTCATAACCCTGTTGTTTGAGCTCATCAAGCGTAATGTCGCTACCCACACAGACGCCGGTTCTGAACTCGACTCCCAGCTTGCTCACCGTTTCAATCTCCGCTTCCAGAACATCTTCTGGCAAGCGATACTCAGGGATTCCCGCAGCCAGAGTACCGCCCAATACCGGCATGGCTTCGAAAACGGTGACCGAGTATCCGACTCGCGCCAAAAAGTGAGCCGCAGAGAGCCCGGCTGGACCGGAACCCACAACAGCCACTTTCCCTTCCCGCTCTGCCAGACGTTCGAGGGCGGGCAGCTCACCGCTGTCCTGCAGTACGGCATCGGTGGCAAATCTCTTCAGGGATCTGATGGCAATCGATTCATCGATCTGCACCCGCTGACACTTACCCTCGCAGGGATGGTTGCAAACGTATCCGCAGACTCCAGGCAGCGGCATCTCAGTCTTGATCACACGGTAGGCTTCTTCGAAACGACCCTGCCGCACCAGGTCGATGTAAAGTGGGACGTCCACATCTGCCGGGCAGGCGTTCTGACAGGGAGAAGTAAACAGAGAGGCGCACACCGAGGCGGGACATTCCTTGTCCCTTACGTGTGCCTCGTACTCTTCACGGAAGTACTCGATGGTGGTCAGCACCGGATTGGGGGCAGACTGACCTAGCCCGCAGAGAGCCAGCTCTTTTATCTGCTCCCCCAGCTCAACCAGGCGATCGATATCCCCTTCTTCTCCTTCACCGGCAGTTATGCGCTCAAGTATTTCCAGCATGCGCTTGGTACCTATACGACACGGATGACACTTACCGCAAGACTCATCCTGAACAAATTCCAAGAAGAACTTGGCGAAGTCGGGCATACAGGTGTCCTCATCAACAATTATCAGGCCGCCTGACCCCATAATGGTGCCCAGTTCTGTCAGCGACTCGTAATCAACCGGAGTATTCAGATATTCCGCGGGGATACATCCTCCCGAAGGGCCGCCGGTCTGAGCAGCTTTGAATTTCCTTCCATCTGGTACTCCCCCGCCTATGTCAAAGACAATATCGCTCAGCGGAGTGCCCATGGGAACCTCAACAAGACCGGTATTGATAACATCACCGGCAAGGGCAAACACCTTGGTTCCAGCGCTGTCCTCAGTACCTATTCCGGCGAACCAGTCTGCACCGTTGAGAATTATGGGAGCCACGTTGGCAAAGGTCTCCACGTTGTTAAGGAGCGTAGGTTTGCCCCACAGGCCTTCATTCGCCGGAAACGGCGGACGGGGTCTGGGCTGTCCGGTCCGACCCTCTATAGAGGCCAAAAGTGCAGTTTCCTCTCCACACACGAACGCCCCGGCGCCTACTCGTATGTCGATGTCAAAGCAGAAATCCGCGCTGAAGATGTTTTCACCGAGCAGTCCGTATTCTCGAGCTTTGGCTATTGCCCGCCGGAGACGCTCGACAGCCAGCGGGTATTCCGCACGCACATAAACGTAACCCTGACCGGCACCGACCGCGTACCCGGCAATTGCCATCGCTTCCAAGATGCTGTGGGGATCACCCTCCAGAATACTGCGGTCCATGAACGCTCCTGGGTCTCCCTCATCGGCGTTGCACACTACGTATTTGGTATCCCCTTCAGCATCTTTGGTAAACTGCCACTTGAGGCCGGTGGGAAAACCAGCACCCCCGCGCCCCCGCAGGCCAGATTCTTTTATAGCGTCGATTACCTCTCCTGGCTGCATGGACGAAAGCACTTTGGCCAAGCCGGCGTAACCATCGCGGGCTATGTACTCTTCTATGGAATCCGGATCAATCAAGCCCGCGTTGCGCAGGGCAATCCGGTTTTGGTGACCAAAAAACGGCATCTCTTCCTGGCTCGGGATGAATTCCCCGACGCCGGGCAATCGATAGGTTAACTCTTCGACTACCCGTCCCTTGAGCAGATGTTCTTCGGCAATCAGTTGAGCATCTTCCGGCTTAACCTGCTGATAAAGCACGCCTTCGGGATAAACTACCACCACAGGCCCCAGATCGCATGGCCCCATGCACCCGGTCTCCACCACGCGAATCTCATCTTCCAGGCCGTGTTCTCTGAGTGCGTTGCTGAGTTCAGCCGCCGTCTCCCGGCAACCGGAAGATATGCAGCCTGCTCCCGCACACACCAAAACATGAGCGCGCTGTTTGCTCATCGTTGTCTCCCCCTTCGCTCAGTCAGTCTGTTGTTGATCAATGCTCCCCGCCGGCGACCGACGGATCAGGCTTTGGTCTTGGTCGCCTGCGTGTCCTTGATTATGAACATCCGTCTGTACTCCCTCGCGCAGCGATTCCAAGTTATCCTCAAGATACCGCCTCAGCCACTGGAGCACGACCGGACTGCGCTGCTGTTTTTCGCCCAGGTCGCCAAACCACTCGTCCAGCTGCTTGGTATCGAACTCGAACGTTCTGTCCCCCACGTCGTGCCGATACGAAACCCGCAAGCCCGGCTTTGTTGCCACCAGTACCACCAATGTGGAGGCCATATCCCCGAGCGGAGGACGGTCAATATGTCCGTACTGAAAGGTAGCAGCAACCACGGTACCCCGGCAATCGGAACGGACCTGAAGGTTGCCACCAGCAGAACAGCAGGCTTCCTGCAAAAAGGCCAGCCCCAGGCCGACTTTTCGCGTAGTCCTACTGGTAGTAAAAGGGTCCGCCACTTTTGGAAGCATATCGGACGCGATACCGCCCCCGTCATCGGCGATACTCACCGACAGCAGACCGTCACCTGGCAGCTCCTCTATAGTGATGGCCAGTTCAGTGGCTCCCGAATTTATGGAGTTTTCTGCTATGTCCAGCACATGAAGCGATATCTCTTCCATAATTGCCCGCCTAGTCCTCGTACTGCTGCAGCATATCGGAAACCTGATCGACGGTTATTCGCGCGAAAACATCCTCGTTGTTAACCATCGCTACCGGACCAAGCCCGCACGCCCCCAGACACCTCACCACTTCCAGGGAAAACTTTCCATCGCTTGTGGTATCGCCCACAGAGATACCCAGTTGATTTTCCAGTTCTTCAATTAACTGGGCTGCACCGCGAACGTAACAGGCGGTACCCTTGCATACCGTTATGTGGTTTTCGCCCTTGGGTTTCAGAGAAAACAGTGAGTAAAAGGTGACCACACTGTAGACTTCACTCACCGATAGACCGAGACGGTCAGCCACCCGCACCTGCACCCTTTGCGGCAGATACCCGACCAGCTCCTGAACTTCGTGCAGCACTTCGATCAGGGCGCCGGAATCTCCGTCGTATTCATTGATTATCTCGTCCACCTTCTCCTCGACGGCATCCCAGTCTATATCCTCTTCGTAATCAGCACTTTCCTGGCGATCCCCGACGGCATCCCAGTCGATCTGCCGCTCGTACCAAGCGGTTCTTTCGCCATCTTCACTGGGGCCTCCGAAGCCTTGTTTGTCCACTACCTTTGCACCCCTTTCCAAATCGAAACTTCAGATCATAGCCGACAAGACAATACGGAGTCGCTGAAGGCGCGATGCTAGAGGCCGCAAACTCCAACAGGCGACCGATACATCTCAACCGTTTACACCAAACAACGACCATATACATTCTAAGAAGACCATATAATTTTATCAAGCATGACTAAAGACCGATTTCGAGTGCTTAAAACGCTTATCTAACTTTAACACCTGCATGAGATTTGCTTCACAAAGCATCAGCCACCGTTCCTTCTGCAGGCTCCCCATTTCTAGGCCGAACCTTATATTTGCTGCAATAGTCCTGTCCGCATCGTGCATTGTCCAGGTTTGCAGCAGACTGGAGGACCGCATAAGCACCGATACCGATCATTCGCGCAAATCCACTCTATCTTCCAGTAGCCACAAGATGGCCAGGGCCCCTGCTCCTCCCACCAGCGCTGTCACCAGCTGCGGCAGCTGCATCATTTGGGCAATCGCTGCGGGAACCTCTACTACCAGGCGAACTGCCGCCGCCAGCAGCGCGAACTTAGCAAATGCCGCCGTCGCGACTCCAATGTAGGGGTGCCAACGCTCAAGCATCACAAAGACCAGGACGTATATTGCATTACCCGCGGCGATGAACGGAACTACAGGCGTAAGCATGGGAGGCAATATCCCACGCCAGACCGCGATAACCGGAGTGAACAGACCTACCATTACTCCGGCGGCTGGATTGATCAGTCCCGCTGCCAGAAGCAACATGGCGTTGACCGCCGGTCCCGTGAACCACTGGGGCAATCCAAACATCTGTATCACCACGGTAAGCGCCAACATCAGTGCGGTTCGCGCTATCCAGATTGTGTTGCCGCGAGATGAGGTCACGACTTCTCCCTTCCCTTGCGCCTCCTCATTGCCGCCCTCATTCTAAGCCCGCACCGCGTGCGGGTCAAATCGCATATTTTCCGATATATGGCCTGATAATGTGATTAAATGCGATTAACTCGCATATGCTGTGGTATGTGATATGTATAACAAGAGGTATGTGATGAGATTCACAAATATTTCAAAGATATGCTCCACACGGTAGGTAAAAAGACAAACCTGACTCAGTTGAGGCGGGAAGCCAATCTGGAGTAACGTTCCTCGACGGCATTGTTCTGTACGGCGATGTACATGGCTTTAGGCTGACCCACCAGCACCAGCATATCCTCTGCCCGGGTAACTGCAGTGTAAAAGAGGTTCCTCTGCAGAAGAATGTAATGACTGGTAGAAAGCACCATAATGACTGAGGGAAACTCACTCCCCTGTGCCTTGTGAACCGTACTGGCATAGGCAAGCGTCAGTTCCTGCAGCTCGCTGCGCCCATACAGGACAATCTCACCATCGAAATCAATTTTTAAAGAAGGCTCTTCTACACCTGGTTCATCAGACGAAAGTACATCCAGAACAATACCCTGATTGCCGTTGAAGATACCTTCCTGTCCCTTTTCGTAGTTGTTCCTCAGACACATCACTTTGTCCCCTGTGCGGTACGTACTGCTGCCTGATTTGATCTCCCTTTTTTCCCGGGAAGGCGGGTTCAGCCGCTTCTGCAGCTGGGCATTGAGGTTGGCTACGCCGGCTGGTCCCCGGTGCATTGGACTCAACACCTGAACCTCATCTACATCAAAACGACCGCTGCGCATCATCCTGTCAAAGAGACTGACGACGTACTCACACATGTCTTCAGGAGATTTCCTTTTGACAAAATGACTGTCTGCTTCATCAGCGGAGAACTCAGGCATCTCTCCCCGGTTTATCCTGTGAGCATTGAGAACGATGTCAGAGACCTGATCCTGGCGGTATATTTGAGTCAGCCTGACCACAGGCAAAAACTCTGATGAAACAAGGTCGCGCAGGAAGTTACCCGGTCCCACTGAGGGAAGCTGGTCGGCATCACCCACGAAAATTACCCTCATCGTTTCCGGAACCGCGCGTAGTAGATGATACGCCAACTCAATGTCCACCATGGAAGTCTCATCGATTATCAGCACGTCCCCCTGCAGGGGCTCATCTTCGTTGTGTTGAAACCTGGGGGCACCATCTACATACGTGTAACCCAACAGGCGATGAATGGTTTGTGCAGGATGGTCAGTGACCTCACTGAGCCTCCGCGCTGCCCGCCCGGTGGGCGCAGCCAGCAGCACTCTGAGCCCGCCTCCCAGGATCTCGGAAGCCTCGAGAATTCCCCGGACGATTGTCGTCTTTCCTGTACCCGGACCACCGGTTATGACCATAATGCCGTTGGCGAATGCGTTCTGTACGGCCTCCTTCTGCTCAGAGGCGTAGCGGATATTCAACGTACGTTCCACCCGATCCAAAACACCCTCCATTATATCGTCAGGTGGGGCGGTGACTGTTCCGGTGTGGCAGATCTGGCTCAGCTTTTGCGCCACGTAAGTCTCACACCGGTAATGCTTGGCCAGATAGACAGCGCCAGAGTCGGATTCCATCCGCAGCTGCCCGCTGCTTTCGGCCATCAGCATTACGCCTCGTATATCTTCCCGGGTGAGGGCATCCGGCTTATTCAGATGCTCCGATAGAAGCTCATGTGCCTCAGCAAGCAGCTCATCCTCCGGCAGATATGTGTGTCCTTCGCGCTGAGCCGCCCGTCTGAGCACGTAAATGATGGCCGCCTCTATGCGGTGACGCGAGCGCGGATCCACTCCGGTTGCTCGGGCAATCTCATCTGCCCTTTTGAAACCTATACCGAAGATGTCGCTGGTAAGGCGATAGGGGTTGGTTTCCAGTACCGCCAGAGTCCGGTCTCCATACTCCTCGTAAAGCCGGACGGCCAGGTTTGCGCTCAAACCCAACCCGGTGAGGTGAGTAACTACCTGCTGAAGATTCTCATGTTTCTCGAAGGACTCCACCAGCTGCTTTTTCTTGCCCTCTGCTATCCCCTGCACCTCCAGCAGGCGCTCCGGGGTATTCCCTATGACCTCAAAAGTCTCACCACCGAACTTATCAACTATCTTGCGGGCGGTTTTGGGGCCTATCCCCTTGATGAGACCGCTGGACAGGTAGGCTATCATTCCCCGTCTAGTCTCAGGAGGCCTTGGATAGCAGCTCTGCGCACGGAACTGCTCACCATAACGACTATGCACCTGCCAGCGACCCTGAAACTCATATTCCAGACCGCCCTCTATCTCCGGAAGCTCTCCTACCACAGTGGTCAGGCCGTCATCCGTCTCAACCTCAAGCACCTTCCACGGAGAATCGTCGGCTTCATACCTTACTCGCAGGACCCGGGCAGAAATGCTTGTGTCCTTCTGTGAAGGCCTTTGACTCATAGCGCAGTTTATCCCTCTCTCAACTCCCTTGCTCGGAAATCATCGGCATATCTATGGACATCTCACCAGCTCAGGCAGGACCCAGTCCTCAATCTACCGAAACCTCAAGATGGGGTCGTTCGCTTCAGGACACTGTAGAGTTATAATAACATTGATACACAACTATAAGCCACAGCAAAGCATTGCGGGGGGTACGAGATGACAAGACGGAAAGTGCAGGCTTGGGCGACGGCAGTTATATTATTCATCGTCGTCACGGGGATGGCTTACCTGGGGAACCAACTGGTAGATGCAAAGTGGCAGCAGCTGACCGATTATCAGACACCACAACTGGACGAATTGACCGCCTTCGGGGTGGAACATGGCGAAGCAGAGAAGATTATGGTCATAGTCATAGATGCCCTTCCATACGACGGTCTCAGTTATATGCCCACTGTCGAACGATTGCATGAGGAATATTCGGGTTGGTCGCTCACCTGCCCCGTACCCACCCAGCAGCTCCCAGTTTGGACCACACTGCTGACTGGTACTGATCCCAAAATACATGGTTCGGTCACCGGCATGCATCAGCCATCTCCTCATGTCGATACTATTTTGGATGCGGCCGATCGGGGCGGATATCCCGTTTTCTTCTCAGGCAATCGCGAGTGGGAGGCTCTGGTTGACAGGTCCGCCACCTGGACTAAATATCATTTCTCCCCCCGAGACAAGGACCCAGGAATCGCTGCGGACGAGGAGTCCACCAAGGCCATTCTGGCTGAGTATAGTGCCTCCCCCCGGGGTCTGTTTGTTTTGAACCTGAACACCGCCACCAATACGGCACTCCGAGCAGGGGCTCATGTTCACCGCGAGAGCACCTTCACACGGCGTCTCGCTGCATTAGACGAGCTGGTGGGGGATGTGCTGGATGAAGTAGACCTGTCTAAAGAGGCCCTGATGGTTGTGGGCTCGCATGGCAGCATACCGCGAGGAGGATGGGGAGGTCCCGAAAGCGAGGCTCGCCTTGTACCTATGGTGATGGCCGGTGCGGGAATCGCTGCTGAGTCTGCAGGAGAGGCTCAAACCCGCGATATCGCTCCAACCCTCGCGACTCTGCTCGGTGTGGAACTGCCGTCACACAGCACCGGCCTGCCGCTTCTGGGCGGAATGGACCTTGATGATGACGCCCAGCTTGCCAGCATATCCGCCACTGCAAGCACACAGCATTCTGTATACTCTAGCTACCTGACAGCTTTGGGCTCAGATATCTCGATTCCCGCTCCCGAAGCTTCAGATATGGTCGCCCTCAGAGAGCTGGCCAACAGCTACGAGAAAGCGACGGCGGAAGCAGAAACCCTACACATAAAGCAGGACCGCTCGGAGCGCATCTTCATTCCGCTGGTCATGCTGCTGATAATCGGTGTATGGGCGGTAATTCTGCTCCGTAGTGAATATCTGCGGACAGCCCTCTTGGGAATACCGTTCACCCTGTTTCTCGCGCACGGTCTTTTGTATGTGCTTGGTGCACGGTTCAGCTTCAGTGACTTTCACACCATAGTTAACTTTCCCATGTGGGTTGAAAGCTTCCGGGGTCACGGTTATCTGCTGGCAATTGCCCTGGGAATGCTGTCGGGCTTGATGATCGCAAGAAGCGGAGAATACTCGCTGGAGAATCTGTTCGGTGGAACCCTTCACATTCTGTTGACCAGTATGATAACTTTGTTGGCAGTTGTCGCAGCAGGAGTCTTCGCCTGGGGACTGGATAGTCCTCATATTCTTCTTCCACATAGCTTGTGGGGTGTCTCGCTCGCCTCGCTGTGCTTCGTCGTTGGTATAGGCCAGGCGGCGATACTGGGTCTGGTGACCAGCTGGATTGGTGCGAGAATAACAGTTAACTGGTGGCTTGATTGATATAGAGACGTTTATGGAGTGATAGCTTGCAGGAGATAGCAGGGATTGCCCTCGCTTTTGTAATTATCGTTGTGCTGATAAGCCGCAAAAAACCCCTCGGCCTTGTCATGTTCTTGGCATCCTTGATCGTCCTTGCTGCAGCTGGCGGAACAGTTGGAGAGATCATCGGTGTCATATGGAGTGCCCTCAAGGACCAAGACACTATAGATTTGGTCCTTATAGTAGCAACAATTACCGCCCTCGCAGGCTTTTTGCAGGAGTTCGATTTTTTCAAACACATGGTAAACGCGCTGAGGCAAGTACTCAGAAGCGACCGCATCACCCTCATGCTTGTGCCCGGGTTAGTCGGTTGCATGCCCATGGTGGGGGGAGCAATAGTCTCCGCTCCTATGGTCGATACCCTCGGCGAACATATAAGTCTTCCCCCGGCACGTCGTTCGGCAGCCAATCTGATGTTTCGTCACAGCTGGTATTTCATTTTTCCTTTCCTGCCCACCTATATTCTGGCTGCCCGGCTCTCCGGTATCGAGGTGTTGGATCTAATCAGGCTGCAGTGGCCGCTTACTGCAGTGATGCTGGCGGCTGGCTACTTCTTCATACTTCGCGGGGGGAACCTTGTTGAGGTCAGGGCTGATGATTCAACGCAGACAACACAGCAATCCGCAAATGCAGAAAGCGAAGCCACCTATCAA
Organism: Clostridia bacterium; assembly: GCA_003551215.1. Lineage (GTDB taxonomy): Bacteria > Bacillota > Sulfobacillia > SLMV01 > SLMV01 > PUMD01. Next base: position 34,066 of record PUMD01000133.1, on the reverse strand, counting down.
TCCCTTCCTGCTGCCGCTGCATCTTTTGGCAAATACGCGTCTCCTATAATTGTCAGCCTGGTGCTGTCCATCGGATTTCGCCTTCATCTGGCACTGGCCCTGCTGTGCGGCCTGCTGCTGACCGTGATACTGGTTTCGAACCTCGAAAAGCAAGGGTTCAAACCATCATCGGCACCCGGTATGATCCTGCAGAAAATAGACTACAACATTGTGGGAGCAATGGCAGGTATTATGGTCTTCCGCGCAGGCGTGGATCAGACCACTGCATTTGGAGACCTTATGACCACGCTGCTGCAGGCAGGGGTTCCCCTGTATGCAGTGGCAGGCGGGCTGGCCTTTATAGTCGGCTACGTATCGGCCTCGCATTCGAGCACGCTGGCAGTCGTATTGCCCATAATCCTTCCGGTGATCCAGGCCTCAGGAGAACCTGTCCTCCCCTACGTTATGTTCATTTACTGCTTTGGATTCATCGCTTATCTGATTTCACCGCTTCACCTGTGTCAGATATTGACTAACCGCTACTTTGAGGTATCCCTTGGCGAAGTCTACCGCATATATATGCCGGTGGTGTTGCTGGTTGCAGCAACAGGGATAGCGCTTATGCATCTTATCTGACCAGGCTTTGACATCAATCAGTCCACCAAAACAAGGGGCTCAAGCGTTTTTAGTGTCTTTTTACCTATTCCTTTCACTCGAACGAGTTCTGAAACAGAGTAAAAACGCCCGTGCCGCCTTCGATAATCGACTATCCGTTCAGCAAGAACCGGTCCCACCCCCGGGAGCGTCTGCAGCTTATCTCCGTCGGCTGTGTTTATGTTGATTCGGGAAGTGGTGGGATCTGCCCTGGATGGTTCTGCATCTTCAATTCTGCCGACCGCTGGAACTGATATCCTGTCGCCATCAACTGCTACTGCAGCCAGATTAAGGGCTTCGCTATCCGCCTCAGCAGTCAGTCCTCCTGCGAAGTCCACTAGGGCCATTATTCTGGTTCCCGGTGGAACCTGGTAGACACCGGGTGATTCGATTTCCCCCTCTATATGAACCCAAATCCCATCAGGATCGATGACCGTTACTTTGGAACCAGCCACGCCCTGCGAATCACAGGTACTATCTGAAGGCGCAACTTCTTCCGCAGGATATCGAAAAGGGCCCGACCGCCAAAGAGTTACATCGGGCAGGTGCTGATCGATGTGCATAAGCATGACCAGGGCCCCGATCAAAACACAGACGGCAAGGACACGATGCTGTATTTGCACCGATGGTGGTTTCACTTTTTTCCGCCCCATGCACAGTCCAGATTACGTGTTCAGTTAATTATATCCTTTTATGTTTTATTTTGCTAGTAGCTTGCCATTAAGCATCTTCCTCCTCTCCGATTTCATCTCGGCTGTGTCTGCGCAGATATATGCGGGTCACCAGATAGGGAATCTGGATCACTGCCACAAAGGCAGCAACCGTGGCAAGTGGTCTTGCATCCCAGACGAGCCAGAGCAGCACCACACCGCCTGCAAAGCTGGCGAAAAGAAAGGAATAGTAACCAGCCAGCTTATACTGGTCAAACAGGCGCTGCTCCTGTTCCTCGGACATCTCTTCCCGACTTTCTGGGCCAACTGCTCCTACGGCCAGCATAACAATACCGACAACTGCAGCTACAATGGTCTCCTCGAAAGTGCCCCGGACCAAACCTATCAGCCCGGATCCGATGAAAACGAGCGCCCCCATCCAAAGATAGATAACATCGACGTTAAAATGCACGCTTGAACACCTGCCCCTTACCGCAAATCAAATATGCTTTGTCAACCTCCACATTTATCTTTTCTCCGTGGACTCAGCAAAAGCCTTGTCTGCAGGCTGCTGGCCAGACGTGTAAGAATCACAGCAAGCTTACATCACCGGCACAAAACTCCACTCCCTTAGACTTGCCCTCCTGCCTTCAGCATACTAAACTAAATGATGCAAATAAAACGTTGACAGTAAAGCAATGAGCGAAAGGTGATGTCTTTTTCACCTTTTTCGTTTTAATACGGGGAGGGACCATTCTATGAGAAGGAGTACGGTTAAGTGGATAGTGGCAATAGTCTGTGCTGTCGCCCTGGCGGGCGCAAGTTTTGTGTGGTACGCACGTCCGGGCCCCCGAAACGGTGATGTGGTGGCAGTTATCAATGACACTACCATAACACAGGACGACTTCCACGACCACCTGGAAGATGAATTTGGTCGTCAGGCACTTCAATCCTTGATAATGCAGGCCATGGTAATCGATGCTGCAGAACGGGCCGATGCCGCTCCTGACGAAGAGGACGTAGACCAGGAAATCGAAGGCCTGGTAGCTCAGTTTGGAGAAGCCGGACTTCAACAGATGCTGGAGCAGCAAGGCATGACTATGGGTAGTCTGAGGACGAACCTGATGATCAACATGGCACTGGATGAACTTCGACGGCAGCGTGTTGACTACACCGAGGAAGACCTCATTGAGTATTATGAGGAGAATCAGGAGCTTTTCGAGAGACCTGAACAGGTCAGAGCCTCCCATATACTTTTGGGCAGCGAAGAGAAAGCCCTTGAAGTATTAGGTGAGCTGGACGAAGGAGAAAGCTTCGCCGACCTGGCAAAACGCTACTCCATCGATACTGCCTCGGCAGAAGAAGGTGGGGACCTGGGGGCTTTCGGGCGTGGAATGATGTCGCCTGAATTTGAGGATGTCGCCTTTACGCTGGACCTGGATGAGGTAAGTGAACCAGTTGAAACCGAACATGGTTTCCACATCATCAAGGTAACTGAAATGCATGATCAAGAGATGCCAGAATTCGAAGACGTAAGGGAAGATGTTATCCGTCACTATCAGGATGAACACGGTCCGGACGCCCAGGAAATCCTCAACGAAATCCGCGAAGAAGCTCAGATTGAAATACGCTGGGAGAGATACCAGGACCTGCAGTTCTGAACATCTGCAGCCATTTCCATTGAAGTTAGCCCGGCCCGATGTCTCGGGGGCCGGGCTTTTTGCTACTTTGACTCCGGCTTGACAGCGGGGCGTTCAGCGGCGCCTATTCTGTCTTGGTCGTCCTTGCCGCTGGCCCTGTCCCTGGCCTTGTCCCTGATTCTGCTGCTGAGCAGACTGAGCCATCTGGGTCATCTTGTACGCTGGTTCCTGCTGCTCCACATAGTTGGTGCGGGCACTCACCTGATCGACTATCTTATCCAGCTGCTGGGATGCACTGGTGAACATCTGCTTCGCCTGCGGATCATCTGTATCCAGAGCGAAACTCTGCAGGTTACCGGCTGCAGCCTTCAGCTGGCTGATGGTCTGATGGAGCTTGGTTCCGGTGGTCAAGTAGCTCACCTCCTCCATGAGATATGATGGTTTGTGTGTCAAGCCGCTATGCTGGAAATCCTCCAGCACATCTAACATAAAAATCAAGCAAATCCGGTCTCATCGGCCAGATAAAGCTGCTCAAGCCTTGATCTGACACCAGGTGAGAACATATACAGGTTTTCGACTTCGCTTCGAGAATAGGATAATACGTGCGACCGATTCGGCATGCCGTCAGAAATCCTGTATGCGGGAGGAATGAAAATGAAAGTCACCGACGGGGTATTTATGGTCAGCGACGCAGAAGAGACGGTCAACTCAGCATTCATCTCCACAGACACAGGAACCGTGGTTGTGGATACGATGCGAACACCGGCCGACGGTGAACTGCTGTTCGGACACATATCCGCCAGCACGGCGAAACCCATCTACATGCTCATAAACACGCACTATCATGCGGATCATACTTTCGGTAATCAGGCCTTTGATGTCCCTACCATGTCTACAAAAACCACTTACAACTTGATGAAAGAACGCCTTGAAGAAAGCTGGAAAGAACTCGTTGACCAGGATATACCGCTACCACTTCCGGATATCACCTTTGACAATGAGTTGTCACTTCGTTTTTCGGACATTACCTTGGAAGTGATTGAAGTGGGTGGCCATGCTCCGGGAACAACCGTGGTGCATATCCCGCAAAGATCAGTTCTGATAGTAAGCGACCTGGTCTTTTCAGGACGCTTCCCTTTCATGCTTGACGCAGACATAGATCTCTGGATCTCCACCCTGCAAAACCTGCTGGAATATGATGTGGAGTACGTAATTCCCGGACATGGTAAGCCGGGAGGAAAAGAGCTGTTGGCACAGCAGGGTGAGTTTTTACGCAGGTTCAACGAGCGCAGCAGGCAGCTGATCGCGCAAAAATCACACGAGGAGGCCACCGAGGCTCTCGCAGAGGAGTTTGACATACCCAGCTTCCGACGCGCCATGGTCAGCCAGGTGCTTGAAAAACTGCTCAAAAAAGATTGATGTGCATTTGAAAGCAAGGGATCAGCCAGGAAGACAGATTGGGCGCCAGCTGCCGACCGCAGCTATCGGCAGACTGGACGCCCTTAAAATGCTGCGTAGCGCAGCGCCGCACAGGTGTTTCAGGAGTCCTCAAACCACTCCTCGTCTTCACTCTTTCGCAACCAGCTAATGTGCCCCCAAGCTGAGAGGTCTTCCTCATCTGACTCATCATAAAACAACGACCCGAAACCCATTTCCCGCACAAGATCCCCGGACATCATGATATTTCTCTTGCGTGAACCAGTGTACACCGTTATCTTGTTCAGCCCACACTTTGAACACCTGTAGTGGCCCCGGTAAGTAGCAAACGCTGGACCAGGTTCCTGTTTCAGCGGCTCTTCACTGATGAGTGAAAAGGGTTTGCTGCCGCAGTGTGGACAGGGCTGCCCCAGTAATCTGGGGGCAGCCAGGTATATAAACAGAAAGAAGGCTGCAGTAAATGAAACCGGCTGTAGCCAGGGAAAAAGCTGATGTCTCCCCTGGACGTAATCGACGGAGACCTCTGCCCTGCCGGTCAGACGGTTCTGAAGATACACCACCTGATAGCGGGGATGCAATTCATCGGCAAAATGTCCTATGTGGGTTACCCTCCACTGCAGTGGACTGACCGCCTGATGCCTTGATATCTTGTTGAAGGAGTCTGGCAGCTGTTCCTCGGAGTGTCTGGCTATTTCTTCGGGAACCCGAGTGGGTACAAACCAGAGCATAAGGGGAGGCGCACAATACCAAATAACCAGGCCAAACAGAAGCCCGACCAGCATTATTTTTGCCCACCTGGCAATGCTGCCTGAGGAAAACATATGATCCTTCCCCCACTCCTCAATGCAAAAATCAACACCATCGATACAACAGGAGCGCAGACGGCTGATACGGCTGAATTGTGCTGTGGGTGTATAGACAACAGATCTGCGATATGTGCTGACATTGAATCAATCTTGCTAATTGGGCGAGTTTTTCTGAATAGGTGAACTCCGATGTGTGTCCGAGCGCAGACCAGATGCAACCGGATACTGCTTCATTGAATTTGCGTGCTTGGTACTATTTGTTTTCTATATGGTGGAACCAATATCCTTCCGACGCGACAGCATTCCTTCCACAGGTCGTATTAGTGGGAATCCAGGAAGCTGCAAAGGCGACTGACAGGACACCAGCCATCAAGGTGATTCCTAACCTGCTCATCAGAATGCGCCACATCATGAAAGGGGTTCATGCGGCAGGGAGTCAGTTGTTTGTCAGTCTTAATCACTCTTGTAGACGGACGATATCTCGGCAGATTTTTGCGCCACAAGGCAACGAAGACTGGGAGGTTCTAGCACTTCTGCTTTTGAACCATAACTCATGACCCAGTCAGCCACCTCTCTTTTGCCTCCGGTGCAGAAGACCATAATCAGGCTATCTTCTGAATGCTCTTCTATCCGCTGCGAGGGATGCCAGGTGAGCTCTCTTACCAGCCGGGCGGCCTCTCCGCTGAACCGTATGCGCACCTCCTGAACATCTCCGTGTTCCACGAGCCAGGCTTCCTGCAGGAAACGATCGAGATCAAAATCCCTCCGGGGCACAAACTCCCCTTCGGTCATAGAAACATTCGACATGCGGTCTATACGGAATACTCGCAGATCGTCGCGCAGCCTACAGTGAGCTACTACGTACCAGGCGCGCCATCTTTGGAATATCCCCAACGGCTCGATTTCTCTGCTGAGGGGTTCCTCATCACTACGTCCCATGTAGTCAGCGCGAACAACCTGTTGTTCTTCGATGGCAACACGTAACACGTCAAAAGCCTCCTGGTAGGGTGACATGTTCACCATGGGCTGCTGCCTTATTTGAATCTCGCGACCCAGTCTGCTTATGTTTCTGCGCATGTGTGGAGGAATTCCGGATACGATCTTCTCGAAAGCGCCGCGCAGGCTTTCTGAATAGGGGATCGAGTCAGCATCCAAAACACTCTGTACAGTGAGCATCAGCGCCAGGCCTTCGTCACGCCTCAGCTTCACCGAGGGAAGAAAGGGCTCCCCGGCAAGAGAGTACCCTTCTCCGTCGAAGACTACTCCCAGGCCCGCTTCCTCGAGCAGTTGTCTGTCCCGGTGAAAAGTTCGCACCGATACTCCCAGACGCTCCGCCATCTCCGGAGCTTTGAGTTTCTCATTGCCGGCTGCCAGATGCATTATTTTCAAAAGACGCCACATCTTTTTGCTCATTGCACTCCCCTCCCGCAGTCAGCTATCCTCAAGTATCCTATCGGTGTTGGCAAAGTGTAATTTGGCTACCTGCTGCAGCATCTCCGCCCCCCAGGACTCTGTTAGATTCTTACCCGCGGAAATAGTCTGATCTCCAGCACCCTTGGGAAGTTCAATGTCGAACTCATCAGACAGATCCTGCAGTGATTCGAGGAAGACGCCCCGCGCCACAACCGACGCCGCTGCAACCACCGGATCCTCTTCGGCTCTAACCATCTGTCGAATCGACAGCTTAGACTCAAGATCATACCCCTCCAACTCAGCAGCTTTCAGCCGGTCGAGAAGAAGCGAATCGCGAGCAAATTTGTCCACCAGGACGGCAATAGGCTGTTCATAGGCGTTAGTCCGGTCGATCAACTGCTTTATGACTTGCAGGTGGCAGGCAGCCAAAAGGTCGTTCAAATTATCCCCACTGCTACTGAATCTGCTGTAAAGCACATTGTACTCTGAGGGAAGCACCACTCTCACCGCTATGACCTCTTCGAATCGATCCCGTATACGACGGCACAGGGCACGGCAGCGTGAATCGCTTATGCTCTTGGAGTCAGATACCCCCCAGGCTCGCAGCGTTTCTGCCTGCTGCCGGTCGGCGAACAAGGCAGCCACCACCAGCGGTCCGAAGTAATCACCTTTTCCCGCTTCGTCGCTGCCCACATGAGGAAACGGACATAGTGCGAACCTGTTGTCGCAGCTTTCACTCTCATTCTTTTCACAGCTGTCCAGCAGTCTGTCCAATTCCCTGAGGAGTCTGCCGTACAGTTCTGTGCTGTTGCCCTGTATTTGCAGGGTCCCGGTGTAAAACTGCCTCACTACCAGTTTGCTGTCATCACAGGGCTGGATTGCATAGCTGTATTCGCAGTGAGGCTCCTGTCGTTTGTCCAGGTGCGGGCCCAGCACGCGGTAAATGGTCTGCCGTACCCGAGCACGCAATCGGTCAGGCACAAATATAGATTCCTCTATCCTGCTCACTTGATCAGCTCCTCATATGCTGAAATGGTGTCCCCCACGATGGGGACACTCCAAAGATGATCATTGACGTCCGCAATCAGCTAGGTTCAGCAGGCGACAGTCGATCTCCTTTGTGTCCACCCGCTTTTGGTTGAATCTCAAGGCGCAAGGCTGCACGGGTCTGACCTCGATGATACAATGAGCCTGGGCAAAAACGAACCTCACCAAGTCCAGTCAGCTAAGTGTACCATGCCGGACTCGAGGATGAACACATAATACAGATGCTGTCAGCTGCAATGCAGCATACCCAACATTTGCAACGCCGGGTGAGGTCCTTATTTTACGTCTAACCTCACTCTACCTGCCAAGACTTTACGCTAACACCAGCAGAAGTCAGGTTAACCGCCGATAATATAATCCGTCATTTCGGGAACACTGTTTCCCGGGTGATGCGGGTGAAAACGGCAGCAAGAATAATTCTGTATGGCCTTATAGTTGTTCTTCTGGCCACTCCCTTTTACCTGACATATGATCACGTGATGTGCATGAGAAGATCTGCTTCAGGCGATTATGCGGAAGATGCTGTGCCCCTGACGGCACACACCACGAGACTATCGGGGGACAACATCACCGACCTGAGCCTGCAGGCCGTCCGTGTGCGGTACGCCCACAGTGGTGCTGTCCCCGGGCTGGTGGTGGCTCCCGCTGCAGACCCACTGGCTGCCCTTTACGCTTTGCGGCTCACTGCGCCACCCGTAGGAGCAGGACTTGTGCTTCTGGACGCAGATGAGGAGCCTTCAAAAGAGGTGCTCGCCGAGATGAAACAGCTGTCGCCCCGAGGAATCGGACAACGGAGAAAGCAGATCATCCTTGTCGGCGAGTTCTCTCAGCAAATCAGGACGAAGCTGGCCAGAAGGTTCCGCATTCGGTGTGTGGACAGCTCAGGTCCCCCCCTTGCCCTTGCCGTCGACGAGCTGGTTTCGGAGCTGAATTCGACAGTAAATGACGAACGGGTCATCCTGGTAAGCAGTGAGGATTCCAGATATGCGCTACCTCTGGCTACCTGGCTGTCCCGTACGGCAGATCATGTTTACCCGATAGACAGCAACGGGCCAAGCAAGGACGTGGTCTCCCGTCTTCAGAGCCTGCAGAAACAGCTTGGGGATAAGAAATTGAATATATACCTCGCCAGTCCCCTTCACATAGCCGGTACGGCGGTGGTAGAAGAACTGGGCAAAATCGGACAGATCACCAGGGTTGCCGGGCGTAACCCGGAGCAGCATGCCCTGGCAATGGCGCGGTATTATGATAGAGGAACTCATTTCGGCTGGTACAGTGAAAACACACCCCACAAAGACCACGTACATCTGGTGGGTAACCCGGAATACCCGGAGCACCTGATAGCTTCTGCTCAGGTATTTTCCGACATATGGGCAGGTCCGACCCTGCTGACTCAATCTGAAGCCATCTGCCCATCAGTGGAGACTTATCTATGGAGCATACGTCCAAGCTGGACGGATAGCTCTGCCGGAGCTCCTTTCAACTACACATGGATCGCAGGTGGGGAGGCAATCATCAGCTGGCCCCTGCAGGCTCGCATAGATTACATAAATACGGCAGGACCCTATCTGACGCAAACATCCCGGGCCAGCAGTGGCCTGGAATCCCTCCTTTTACTGTGGATGACGGCCAGCTGGCTGGGAGGGGTATGGACCTGGTGTCACTCGACAATGCGAAGAAGAACCGTGGGTCAGGTGAAGCGGCTGGCCTGGGTGACGGCGGTGCTCACCACCGGACCTCTCGGTCTGCTGGGGTACTACCTGAGCTACCGGGGAGAGCGCCCTTTGGTAGCGGCTGATAGTTCGAGTCGGACGCCCCTTACTCAGGCCGTCGCTGGGGCAGTCGTGGTGGTGGGGGTAACCTCGGCGCTGATGATAGTCACCCGCCTAGTAATCAAGGGCGGTGGTGCAGCATTGCTTATGACGACCGGTTCGATATTTTGGCTGGGTAATCCAGGAATATGGTCGCTGATGGTCGGCTATGCGGTTGCCGCTGCTGTGGTGATATTTGTTCTGGATCCGAGCATGGATTCCAGTATCAGCTACAGCAAAGACCTGGGGGCTCGCTGGCCGGTAACCCTGTCCATGGTGACCTCAGCAGCTTTGGCCTTTTCTCTTGCAGTGTGGCTGCTGGAGTACCTGTATCTGAGCTGGCCGCCGGTTGTGGGACGTACTGCCTGGTGGGGAAGCGCTTCAATTGGTGCTGCATTCGCCCTGCTGACCACTTACCCGCTCAGTCTCTATTGGGCAGCCGCACTGCCGCAGTATGATAGATTTTAGGAGGATTACCCTATGCCCTCGAATGATTACCAGAAGTCGCAACGCAAGCTGAAAATAGCGTGTTATCTTGCCGGTGGATTACTTTTGGCGGCAATTCTTGCCGCTTACCTGCTTCCCGCTGCCTATCAGTATCCAGATGCGAGCAGGCAATCCGTCAGAGCCCAAAGGGAGTTCGGGACTATTCGACAGATACCCTGCGATGATCCATTGACAGTAGGGCTGACCGTATCACAGACCATATACCCAGCAACGGGAGGCTCGGCCAGACCCAATGCCGTAGTACTGGTACCTGATGATGACTGGCGGACCGCAGCTGCTGCTGCACGGCTGAGCGCTCTACCAGTAGATGCGCCGGTAATCCCCATACCCTCCGCCCCCCTTCCTGAGTTGGTACTGAGAGAGATAAGACGCTTGAACCCCCTGGGCATACTGCGTGATGCTGGCGCACAGGTATTGCTTTGTGGGGACCTTCCGTCGGGTGTGCAACGTACCCTGCAGGACGAAGGATTCCGTTTCCGCTGGTTGAAAGCATCATCACCAGAAGAACTAGCCGAGAAAATAGATCACTACCTTTCGATTCTTCTGGGTGATCATCGCAGCGAGACAGTTATAGTACCCGTCGATGACCCTCAGCTGGCAGCTACTGGAGCCTTCTGGGCCGCTCGCAGGGGACAGCCCATCCTTTTCAGCCATCAGGATTCGCTACCTGAAGCAACCAAGCGCGCGTTAGACCTCAGACCTCGCGGTGCCTTCATATATGTTATGGCTCCTGCCGGCGCGATCGGACCTGATGCGATCAGGGACTTGGCCAATTTTGGACATGTTCAGCGAATACCAGGTGAGGACGCAGCTGAACTTGCTGCCTCTTTCGCAATGTACTCCGACAGCGGTGACCAGCTGCGCTGGTGGCTGGATGCAATCCCCCGCGATATGGGATGGGCAGCTTCGGGCCCTGGATTGAGCCCAGTTTTCGCAGATGAGGAGAGTCCTTTGCAGGCGATGGTTTCCGCCGCTTTGGCCCACCGGGGGAACGCTGGCCCCCTGCTATGGCTCAGACAGGGCAACCTACCAGAGCCCACACAAAGGCTTCTGAGACAGCTGCAGCCGCAAGCGACCTCCCACCTGGTCAGCAGATTCAACCGCGGCTGGGTAATAGGTGGACCAGACCAGGTTCCTGAGCAACTGACCAATCAACTGGTGAGACTTCTTAGAAAACGGGAGGATGAAAATGAGTAAGCTGGCAGCCACTTTTGCCACCGAGGAACAGGCACTCGCCGCGCTTGAGGAGATTGAATCTCAGCAGTGGGGCAGCGGACAGGTTCTTGGTCCGACAGAGGACACCCAGAGATTGATATCCCAGCAGCTGTTCCTCAGCCGCGGTGAAGCGCAAAAAACAGCCGTGGGCGGGCTACTAGGGGCACTGCTGGGCATCACTCTGCTTTATCTTCATCATGCCGGGTTCCTTCCTCTGGCTTTTTTCGCCCCTCTATTCGCAGGCGGCAGATATCCAGCCTACCTCGCGGTGGGAGGTTCCTTCGCACTTATAACCGCCACCCTGGCCTCCATTTATTGTCTGACAACCCCCCACCGCCCCCTACCAACCGAGCCGCGTCTGCTGATCGTATTCACATCAAGACCGCAGCTGCCCCGGGTGCGTCAGGCGATCAGCAGAAACGGCGGGCAGGTAGTGTAACATATCCGCAGACATGCTCAGCAGCATTTGCATGGGATGTATCCGCCGACCCCGAAAATTCAAAAAAGCAGGACGGAAACCCCGCCCTGCCAGGTTGAAATAATATCTTGACCCAACGCTATCGCCCGGCGACAACTTGGCCTTTATGTATAGTCCTGCAGAAGATCATCCTACCTTTTGTCCTCCGCCTCCAGCAGATACTGCTCAAGCTTCCGCTTTACCCTCTGTAAAGCGTTGTCTACCGATTTGACGTGCCGGCCTATCTGGTCGGCAATCTCCTGATATGACTTGCCGTCCAGGTAAGCCATAAGGACCTGCCATTCCAGCTCGCTTAGCATCTCGCCCATTCTCTTTTCAATCTGGTTGAACTCCTCGCGCGAGATAATGAGCTGTTCGGGATTGGATATATGACTTCCGGCTAAAACATCCATCAGCGTGCGATCAGAATCTTCGTCATAGATGGGTTTATTCAGTGAGACATAGGAGTTCAGCGGTATATGTTTTTGGCGCGTGGCCGTCTTTATGGCAGTTATGATCTGCCTCTGTATGCACAGTTCTGCAAATACCTTGAACGACGACAGCTTCTCTGGACGAAAGTCTCGTACGGCCTTGTAAAGACCTATCATCCCTTCCTGGATTATGTCCTCGCGATCTGCACCAACCAGGAAGTAGCTTCTTGCTTTGGCTTTCACAAAATGTCTGTATTTCAGCATCAAGAAATCCAGGGCTCTTTTGCTACCCGACCGAGCAACTTCTACCAGATCCTCGTCACCCATTGCCTCGTATTCCGTCGGATAAAGATCAGGCTGAGGAAACGTGCTCACTTATTTTCTCCTCCACTTCCTTGGGGGTCATTCTGGTTGTGGAGAAACTCGAACATGTACACAAGATAAAAGTATGATGGTCGCAGCAAACTTATGTCTGCTGGTTAGAAAACTACATATACTGTGGCTCAGAAACCTATCCTTGCGCTGTATGAACAGGCCGACAACCGATCTTCGACGAAGGATTAACCTCATAAACTATTAGCACATTGCATATTATACTGACAGTACTGCATGCAGGTCAACCACTATCGTCACAACGTCTACAAGCTCCACTGAAGACATGTCGTTGGGTATTTATGCAAAGCAAAACGGTTGAAGCCATGCGCGGTACCGTCCGATATAATCTCATCCCATTCTTCGGCGGACCACTTCATACATTAGTACGGCACCCGCAACAGAAACATTTAACGACTCTATCTGACCCTTCTGAGGTATCCTGACCAGTCCGTCACATGTCTCCTTCAATAGTCGGGGTAGTCCAGTTCCTTCGCTGCCGACGCACAAACCCACTGCCCCGTCAAGCCTCACATCATAAAGACATCGCCCCTCAACGTCTCCACCATAAAACCAGATCCGCCTGTCCTTCAGCTGCTTGACCGTCCTGACCAGGTTGGTAACCCTTACCACCGGCATGTGCTCCGTTGCCCCGGCCGATGCCTTCACTACAGCGGAAGTTACTCCGGCCGCGCGCCTACGCGGAATAATCACCCCGTGCGCTCCTGCAACCTCGGCAGTCCGGATCAGAGCACCCAAGTTCTGTGGGTCCTGTATGTGGGCAGCCACAAGTATCATGGGGGGCACGCCTTCCCGGTTTGCCCGACTCAACACTTCTTCGACGGAACCATAGCGGAAAGGTTCACATATAGCCACCACTCCCTGGTGGGAGTCAATTCTGGACTGCTTTTGCACGGTGCTCTCGCGCACCCATGATACCTCGATCTCCTGACGGGCGGCCTCCTGCAGCAAATCTTCAACATCGCTTCTGCTTACCCGTTGGGAAATCTGCAGATGGTGAATGCGGCGTCTGTTGGACCGCAGCGCTTCTCTGACCGGCTGTTTTCCTTCGATGCGATCGCGCTTCATCTGGAGACTGTGTCACTCCTCAGAGCAGGTGCTGTCCTGCTGCCTGACTGTGGCGGTCTTGAAAGGCAAAGAATCAACGTCGATTCCATCAATTCGGCTGCAACTATCATCGCCCTCCCGGCAAAACCCCTGACTCACACAGGGGGGTCCTGCGAAAGCGAAAATATGAGGCGCTACTTCTTTCAACAGCTGAGTAATACTCCGTGCCAGCTGCCGTATTTCCCACTGGGAGCGGTTGCAGGTTCGTAGCTGGATCCATTCGAGCCACGCACGTGCATTCTTCGACATGACTATGCTGCTAGCGGTGGCCTGCGGCAGCACAAACCGGGCATCCTCTTTAGCAACACCCCCCTCGCGAAGGCGACGGTAAAGCTGTCGCGACCGGCGCAAATGCGCATCAAACTCCTCCTGCAGTTCGCTGCTGGCGGCGATACTGGGCGGTACAACATAGTCAAAGTCCCTGTGCTCTATGTACCGCTGCGACTGCTGAGAATAGCTTGCAATGCGAGACCGCACCAACTGATGAGATGCCACTCGGCTCAGCCCTTCTATTCCCACGGTGAAATAGGCGTGTTCAAATGGTGACAGATGGCCGCGGTCAACCAGCATCTTGATTATGCGGCCAACCTCAGCCTCCTCGTCGAGGTTATCACTCAGCTGATCTATCGTGGATGGCGAGTAGCAAAGTCTTGCCGCCATGGCCACAGTCTTGTCCGGATCTTCGGTGTACCGGATTAGCTGTACCTGCAAGGTCTTCATCCCCTCAAAGCCCTTTAGCCCCGGTTCAACCCTCGCGAGTACTTCGCACCCTGGTACCCTGCGGAGTATCCTCCAAGCGAATATTCAACTCCGCCAGGCCGTCGCGTATCTTGTCAGCAATTCCCCACAACTTCTTTTCCCGTGCCTCCTGGCGCACTTCGATCAGAAGCTGCACCAACTCTTGCTGCGCTTCAGACTCCAGGCCCACAGTATCGGGCCCTGCATCATCCTGCAAGATTCCCTTCTCCGGCCATACTCCCAGAATCCTGCTGCAGATTTCCAGCTGGTCTTTAACATCAGCGAGAGCCTGTTTGACGTCAGCGCTTAGCGCAAAATCGGGGGTATTGATAAACCCGTTAACCTTACGCACTCCTCCAAACAGCGCAGCCAGCGCTCGAGCTGTGTTGAAGTCATCATCCATGGCTGAACAGAACTCGCGCTTCATCTCATCAGCCACCGCATATACCTCCTCAGCTTCGCTATCAGCCAGTGGAACATCTTCCTCGGGGTTGCTGTCCAGCAGCTGATCGAGCGACTGCACGCAAGAAATGAGCCTGTCGAAGGCCCTCTGAGACTTCTTCATTATCTCCTCGCTGTACTTGAGAGGTGTAGAGTAATGGGCACTGAGCAAAAAATGCCGCACGACTTCTGGACGGTACTCGGACAGAAGTTCATCGGCAGTGACGAAGTTGCCCAGCGATTTTGACATCTTCCCGTCCTCTCCCGTAATCATTCCGTGATGAATCCAGCACCTGACGAACGGAGAATCATCGGCGTAAGCCTCACTTTGCGCGATTTCGTTTTCGTGATGTGGGAATATGAGATCTGTACCGCCGCCGTGAAAATCGAAACCGAAACCTAGGAACTTGATGGCCATGGCAGAGCATTCAATATGCCAGCCAGGCCTTCCCTGTCCCCAGGGACTGGGCCAGCTGGGCTGGTTCTCGGTGGGAGACTTCCACAGGGCAAAATCTGCTGGATGCTTCTTGCGTTCATCAACTTCGACCCGGGCTCCTGCCACGAGTTCGTCCGGGCTCTGCCCCGAAAGCTGACCGTAACGTTCGAAGGTGGATACATCAAAAAATACGTCTTCGTCTACCTGATAGGCGTGTCCCTGCTCGATAAGTGCCTCAACCATATCAATAATCTCATCTATGTGATCTGACACCCATGGATACTCATCTATCGTTGTGATCCCGAGGTCCTCCAACACATCCTCGTATTCGCGGTTGTAACGTCGAGCCAGTTCCTTTTCACCGACTCCCTCCAGCTGAGATCTTGTCCACACCTTTTCATTGACATCGGTAACATTCTGTACCATGTATACTTCATTTCCCCTGTACTCAAGGTACTTGGCCACAGTATCCCAAAACACCGCCGGACGGGCATGTCCGAGATGAGTGCTGCTGTACGGTGTGATTCCACAAACATATATTCTGACCGGTCGATCTTTGGGAAGGTCAACCTCCTCCTTGCGGCCGGTCAGAGTGTTAAAAGCTCTTAGAACCAACCACTTCACCTCCCATTGCAACAATCCCATTATACCATACTGCAGTTCACAGCGAACGGCAGGCTGCTGATATGCCCATATTGGTACCCTATTTTCCGTGTACGAATACCTTAACCTGAGCCACACCTCGTCTGACCATTCCCAGATGCTCTGCTGCTGCCCGGGACAGATCCAGGTCCCTTCCTTCAGCAAAAGGACCGCGATCATTGACTACTACAACTACAGAACGGTCAGTCTTTGGGCAAAGCACCTCCAGTGTAGTTCCGAACGGTAACCAGCGGTGAGCAGCTGTAAGACGATCAGGGTCGAATATCTCTCCACTGGCCGTACGGCGGCCGGCAAATGAATCACCGTACCAGGAAGCCACCATGGTCACGACCTCCTCGCTCTCCTCACTTTCCGCGGAGAAATCTTCCGCCCGCAGGCCCAGAGATTCCCTCAAATTGTTGGCCCAAATGGCTGCCAGATCTTCCGGGGTAGACTTGTTAATACTGGAAGTCTGCGCATCAACTGTCACCAGAACCTCATCAGCAACCAGCACCACAGAATATCCGTTGACTTCACCGGGCCGGACGGATTCGATTTCCTCGGCGCACCAGGTTCGAGCCCGGAGACGCTGCAGTACCTTACGTCCCCGATGATTGACGGTCCATCGACCCAGAGGAGCCCTGATCCGGAAAACCGCCTGTCCCTGGCAGGTCAGCTCTGCCACTGGATATTCGCTGTCGTCGTACCAGTTGAGCCGGAAATCTGGCCTGCTCTCTGCGCACAAATCAGAAGCCTCAAGCAGGCCCTGTGTCCCCAGCGTCATGCACACAGACATGACCAGGCTCAGGATCAACCCGAGGCAGATGATGTGAAGCTGAACTTTGGTGCAATTGTCAGATGACACGGCGACCAACCTCCTTTCGTGGTCGAAAGGAGGCCCACCGCTCCCTACTTGACTACAGTGCAGACCGCGAGCGAGGCGATCGCTTTTCCCTCACCCACCGGTCCGAGCCCCTCATTGGTCGTGGCCTTGATTGAGACAGAGCCCGGCGGCAGATCCAGGGTTCCACCCAGACTCTCCCGCATCCTCATCACATGAGGGGCCAGCCGAGGCGTCTCAGCTATGACAGTTGCATCAACATTGCTCGGCCTGTACCCAGCTTCCCGCAGGATGGCGACAACCCGGGACAGCAAAAGCCTGCTGCAGGCATTTTCAAACTCCGGGTCATCAGGAGGGAAGTGCTCTCCAATATCCCCAAGTGAACATGCCCCAAGCAACGCATCTGCAACCGAATGAAGCAAGGCATCCGCATCAGAGTGACCCTCCAACTGAGGTGACCCGGGGATCTGTACACCACCCAGTGTCAGGGTGCCTTCGTCGGTAAAACGGTGTATGTCGTAACCGATTCCACATCTCAATGCCCCCGCCCCGGTGGGGCAGGGCGCACCTTCCTCTCTCTGCGCATGCAACGCCTCAGCCACCGTCTTGTCATGCCAGGTTGTTATTTTCAGATTGCTGCTCTGTCCTTTTACCAGATATACCGGATGCCCCAGGGCTTCCACCATGGAAGCATCATCTGTCAGTTGGTTCTCTTCTTCATCATCCAGGGAGCGATGAGCCTCTAGTAGTAACTTATGAGAAAATACCTGAGGTGTTTGCACCCTGCGCAAAAACTGACGCGCCAGAGTGGATGCAACTTCCTCTTCAGAAGCTCCTTGTGACCCTGGATGTATCTCTTTTACAGTATCTGATATTGGTACGGCTGCAGCTGCGGCCTGCCTGCTTGCGGCGGCTGACACAACATCACGGGTCAGCTTCGGCGTAATCAGCGGCCGGGCAACATCGTGAACAGCCACCAGCTGGCTTTGCCCTGTCAGGGCAGCCAATCCACGATATACAGATTCCCGGCGGGTAATGCCCCCGCGAACAACCCTGCCCGGCAGCTGATGGGCTGCCATCAGCCTGCGCAAGGCAGGAAGAATCGCCCCGCGTCCGGCTACAACAACTTCACTGACCTCCTCCATGGCAGCAAAGCATGACAGACAGTGCGTCAGAAGCGGTTTCCCTGCCAGCGGCAACAGCGCCTTGTCTACGCCCCCCATACGACGACCGCGACCGGCGGCGGCTATTATCACTGAAAATGATTCCATTGCGGTTACCTCTCCCAATCCTCCAGCTGGCTTAGGGAGCTGCGTTGGCCAGATCTTCGGGACGTGCAAATATCATCCGTCCGGCAGAAGTCTGCAATACGCTGGTTACGACCACCGATATCACATCTCCGATGTGCGATCTGCCATCGTCTACCACCACCATGGTACCATCATCGAGGTACCCTACTCCCTGCCCCGGTTCCTTCCCTTCCTTGATCAGCTGGATCTCCATCCTTTCGCCGGGAATAACCATGGGCTTGAGTGCGTTGGCCAGATCGTTGATATTGAGCACCTCAACTCCCTGAAGCACGGCTACTTTGTTCAGATTGTAGTCATTGGTGATGACTTTACCGTCCAGCTGTCTGGCCAGCTGTAGAAGCTTCGTGTCCACATCACCATTGCCGCTATCCTTTTCCGGGTCCTGCTGATAAACCTCAACCTCGATATCAAGTTCATCACGGATGGTATTCAGAATATCCAGGCCCCTACGACCACGATTGCGTCTTATTTCATCAGATGAATCCGCCACGTGCTGAACTTCCTGCAGCACAAACGACGGTATGACCAGAGGTCCTTCGAGAAAACCAGTCCGGCAGACATCTGCTATGCGGCCGTCAATGATCGCACTGGAGTCCACAATTTTGGGAACGTCTGCATCTGAATGCCCACCACCCTCTTCGCCACTGTCCGAAGAGCCAGAGAACAAGGGGGTGTTTTGCCAGGCGGTACGCCCCCAGGCTATCAGGTCAGGTTTTTTGTTGACGGCTACAACCCATCCGGAGTAACCCAGCACAATGGCTCCAACCGTGGGAACAATCCCACCCAGCCAGGGGAGCTCGGAAAACGCAGATCCCAAGAGATTAGCAATTATGAGTCCAAATATGAGTCCAACCGCCCCGACCAGTATATCGCTGAGGGGCACTGACACCAGCTTGCCTTCCATCCATATCCCCAACCGGATCACGCAGGTAAGCAAAAATGGAGCAAGCAGCGCAACCAGCAAAGCTCCCAGCAGCCCGCCGAAGGCTATAGCTCCTGCAGCCTGGACGAGAATGAGGGAAAACCCCAGCAGGACTTCGATGGAGTCAAGCCCATAAAAGGTGCCGATCCCGCCCACAATGAAACCCACGATGGCCAACCACAACCTGACAGTCCCGGATATCCGCAGTATCCTGTCGGATTCCTCAACTTTGCCCTGTTCATGCTCAGCCACGTTTGTCACCTCCCCTCACCTGATTCATCTGTACTCCTACTTATACTGCCCGCAGTTTGGAAGTTTAATGCACCACAGCGCTGACCTTCCTATGCTTGCGGCATCTTTGACTCACATTAAAGCTTTCTGTTCCAATTCGCAACCTTCTATGGTTATAATCGGTTTGTGGCGGCAGCTGCTCAAGTCTTTGGCACTTCGGCCTGTATCCGGGGCAAACTTTGACAGTAGGTATCGCAAAGAGATATAATTCAGCTTGACTTGCCGCAGCGTTCGTTTCATTGCACATACTCGCTACAGGGAGAATGGAGGCTGACTATGAAAGAGCTTCTAACCGACAATTTTCAACACATGGTAGATGAATGCACCATACGGCACAGAAGCATTCTGGACATATTGGCCAAGTGCCACGAAGCAGGGGCACGGGTAAACAGGGCCGTCGCCAAGGCCACAACCAGCTGTGGCTGCATAAGCGTAAATGCTCAGAAACCTGCCATCCCAGAGGACATCTCCCTGCAGCAGCTTCCAGAATACATGAGTCATCACATTGAAGGTAAGCTGTGTGACGAGTGTCGCGAAACTATAGAATCAGAGATCGGCATGCACTTTTTTTACCTGGCTTCTCTTTGCAACGCTTTCGACATGAATCTGCATAAAATCCTGCAAAAAGAGCAAAAGAAGATGGATACTCTGGGTGTCTACCGGCTGTCTTGAGTTCCGCTGTGCACAGTTGATTGTCAGGCCCCGGCGGGATCGCCGGGGCCTTTAAGATCTGGATTCAACCCTCATCAGCTGGCCTATCGGAGTCAGCAGCTCGCGGTCCGGAGTCTACACCTTCCTCCTCGCACTCGCTTGAGGTTGCCTGTTGTCCTTCTGTCTCGGTTTCTGACTCCTTGGGAAGGGGAAGCAGTTCCGCATCTAACTGTCTCTTTTGAGCCTCTTCCCAGCTCAACAGCTCTACGCTGCCGTCGGAGGCGTCCACTACCACGCGGTCACCTTCTGCAAATCTGTCTTCCAAAATGGCATCCGAAAGTGGATCCTCGAGAAGGCGAACAATGGACCGACGGAGCGGACGGGCTCCATACACCGGATCATAGCCTTCATCCAGCACGACTTCCTTGGCTGCATCCGTCAGTGCCAGATGAATCTTGTCTCCAAGACGCTCCTGTACTTCCCGCAGCATCAGCTCCAGTATCTGCTGCAGGTCTTCCTGCGTCAGAGCGTGGAACACTATGATATCGTCAACCCGGTTGAGAAACTCCGGTCGGAAGGTCTTTTTGACTTCCTCCATGATCTTGTCCTTCATTCTCTCGTAGTCCATCGGACCATCTTCATCACCAGCGCGGAAGCCGACCGCGGTCTCCCGACGAATTAGCTCTGCACCCGCATTTGAGGTCATTATAATCACTGTGTTGCGGAAATCTACCGTACGACCCTGGGCTTCGGTAAGACGTCCTTCTTCGAGCACCTGCAGCAGGGTGTTGAATACTTCGGGATGAGCTTTCTCTATTTCGTCAAACAACACCACGCTGTAGGGCTGCCGCCTGATGGCCTCGGTAAGCTGGCCGCCCTCCTCATAACCCACATATCCAGGAGGCGCTCCAAACAACCTAGAGACGGTGTGACGTTCTTGATACTCGGACATATCGATGGTTACCATGGCGTCCTCGTCACCAAACAGAGCCTCCGCCAGGGCCTTGCTGAGCTCTGTCTTACCCACCCCGGTTGGTCCCAGGAAGATAAAGGAGCCTATTGGCCTTCTCGGATCCTTCAGGCCGGTGCGCCCTCGTCTCACAGCTCGCGATACGGCGTTGACAGCCTCCTGCTGGGACACCACACGTTCGTGCAGCACTTCTTCAAGCTTCATGAGACGTTCTGCTTCCGTCTCTGTCAGTCTTGAAACCGGTACACCTGTCCAGTCGGAGACTATAGACGCTACCTCTTCCTCGGACACAACGCATTTATCGGTCATCTGTTCCTTTTCCCATTCCTTTTTCCGTTCCTTCAACTGCTCCTTTATTTTGCGCTCCTGATCGCGTAGTTCAGCCGCCTTTTCAAATTCCTGTCCCTGCACTGCTGCTTCCTTCTCAGTTCGCACTTCTTCCAGCTGATCCTCCAGCTCCTTAAGGCCAGCGGGCGCAACAAATGCATCCAGCCGCACGCGCGAAGCCGCCTCATCCACCAGATCAATCGCCTTATCCGGAAGGAAACGGTCAGTGACGTAGCGGTTACTAAGCTTTGTAGCCGCCTTTATCGCCTCATCGGTGATTTCCACCCGGTGATGGGCCTCATACTTGTCTCGCAGCCCTTGCAGTATTTGCACCGTCTCCACCACGGAGGGCTCCTCCACCATTATCGGCTGGAAGCGTCGCTCCAGGGCTGCATCCTTCTCAACGTGCTTTCGGTACTCATCTATAGTGGTGGCACCTATGGCCTGCAGCTCGCCGCGGGTCAGGGCGGGCTTTATTATGCTGGACGCATCGATGGCACCCTCTGCAGCGCCGGCTCCAACAATCGTATGCATCTCATCGATAAAGAGGATGACGTCGCCGGCTTCCTTTATCTCGCCCATGACTCGCTTCAGTCTTTCTTCGAACTCACCGCGGTACTTGGAACCGGCCACCAGGCTTCCCATATCAAGGCCTATGATGCGGCACCCCTTGAGCATTTCGGGTACATTACCCTCGACTATACGCTGGGCTAACCCCTCAACTATGGCAGTCTTCCCTACTCCAGGTTCGCCAATCAGCACCGGGTTATTCTTGGTTCTACGACTCAGAATCTGAATGACCCGCTGAACCTCGGCTTCACGACCTATGACAGGATCCAGTTTGTCTTCCTTCGCCATCTCGATGAGATCCCGACCATAAGTGTCCAGTGCGGGGGTTTTGCCAGACTTGCGCTGGCGTTGTTCTCCACCGGAAGGAGCCTCCTGTCCCTGTCCCCCGAGCAGCTCCATTACCTCGGACCTGACCTCATCCAGATCGGCTCCCATCTTCTCCAGGACTTTCGCCGCCACTCCCTCTCCTTCCTTTATGAGACCCAATAGGAGATGTTCTGTTCCCACGTAGTTATTGCCCATACGACGGGCCTCCTCGGGAGCAAGCTCCAGTGCAACCTTCTTGGCGCGGGGTGTGAAGCCGATCTGACCGGAAACCGGAGTATTGCCCTCTCCAATGATATCTTCAACCTCTTCACGCACCTGCTCCAGATCAATTCCTACGTTCTCCAGGGTGCGTGCGGCCACACCCCCTCCCTCTCTGATGAGACCTAGAAGAAGGTGCTCGGTTCCCACGTAGTTGTAATTCAGGCGCCGCGCTTCTTCTTGCGCCAACACTATCACCTTATGTGCTCTTGCTGAATATCTTCCAAACACTATCCTTCCCTCCTTGGTTGAGTAGTTCGGCGCAGCTTCACTCTCCGTTGATCTCAGCTATCCAGCAATGCATTGCGTATCAGGGATGCCCTGCGAATATCCCGCTGCCGGGGGTCGAGTGATGTCCCCGCCCGGCTTTGAATCAGCGCCGGGCGCATACGTATCATCATCTGAGAAAACAAATCCTGCGAGACGTGAGTCACTATATTGAGATCTCTGCCAAGTTTGAGAGCCGAAAGCAGCCTCATGGCCTCTTTTGTCTCGATCATCCGTGCATTGGTCAGAATACCGTAAGCCCGGAAGACTTTGTCCTCCAGCTCATCTCGCCGGCGCCCGTATGCTTCTTCCCGGGCTGACCGCTCCTTTCTGACTATTTCACCGATAACCGCCTGCAGATTGGCACATATCTCGGACTCTGATTGCCCGAGGGTGATGCGATTGGATATTTGAAACAGGTCTCCTCGACTCTCTGTGCCTTCACCATATAAGCCGCGTACAGTGGCACCTATCTCACTCAGCCCAGATATCACATCCTCCAACCTGTTGAGCATAACAAGCCCAGGAAGATGCGCCATCACCGAAGACCTCATGCCTGTTCCCAGATTGGTCGGGCAGGTGGTCAGATAACCCAGCTGCTCATCAAAGGCGCAGTTGACCACTTCATGCAGAATGTGATCGACCTGCTGAGCAAGTTCTCTGCTATGGGTGAGATTCAACCCGGGAAACAGACATTGAATGCGAAAGTGATCTTCTTCGTTGATCATGATACTGACCGCATCATCAGACCGCAGAATAACACCGCTTAGTGCTGCAGTCTTTACCAGCTGTGGACTAACCAAGTGCTTTTCCACCAGCACCCAGCGGTCCGTCTCGTCCAGTTCGGAAAGGGGCCAAAAGTCAAACACATACTCGCCTTCCGAATCCCGCCGCAGGCAATCATTCAGGTCTCTGGCCAGTGAGAGGACCTGCTCCGCATGCTCTTTGGCCATCTCCGGCGGAAAAGGCACGTTTTTATGGTTTCTGGCCAGGCGAACCCGGGTTGATACTATTACGTCTGCAGAAGGTCCGCCCCCCCGCATCCAGAAGCTGCTTCTTTCTGCAAAGGGGGCCTGCTTTTCACTCATGGTCCTCGCCCTCCAGCTGTGCGATCATATCCCGCAGTTCAGCCGCACGTTCATATTCTTCCATATCCACAGCCTCTTTCAGCTGCCGTTTCAGTTTTTTGATTCTATGCTTGGTGTCAGACATTTGCTGCCGAATATCAGACCGGGCAGCCTCGGACTGCTCCCCGGGACGGCTTCCACGGTGAACGGTCCCACCCTGGATTCGACGCAGCAGCGGCTTTATGGTGTCAGAGAATGTCTCATAGCATTGTCCACACCCCAGAAAACCGGTGCGGGAAAAATCGCTGTAGCTGCGACCACAGTTCGGACAATCCGAGCTAACAGTCCTCCCGGGAGTAAGACGCTGACTTGCTGCTTTTCCAGACATATCATTGAGCAGACTCTTCAGGAGGCTGTGCACAGGGAACTGCGGCTCGAAGGACCAGGCGAAATATCCCTCCTCAGCCGCACAATCGCTGCACAGATGAATCTTGTGCTTCTTCTCATTGGTGATTCGACTGATGGTGACCGTGGCCTCTTTGTTTTCGCAGCGCTCGCACAGCACCACCCTCACCTCCTCATCAGCATTAAGTTCAATCTGAACCAGTTCGCATCAGGACTTTCAGCAATCCACGTAGTATCTCTGAACGCCGCCTGTCATCCAAGTCTCGTCTTCCGCGAACGCCAAGTGCCACTTTCATAAGATCTGCTTCCCGCGCGGTAATGACTCGCTCATCGCGGAGACGGTCCACATAACCTGCCGCCTTCTGCGGACTCACCCCCTCCTGGGCTGACTGAAACATGCTGAGCAGAAGGTCTCGCTCAGAGTCGGAGGAGATCTTGATTATGCGTATGTATCCACCTTCTCCCCGCCTGCTTTCGATCAGGTAACCACGTTCCGGAGTGAACCGGGTCTTCAGTACGTAGTTGATCTGAGACGGTACGCACCGGAAGCGATTGGCCAGCGTCGCTCGCTGAACCTCAATCATGCTGCGGTTTGCCTCCCGCAGCAGTTTGCGCAGATATCTCTCAATGTAATCACTGAGGTTGGCCACTGTATCGCCACCCCATAACCCTTACGTGTTTGATGTTCTCTGACCATCATTATTATAGCACAACCACACAAAAGTAAACATCTATTATCACAAAAAGCGTCTTTCTTTCCGCAGATTTCTGGTCGGCTCCGAGTGAGATATGAAGGCTCATCTGTCATGCGCACGGATGCCCAAGCAATCGCAATGGCGCTGCCGGGCAATGAGTCAGCCTTGTTTCACCTTGCTTGGTTCTGTATAAGTATGATTGGGTGGATGAGATAATGGAGGAATTTCGCAGTCGGTCGACCCTTCATCTGTCCGTTCGGTGCTGAGTGTGTCCTTCACAAGACTGATTGATGAGGCTTCGGTCTACCGGTCTGATCCTTTGAACACACCGCAGAGGCACCACTGTGAAATTCAGAGTAGCTGGAGGTAATACAATGGCTTCACCTGACAGCAGACTGTTCCGATTCCCGCTGCCGGAGCTGGCAGATCACAGACGGGAAGATCGGTACCGGAATCGCGAATTTCACCGCATCTTCGATTATACCAAGGCTCTCCTTTTGATATTTGGCTCTCTATTTTTTCTGTTCTCAATCGCTGACTACTTCGTCATAGAAAGCCTGCGTATCTTCCGCTTCACTCTTTTTCTGCGCTCGTCATTCCTTGTTCTGGTTGTTGCCCTGCATTTGCAGTTGGATAACCTCAATGATTACTGTACACTGGTGTCTGTCTTAACAGGCTACAAGGTATTGGCCTCCATTACATTCCTCGCTATTTTTGCCGTTTACGAGTCGCCCGATGTTATCATGCAGTCTTTCGGCGTTCTGGCACTGATTCTTGCGTTTTCTCTTGTGCCCAATCGCTGGATTTACAGGACAGCGGTTTGCCTTGCGCTGACGCTGGGTTTTCTGGGTCTGGCGACCTGGATGGTCGGCGGTACCGACAGTATGCAGCTTCTTGCAGCAGCCATTTATCTCAACCTGGCAGTCGTAATTACGACTGCAGGCTCTTACCAAAAAGAAAGGCTGGCCCGTCTTCAGTTTGCGCAAAATTCCGAATTGATGCAGACCTGGACCCGAGATGAGCTTACCGGCCTATACAATCGCAGAAAATTCAACCAGGAGGCACGACAGTGGATGAAAAGGGCCAAGGAGGAGGGCTCTCCCCTCTCTATTCTGATTCTCGACATTGATGATCTGAAGAAGATAAATGATTCCCTGGGCCATCTCGCCGGTGACAAAGTGCTCAAACAGTTCGCCCGAATCACCAAGCAAACAATACGCACAGATGACACACTGGCCAGGTGGGGAGGCGATGAATTCGCCGTACTGCTGCCCCACACCCCCAAAGATGAGGCAGAGGAGATGGCAAAGAGGATCGACAGGGCCATTTCAACCGCATTGCAGGATTTCACGCCGGCGGCAAGCTGCAGCCTCGGAACTGCTGAGATTCGCCAAAACGATGACCTGCATACCTTCTTTCACCGGGCTGATATGGATATGTACAGAAGCAAGGCCGAAAATGGGCGTATCAAGGGAGGAGACAAAGGGCACTGAAGAGTCCTTTGTTTTCCCCCTCAGTGCCCACTTCGAAATGCAGTTTCTCTGGCTACTCTTCTTCGCTTTGGGCCTGTTCAATGACTTTTTCGGCTTCCTGTTCCGGTACCATTTCGTAGGCAGCAAACTCTGAGGTAAACGTTCCGCGTCCCTGAGTTATAGAGCGCAGGTCTATGGCATAACGTACCATCTCAGCAGCTGGAGCCCTGGCCTTGATCACCTGGAACTTGCCGCGTGGTTCCATTCCCAAGATCTGGCCACGCTTTCGGTTCAGATCCCCGATGACATCACCCATAAACTCTTCCGGAACCTGCACAGTTACTTGCACAATGGGCTCCAGCAAAACGGGTGCGGCATCCATAAAGGCCTGTGTCAGAGCTCTGGAGGCAGCTATCTTGAATGCCATCTCCGAGGAGTCCACTGGATGATATCCGCCATCAAACAGCGTTGCCCTTATGTCAGTCACCGGATAGCCAGCCAAAGGCCCCTCCTGCATGGACTCGATTATACCTTTTTCCACCGCTGGTATAAACTGCCTGGGCACAGCACCACCGAAAATGTCATCAACAAACTCGAAACCGCCACCGCGCTCCATGGGCTCAAGGCGAATGTCAACCTCACCAAACTGGCCACGCCCTCCGCTTTGCTTCTTATGACGATAGTGGGCCTCAGATGCTCTCCGTATTGTCTCCCGGTAGGCAATCTTCGGTGGTGACAACTTGAGACTGACACCAAATTTCCGCTTCAACCGCTGAGTCATGACTGATACATGCATCTCTCCCATACCGGAGACAATTTGCTCATTAGTCTCACTGTTTCTCTCAGTATGGAAGGTCGGATCCTCTTCGGCCACGCGGCTCAGACCAGAACCCAGTTTATCCTCATCGCCTCTGCTTTCGGGACGGACTGCCACTGAATACACCGGGTCGGGGAACTCAATACTGGGATAGACGATCGGAGCATCCAGGCTGCACAGGGTATCACCGGTAGTGCTTACCTGCAGCTTGGGAATAGCTACAATCTCGCCGGCGACAGCTTCAGACAGTTCTTCCTGGTCATCCCCTTTTGGTACGAATATGCGGTCTATTTCCTCGGATTCTCCCTTTACCGAGTTAAGAATCCGCATCCCGGGAGTGATCCGGCCTGAGTAAATACGGGTCAGGGTAAGTCTGCCCACATAGGGGTCGGTCATCGTCTTGAATGCCAACCCGCTGAAGGACTCCTCGACTGAAGGATCACGGGTTGTCTCATCATTGTTCTCCGGGTCTTCTCCTCCAATGGCAGGCAGCTCAGATGGAGCAGGAAGATAGTCGACGACAAAGTCCATAAAAGCGGTAATGCCGGTGGCAGTCATAGCCGAGCCACAAAGAACAGGAACAATATCCTGTTCAACAACCGCCTCTTTCAGAACCTTTTTGAGAGCCTCCGGATCAAGCTCCTCCCCTTCGAGGTACATCAGCAGCAATTCATCATCGCGCTCTACAACAGCATCGAGCAGCTCCTCTCGATATTGCTCGACGTCCTCGGCCAAATCATCAGGTATAGCAATTTGTTCTGAATTCCCCTCCTCATCAAAGGAAAAGGCGCTCTCAGAAAGCAGGTCGACGATACCTGAAAAATTGTCCTCTTTACCTATGGGAATCTGGAGGGGGACCAGCTTTTTATCAAAGTGCTCGCGCAGCTGCCCCAGCACCTTGAAAAAATCCGCATTCTCCCGGTCCAGTTTGTTGACAAACACTACGCGCGGCAGATTGAGCTCGTCGGTATAGCCCCAGACCAGCTCGGTACCGACCTCTACCCCCGAGACTCCCTCGACAGTAACCAGTGCAACGTCAGCAGCGCGAAGCGCCACTTTAACTTCTCCCACGAAATCAAAATATCCTGGCGTATCAAGCAGGTTGATCTTGCAGCCATTCCACTTCACTGGAGCAATAGCTGTGTTGATGCTGACCTGCCTTTCCTTTTCCTCCGGGTCATGGTCCAGTATGCTGCTGCCCTCGTCAACTCTGCCCCAGCGAGAACGGCCCCCCGAAAGGAAAAGCATGGTCTCAGCGAGGCTGGTTTTACCAGCTCCGCTATGCGAGATTAGAGCGATGTTCCGGATGTCCTCCACCTTATAGCCATTCACCCACGATCTCCTCCTCTGTCCAATGTCACAGTGATGTCGGACTGTCCGCCGCAGTCCGGACGGACGCAATCTTTATCTGCAAATTCAAAATTACCATTACCCATTTGACAGCTTATCTCACTCATCCTCCCACTCCTGCCAAAGCGGCTCAAGCGCCTCGGACGTATAAGTGCCTCGCGCATTCCAAAGCATCCAGCTGTGCACTTCGCAGTCGTAGGAGGCCTCGATGGAAGCCCGTACCTCGGCAGGTCCATAAGTGTAGGCGTCGGAAAAATCCTGCAGCCACGGCCGTATTTTCGCAGCGCCGGGCTCCTCAAGGCGCCGCATGCCATCCTGCACTGAGTGCCAGGTAGTTGAGTATGGATCGGCTTCAGGAACGGGCAACCCGTAAATATTCGGCCCGTAATGCGAAGGATATATCATGGGCGAGATGTAATCCACTACAGCGGCCACACCTTCCCAGTGCTGACCTATGCCCATGTCATCAACCACGGACGGCACCAGCCCAAAAACATCAGCAGAAATCCATCCCCCCTCGGCAGCAAGCTCCCAGCGTGCTCTGCGCAAAAATCCTTCGACAACCTGAGACTTGCTCGCCGATTCATCTTCCCACAGAAACACTGCCGCCTCCACCTGACCATCGGTGGGAAACCGGATGTAATCGAACTGAACCTCGGGGAAACCGGCTTCGATCACCTCGGAGGCGACCTGTAGATTGTACTCCCAAACCTCCCTGCTGTGCGGATCAACCCACCCGGTACCGAGGCTATCACGCCATATTTCTCCAGCCCGATTCTGAATGGCCAGCTCCGGTCGGGCAGCAGCCAGCCGGGAATCCTTAAATACCACCTGTCGAGCAATGGCATAGATCCCTTCCGATTCAAGTTCGCGTGCCAGCTGCTCCAGATCGCCCAACCGATTGTCCCGCGCTCTGGCCTGCTGCACCGCCTCAAGCGAACTGTCATAGGTAATCCATCCGTTGTCATCCTTAACATCTATGACCAACGAGTTAATCTCCGTGCTCCGCACCAGCTCCAGTATGTTCTCCCGGCCTGCCGGATCCTGCATAACGGTCGTGGGCACATAAAGCCCCCGAACCGTTCGATCGAAATCGCGCTGCATAAAATCTACGGCGGCTGCGATTTCCTGCTCATTAGGAATCCACCAGGAACTATCGGACTGCGAGGCAGATACTCCACGCCCGAAAAAGACCATTAAAGCAACGAGCAAAAGGGGGCATAGAACCCTCCTGATCGTCCATGCGACCCCTGTTGTCATGGTTGACATTCGCAATATATCGTACCTCCCACATCTGCCCATCTACCGGGGTAATGCTCAGCCTGTGGCAGATCTCCCAAAACCCCGGTTGGCTCTCAATCAAGCACGACAACAGTATATCATGCAGCGGCCCGCATCAGGAAGGATCATCAGAAGTCGATGCCCATCTCACTGATGACCATTACCATGGCAAACCCCAACACCAAGCCCCAGCTGGGAACTATCCCCATCTCGCGGTGATGGCTCTCCGGAATCAGCTGTTCGGCAGTAACGTAAATCAATGCCCCGGCGGCAAATGCCAGTCCAACCGGCAGGATTGACTCCGCCCATCTGGATGCTGCCACCGCCAATGCGGCTCCTATCATTTCGCTCATACCCGACAGGGTGGCAAAAGCGACGCTCTTCCACCGGTCTACACCGTTACGCCGCAGCGGCAGGCTTATGGCCAGGCCTTCCGGGATGTTCTGGCAGCCAACAGCAACGACCAGCAGTGGGCCGAGCCCATTCCCGGCAGCAAAACCCAATCCCATGGCCAGTCCCTCAGGAATGTTGTGAATCGCCACCGCCAGCGCCAGGGCCACAGCATCTCCCAAACCTGGAGAAAACTCGTCTGCACCGAAGTGCGGCTCCATGTGCGGAATGCCGACCTCCAGCAAAGTGGCAAAAAGTCCTCCGGCAACCATACCCACCAGCACTACCGGCAGGGAGCCAATTTGCAGTGCGTGAGGAAGCAGAATGACTGTCGATACGCCCATCATAACTCCGGCGGAAAAACCCAAAATGCTGCAGTATATCCGCCGCGACACCTCACCATACAGTGAGAGGAATAAGGCACCCACACCACTCATGGCTCCCGCAGCAGCTGTAAATTTGAGGACCCGGAGCAACAGTGTGCTCACAAGCGGACCGCTCCCTGCAGATAGATTGGATGATTCGATCCGCTAGCTTACCCCAAACTCCAGCCTCAAACCGGAAGATGACCCTCAGTTGGGTGTATCCTCGCTGTCTGTGGGGACGGTTTGCTCTGCATCATATACCACACGCCCGCCGACTACCGTCATGCGAACGCCGCACTCCCACAGCCTATCAACATCACCCTCCCCGGTGAGAAAATCCTCCGTCAACACGGTGAAGTCGGCGAGATAGCCCGGACGCAGTGTCCCCCACAGGTTCTCTTCACGCACCGCGTACGCCGAACCGCGGGTGTAAGCATAAACGGCCTGCTGAGGCGACAGGCACTGCCCCGGGTACCATGGCTGTTCGCCACGGCTGGCTCGCCGAAATACTGCTGCACGTATTCCCTGTACCGGATCGAGGGTATCCACCGGTGCATCGGAACCGAAGGCCAGATTAACCCCGGCATCTAGCAGCGACTGAAAGGCGTAGGCTCTCTTACCACGTTCACCCCAGTAATCATCCACCAGATCGCGGTCAGACACGGCATGCATCGGCTGCACAGAAGCAATAACCCCAAGCTCGGACATGCGGTCGAAGTGCCCTGAGGACAGAAGCTGTGCGTGCTCCATGCGCATTCTCAGGTCCGCCCCTTTTTCCCTGGCACGGGAGAAAACCTCCAGGACTTTTTCACATGCAGCATCGCCAATGGCATGAATCACCGGCATAAGCTGAAGCTGTACGGCTGTCTCAACCACCTCATCCATCTTCTGTGGCTGAGTAACAAGGATTCCGCGATAGCTGTCCTGGCGCCCGCAGTAAGGTTGTTTCATGTATGCAGTCTGTGAGCCCAAAGCACCGTCGGCCAACACTTTGACCCCCACAATACGGAGGTGCCCGTCTCCGAGGCCACCGGTGACACCCACTTCCTTTGCGGAAGTAAGCACTTCATCAGCCACCGTCGAGCGCACCCTCAAAGTAAGCTGTCCACGCGAGTTCAACCGGCTGAGAGTGCTGAATGCACGGGGACCTTCCATACTCACCAGGCCAGTCAGCCCCATGGAGTGAGCCTCCTTCTGACCCCGAAGGACAGCTGCTTCAAGCCGATGAGAAGGCACAGGCGGCATAACTTCTCGGATGATCTCCATGGCATTTTCCAAAAAGACACCCTGCGGGCTGCCATCCTGGCGCACAATGCGCCCACCGGGGGGATCCGGAGTATCTTCATCGACCTGTGCCAGGCGTATGGCTGCAGTATTGGCCCAAAGGGCATGACCATCCTTGCTGGTCAAGGCTGCCGGGCGAGCACCGGTCACTTCATCCAGCCGCGTGCGCGGCGGGAACCTCCCCTGCGGCCAGAGATTTTTATCCCAGCCGCCGCCCCGCAACCAGAGCCCTTGTGGCAGTCGGCGGTTCACTTTCTCTATGATGTTCAACACCTGCTCAAAACTCTCTGCTTCAACCAGGTCCGCCCCCAGCTTGTTTTCGCAATAGGAGACGAAGTGGGTATGCGAGTCAAAAAGGCCCGGCACCACCAGGCTGCCGCCCAAATCGATGACGCAGGTGTCAGAATCGGACAGCGACTGCAGCAGCTGACCTGACCCAAGCGCCGCTATCCTGTCTCCTTCAACCAGCATCTCTGTGGCGGTGGGAGTCTCGGCCCACTGGGTGTAAATCCTGCAGTTTCGGAAAAGCTTACGTTGGGCAATCCCCAGGGTGCACATAGTTACCTACCTCCAAATCCATAGATGAAAGATACCGGGTTAGATGTCCGGGCGTCAGAAGCAGCCCGCTGCAGTCCCTTTCGCCACAGCAGCACCTGCCTCCTGTCCAAAGCACCGAAGGGAAAAAGAGCACCGGGCTGAATGCGTGTTCGGTATATTCTGACTGCAGGTGAGCAACTCATGGCAGGTCCAAACACAGAAAGTGTGCGCCTAGCAGGACTCGAACCTGCGCTCACGGCTCCGGAGGCCGTTGCTCTCTCCAGCTGAGCTATAGGCGCACTCCAAGACTATTGTAAGCTGCACAACTGTCATCTGCAACTGATGCAGTGCCATTTTCTGCTTTCCCCTCGTGGGGTTAGCTGAGCATGGCGGTCAGCTTTTTGTGTACTCTCATCATCCCGTGCAGTGATATCACCGAACCAAAGGCAATGGTCCCCAGTTTACCCCCCGCCCCTCCAAGATAGGGTGAGGTGTAGATGAAGACCAGTGCGCAGAATATCCCTGCTAGTGCCATAACCCCCTCGTTGGGTATCCTGCCCATGGACGACATGCCGGCAAAGGAGGCGCATATCACCATGACAGCAAGTGCTCCACCGAAACCTGGATACATAACCGGCAGCAAAAGACCCCCTGTTAACCCTACCAGTCCGGAGCTGATGACCGCGCTATGTCCCAGTCTCTCATTGAGCATGAAAGTCAGCACAGCACCGAGAATTGAGTAGATTATCAGATACTTGCTGACCTCCCACCCGGGAACCGGATCACTGATAAGCTGACGGCCCAACAGTAAAGCGGCGCCCACGCAGCCGGCAAAGGCAATCGTCCCCAGCTTTCCGCCGAAGCCGTCGAATGAATCACGGGAGGCGACAAATACCAACGCCGCCAGCAGTCCCGCCACCACGATGTGAAAATATGTAACGTACACATGCTGTCCGCAGGCCATGCCCACAAAAGAACCGCAGTACAGAGGGACATCGTATTTGGGGAAGATAACTGTGGAAGCCACGCCGACCAGGCCGGCGGCCACAACTGCTCCGAGTCCGAAATCTACACTGAGCAAGAAAGTAACCAGGGTGCCGGCGAAAACGGAGAACCCGTTCCAGAAATCCTCATAGTTATAAGAACCTTCCATTAGCTCCTTTCTGCTGTCAGCTATGCTGGTTATCCATTCTGTCCGCTTCTCATAAAGCAGGGCTGCGATTATGAGTGCTTTGACTATCGCCAGTGGGATGAAACCCAGGTTGAGTATAGTATACAATCCGGAAGCAAATAGTACTACGGTCATCAATACCAAAACAGCAAAGCCCAGTATTCCGATGGTAAATGCCATTAATGCGCCCTCCTCGTATCGGGTAAGCTATCAGTAAAAGACTGCCGTATGGGCGAGGCTCAGCCCGGGAAGCAGGCGTCTCAGCAACGCTACGCCCGTCACTGCGATGCCGGAGTACACCCTACCCGCTGCCGCCAACATAGCAGTGCTTGAATAATCCCTGAATAACATTCTATATAATTTGATACGCTGGTGTAAATTCGTCCGGTGGTAATACTCATCGAAGGAGGACTCTTAACACTTGGGTCGGCCTGCAGCACCTGCTATGACATGGACTCAAGGCCACCGATGCTCATTGGAGTCACCCGACCAACCAATATGCTAACGTTCTATCAAAATCAACACACCCAGAACCACAAAGAGTATGCCTGCGCCAACACGAAGGTACTCTTCCGGAACAACGCGGGTCAGCGCTGTCCCAAACAAAACTGCCAGCAAAGTGCTGACCAACAGAGCACCTCCAGCACCGAAGAACACCGTCCAGGGGGATTCAGACTCTGCTGAAAGCATCATT
>PUMD01000178.1 GCA_003551215.1 Clostridia bacterium | reverse complement strand
GCAGGTCCTGCAGCGCGGCCACTGCCCCCGCCTGGTTGACCGACCCCTGAAATGCCCGGACCATGTCGTAGACAAAAGCACACAGGCACCCCACCGCAAACATATAAATCAGTGATGCAACCTGCACACCGAGCAGCAAAATGGACCGCCCCCCGTCTTCATCTTCTATACCGCCAGAACATGATATGAGGCGGGGAGCGATGCCGTTAATGAACTTCAGTGGAAAACCCGTTCCCACAGACTGCCGGTTCGCGAGGTTCTTCCCGTCGTCTGGGCCGTATACTGCATCCCCACGATGAGCCCACTGCACCTGAAAATCCCCTGTTCAAGGTCCAGCTGCTCTATGTGAAGATCCTCACCACGCAAAGTCAGCATACCCATCTCAGTTTGCAGTGCTATTTCCCTATCATCAAAGGTATCCACCTGAAGCACACCGGTTATCTCCATTTCTTCCCGGTCAGATAATGTGATCCTGTGGGGAGATTCGCTTCCGGATTCGTCCCTCAAATCCACCATCCCATCTCGTTCTGTCACGGACTGCTCCCCCCTCCTGGGCGGTACTCTCGGCAGGCAGAATCCGTCTGGTACATGCTATGAGATGAGGCGGCGATTATGCTACTCGGAGGTCACTCCCATTTCTTCTCAAGGGTTATATTGTGATAGTAGTAATTGACTATTTCTTCTGCATTCCGCCCCCTTTCCCCCATGGCTTTTGCCCCTTCCTGCGACAGGCCCACTCCGTGACCGTATCCCTTACCGCTCATGGACACAGAACCATCTTCTCCCACTTCAACTTCCTCAAGCAGCGTGGACTTCATCCTCGTGGAGTCAAGCGTCACCCGGAAAGAAGCTGCCGGAACCTGCGTCTGGTTGACCTGCAATCTCGTTGCCCGTCCGCTGTCTCCGCGCTCGGCAACTTGCAGTTGTGTTATCTGATCGACGTTATATCCCAGCTCATCGAGGGCAGAGATGACCTCAGACTGGTCAAAGGTCTCTGACCATTCGCGAAGGTCCGCTCCCTGCACCTCCTGCACACTTCGAATATAGGGAGTGGGCTCATCATCAAACTCGAGGCCCTCCTGGGGACATGCTGTCTGCCCCCCCGAAGCGGCGTGGAACCACGTGAGCGCGATTTCTCCGTCGTACGTCACCATTACTCCGCGTGTATCGTTCACCGCCTGCCTTACATTGTCATTGATCTCGTCGGCGTTGTATGCCTGAAAACTGGTCACATCATCCGATGCATCTGCCCCGTACCTCTCGTGCTCTCCTCCCTGCTGAATTTTCCGCCAGGCGTAAGTACGAGCGAGTATGGCCTGCGCTCCCAGGGCCGCCTCCGGCCAATCCGGATTCATCTCCGCTGCTACCACACCGGCGACGTACTCCTCAAAATCGAGCGTGACCGTCTCCTGCTGTTGTGTCAGGTGCAGAGTGATTTCTGGCTCCTGCTGCATCTCATCAGCACCAAACCATCCGCAGCCTGTGAATATCGCCACCAGGATGGCCGCGTTTAGCAATGCTGCAATCTTGAGCGGATACACTTGCCTCATTTTCACCATAAAACACCCCTCACCGGTATTTTACGCATACCGGCGAGGGACTAAACCCGGATGCAGCCAGCTCTGAGATTGCGGTATTATTCAGAATCGACGTACCGTTCCTCGAGAACGTCGTAAAGCTGAGGGGCTTTTTTGGCGGGAACGTGCGAGGATATGTCCTGCACTACCACCTTCAATATGCGGTTTCCGAATGTGACTTCTATTTCATCTTCCAGACCTATATACTTGCCAGGCTTGGCTTCACGCCCGTTAACCTTGACTCTACCGCCGTTGCATGCTTCCTTGGCCACAGTTCGCCGTTTGATTATTCGGGATACCTTCAGAAACTTGTCCAAACGCATCTCTGGACTGGACATCCGAATCCCTCCTATTGAAGGGAACCAGGCGCGCCTGGTTCCCTTACATCGTCGTCATCAGTTGACCGGCAAACCGATTCTACTCAGCCGGCACACTCTCCTTGACTTTCTCTTTGAGGTTCTTGCTGGCACGGAACGCCGGCAGATACGCAGCCGGTATGTTCATCTCTTCACCGGTGGCCGGATTGCGCCCCTTACGACCCTTGCGGTGCCGGGCTTCGAAGGTACCAAACCCCATCAGGGTGACCTTCTCGTTGCGGCAGAGCGACTCCTCGATGGTCTCAATAAATGCTTCAACCGCCTCTTTCGCATCGCTCTTTGTCAGATCGCACTTTTCAGCCACTTCGTCAACTAAATCTGTCTTATGCATCTGTGCACCTCCGCACGTAAATTGATTTCACTTCTGTTGCTGAGCAGTCATCACCAGTACTGCCGCGCATCTTAGTACTTAGTGTTACCCGTCTCTCGCAAATACTCATTCTACGTACCAGATTCCGTTTCCTTCTGCTGGGTGCGATCAATCTCCTTTATTGACCATTTTCCTTACATTCTTCCCAGATACGGTCCATTTCATCAAGCGTCAGGTCCTTTAGATTGCGACCGGTATCCTCTGCGTGCATTTCTATTGCCGAAAACCTCTCACGAAACTTTCCAACGGTCCTGCGAAGCTGCAGCTCTGCTGAGACGTCAAGAAATCTGGCCACGTTGACCAGCGCAAACAGCAGATCGCCGAATTCTTCCTCGATTTCACCTGACCGGTTCTGCTCTACCGCCCCGGCCAGTTCGCCCAATTCCTCTGTTACCTTCTCCAGAGGGCCAGATATGTCGGGCCAGTCGAAGCCCACCTGCGATGCCACGCGCTGGACCTTCTCCGCCTGCAGCAGCGCGGGGAGTGTTAGCGGAACCCCCGACAGATAGCTGCTCTCTGATCTGCCTTCCTCACCGTCCCGTTTCCGCTTCTGGCTCTTCAGCTGCTCCCAGTTTCGTTCGACTTCCTTTTCTGTCCTCGCTTCGACGTCGGCGAACACGTGTGGGTGTCTGAATACCATCTTCTCCGTCAGAGTCCTCATGACAGTCTCGGCGGTAAAGTCACTATCTTCGAATGCGATAACAGAGTGCAAAAGCACCTGCAGCAGCACATCTCCCAGCTCATCGGGCAGCTGCTTTTGGCTGTCTTTATCTATTGCATCGATCAACTCGTGGCATTCTTCAAGTAAAAAGGGCGTAAGGGAGCTGTGATCCTGCTGTCTGTCCCACGGACAGCCTCCCGGTGCCCGCAGGCGGTGCACCACCCTGAATAGTCCGCTGAAGGCTTGTCCGGCACGCACAGCGTCTCGTGTCCTTTTTTCATCCAGTCTGGGTGGCGGTAAGTATGCAAGGGGCAGGGTTAACCCGTCAATAGCACCACAAAGCTCGGCCGCTGTCGCCTCCTCGAACCGCCCGAAATCTTTCGACAGAGGCTGGGTGAGAAGACCTTCCGCATC
Source organism: Clostridia bacterium (assembly GCA_003551215.1). Taxonomy (GTDB): domain Bacteria; phylum Bacillota; class Sulfobacillia; order SLMV01; family SLMV01; genus PUMD01. Next base: position 4,068 of record PUMD01000178.1, on the reverse strand, counting down.
AATCACGAAGGCGGGATGCGATGGTGGATAGAGCCTGCCGACTGCCCTCAGCGCACCCGCGCGGTACCGCTCGCACCACAGACCTTCTACCCAGAGTCCATCAGTGCAACCAACGTAGCTTTGCAGCTGGTGAGCACCCATTACGGCAGCGTCCTCAACCTCAGCGCGGCATAAGCCTGCATCTTCCAGCAGCGCTGACGACTGTATCTGGCGACTCACCGGCTGAGTTTGTCGAATATGTATCTGAACCTCACCGGGGATCTTTCTGTACAAGCTGCAGGCCACAGGATCGTAAGGAATTACTGCACCCAACCCGCAGTACACGACCGCATCAGAAAAGGAAAATTTATCAGCGGACTTCACGCGGTGAACAGTGCCCACACCATCAATATCCCACAGCCTCTGCACAACTAAATCTCCTATCCGACCCGCGGGTACCATCACCCTGGCGGCTTGCCGGAGTAGTCTCATGTCCTCGCCGTCGAAATTCTCCGGCTGCAGAGAATGCAGCCCCAGAAAGAACATCTCGCCCCCGTCGGCGCTGTTCATACACAGACCATCTCCTCTCTGTGTCCGGATAAAGCCATGTTTCAATCGCGCAGAAGATGCCAGGACTTCAAGACGCCGGCCAGCCTGCCGCCGACCCTGGGAATCATCTGTAGATCCTGAGTCCGCACCCCCCCGATAAGCAGGATAGTCAGACCGTAAATGACAACACCTGTAACCACTGCCAGAGGAAAGCCGAGAGTAAGTCCAACCTCACCGACAACGACCTCCGAAGAAGCCCGCACTATGACCCCCATAATCGCCGAAGCTGCCACCGGCCTCCAGGTAGCTCCCACCACGCTGAACGCACCCACTTCCCTCAGCACCGATGCTATGTTCAAAACCGCAGCTATACCGAAACCCACCACAGAAGCATAACCTGCTCCTCTGACTCCCACTTCCGGCATACCTGTCAGCATCCAGGTCATCCCCAGCTTGACCACGGCACCAAAAAGCAGATTCCGCATGGGTATCTGCGGGAGTCCAAGTCCCTGCAGTACGGCAGAGGAAACCTGCTGCAGGCAGAAAAATACAGCAACCCCTGCAACAGAAGCCAGTACCGGACCAGCCTGCGGGGAACTCCAGAAAAAGTCGGGAATCTCGCTGGACAGCACCAGCAGTCCCGTTCCCGCGGGCACACCGATAAGAGTTGCGATGCGTAGCGCCGCCCGAAACTTGCTGCGGATGGCGGGCAGATCGCCGCGGGCCATCGATTCGGAGACGGACGGGCCCAGGCTGATGGCCACCGCTGTGGTAAATATGGCGGGAGCGTTAACAAAGGGCATGCTGTAAGCTTCCAGATAGCCGAAATTTGTGGTAGCCAGAGCTTCGGATAGCCCAGCACTTATGAGCCTCGAGGGCACAACTGCCGCATCAACAAACCGCATAAGCGGCATGATTACCCCGGTTATCGATATGGGGATAGCGAATCCCATGATATCCTTTATGACAGCCCAGGTAGAGCGGCCAGACGGTCGGATCTCTGAGCTAGTCGGGATCCCCCACATATCCTGCCGATTTCTCCAGTAGACCGCCAACAGATACAGAACGCCGGCCACCGCACCGGTAGTAGCTCCGAAGGTTGCTCCGGCGGCTGCATATTCCAGTCCATAAGGAACCAGTACTGCTACCAGAGCAAACATGGTACCGACCCGTACGATCTGCTCGATTATCTGAGAAGCAGCGTGGGGAGTCATATTCTGCAGACCCTGAAAAAGACCCCGCAGTGCCGACATAACTGACACAAAAGCTACAGCGGGCGCCAGCGCCACCATGCTGTAATAGGCGTCGGGGTTCTGCCAGACACGGTGGGCAAAATATGGACTGGCAAAATAAAGGACCACGCTGAAAGCAGCACCCAGGAAAAACAAAAGCCCCACCGATACCCGGAACACCCGTCTTGCCTCCTGGGGGGAATTGTCCGCGAGGGCTGCCGACACCAGCTTTGAAATGGCCAGCGGGATTCCCATGCTCGACAAAACCAGTGCAATAGAATAAATGGAATAAGGCAGAGCAAACAGCGCCATGCCGTAAGCTCCCTCATCCCCTCCTCCCATCAGCCACGGGAGAATGAAACGATAAACAGCACCCAACACTCGGCTGACCAGGCTGCCGACCATCAGTATGAACGCGCCCCGCAAAAAGCTGTCCTTACGCATTAATCACAACCCAACCCCCTGTGTCAGTTTACCTAAGCAGCAGGAGACTTATTTGCCTATCCCCGCCTCAGGGCCCGACAGGGCTTCCCCACCGGGCCGCGCATTCAGAAGTCAACCACTCGCTTAAGCGACGCTGAAGTAGTCCGACAGGCGGCAATATCATCAGAATGCAGAAGCCGGTCGGGGTCGCGGTCGGCCAGTGCTACTGCCCCTACCACCTGGTCTTGTACGATGATGGGAGTGGCATAAAACAGGGGGTAGCTGTCGTGTTCTCCCTGCCCCAGCAGCGAGCTGTCATACTCTGAGCTGGCAGCCTCCGCCGAGTTGATGCTCTCTCCCTCCTGCACGCAGTAACTGAGGGCGCCCTGCAGTGGGCGTTGCAGCATGTCTGTATTTTCTTCTCCAGACACAGCAACCACCCGATTGCTGTCGGCAACCAAGACTATCCTCCCGGTTACGCTGTGCAGGGCTTTTGCCAGCTGCTGCGCAAGCTGCTGGCGGGCCCGGACGGGAGAGTACTTCTGCAATACAATCTGTCCATCTTCCTCAGTATAAATTTCCAGTGGCTCTCCATCCCTGATATCCATACTCCTTCTGATTTCTTTCGGTATGACCACTCTGCCTAGATCATCAATCTTTCTGACAATACCCACTGCTTTCACCGCTATCCTCCCTCTCACCAGGCCATATTCACTGCACTTGGCAGTTAATTATTGGCCATACATTGTCTTAAAATTCGGCCCATATGTGCCTGCCTAAAAGTGGAAACGCATCATAAATATTTTACCACGCAGCCAGTACAAAGGCTACCGCTGACCGCACGCTCCGGCTGCAAGGGCCGGGACATTTTAGCAAATACCGCTGATCGCTTCCTCCAAAAACTGTAAAAGTTGGGTTCCTTCGGGCATAGCCTCAGCCGCGCGCTCCGGCTGCAGGCTGACGGATAACCTGTCTTTCCGCCGATGCACCAGGCACCTCAGCCCGTGTTGTTTCCCCATCTTGGTCCAATCCACCTGTTCACCTGCTTTGGGCATCAGCTGCATCCGGACCATCTTACCATCTCTTCTGATGGACAGAAGCTCCTTTTGCCCCCCGAGCACTTTCAGTTTTTCCAGGTAGATGAGATTCACCGCCGGCTGCGGTGGATCGCCAAAGCGGTCAATCATCTCATCGAGAAGATCCTCGGCCTCATCGGCACTTTCTACTTCGGCAATGCCCCTGTACATCTCAATCCTATGCGCGCTACTGGGGATATAATCCGAGGGCAGGAAGGCATCTACCTGCAGCTGAACATCCGGTTTCTGCAGCGGCGGCCTTTTCTCGCCGCGCAGTTCCTCCACCGCATCCTCCAGAAGGCGGGAGTAAAGGTCAAAGCCGACCGCTATCATGTGACCGTGCTGCTCGGCCCCCAGCACATCACCCGCACCCCGCAGCTGTAAGTCTCGCCTGGCAAGCCGGAGCCCAGACCCCAGCTGGGTGAACTCCCGCAGGGCATGCAGGCGTTTGGCGGCCATCTCCGTCAGCACTTTCCCCTGCTGATAGGTAAGATAGGCATAAGCCAGCCGGTCTGACCGCCCGACCCGACCGCGAAGCTGATAAAGCTGCGCCAGGCCGAGCATGTCGGCGTTTTCCACAATCAATGTGTTGACGTTGGGTATATCCAGACCCGATTCTATGATGGTGGTGCATACTAGGATATCAAAGTCCCCTGCCACGAAGCGCTCCATTATGTTTTCCAGCTGCCGTTCGGGCATCTGACCGTGAGCCACCACTACATCTGCTCCAGGAGCCAGCCTTTCTGCTCGCTTTTTTGCCTGATGTATCGTCCTGACCCGGTTATGAACGTAAAAGACCTGCCCCCCTC